>NC_006513.1:2716038-3032076 GCF_000025965.1 Aromatoleum aromaticum EbN1
GAGTCTGTCGGCGGGGTTGGTTTTGCGGATGCTACTGGTTTCTTTGGTTTTTGGAGCCAGTAGTACAGAGATTTCCACCGCGTGCGAAAGGCCTTTTGATCGGTAAAGTGACGCAGGTAGGAACGCGAGGGTGATCGGGGCGGACTGGCTATTTGCGCCATGAGCAAGCCATTCATGAACGACGGCATCGACAGTCAGAATTTGATCCGATGGCGGTTTCTCCCCTAATTGCCAAGCGCACCCGCGCTAGAGCTGACACCGAGCTCCTGACCCCAAATGCATCGGTACTGCTGCTCCGCAAGGCCTGCAGACTTCGCAACCATCTTGCGGTAATCTCTTCGTTTGTCATAATAAAACCATCGCTGCGTAGCGGCTTCGTCCAACTAGTCGATGGACCCTACGCGCTACAGCGTGGAACTCAGGGCTAGAGGGAGGTGTTGAGCTAAAGCATGGATAAATACAGCGAACGTTGGAAGAAATGGTTCAGCAAGGGACAGTCTCCATCTACCGATGATGTCGGAAACCAACCTGACGCGTCTGCGGTTGCCGTTAATCACGACGAAAACGTGGCGCTTGAAGCTGAGCATGAAGCCAATCTTATGGGCGAAGAGTCATCCGATGAACTGAAGATGCCCCAATCTTATTCTGGTGAGAATGAATCGCCAAGGGCGACGTTGGTTGCAGCCGGCGTTTCGGCTACCGACTTGTCTCCAAAGCCCGGCTCAACAAAGCGTTATGAGCATCCGGAGCTGAAAGGTATGTCCGACGCCGAACTGCTACAGGTACTTAGACAGAGTTGGGGATGTTCGGGAAATAAACTAGAGGTTTGGGGACAATTAACGGTCGCGGGTTTCGCCGACAAACAGTTCGTGAAATTGTCAGAAGTGCGCAGCGTGCGGGACAACGCTTTCCTGTCGTATCCCTGTGAGGTAGCACACCCACTCAAAGATCGTGGGATTTACATTCCCTCCACATATGGTTGGGATTTGGTCGAATCAGGGCATAAATTCATCCGCTGCGAACTTGAACTCTCTCCCCATAACCACCGAGAAAAACACGGGAACCCCCTTGCGGTTACCGTCAAGCCAGGATCCGCAATCCCGCTGAAAAAGATCCCTGTTTCGATCAGCGAGCAACTGATTTCGACTGAAGATGCCACTCTAATCAGTGAATTGGTTTACGAACATTATCTGGGGTTGAAAAAGCGGGAACTCGGTGAACTGGAATCGAAGCTAAAAGCTGAAATTGAGACCAATGTCGAGACGGCAAAACGGGCCTTAATAGAAGTCCTGAGCGCTCAAAAAGAGGCGCAGGCCGAGATGGCCAAGGCTCGAAATGATCATGTTCAGGTTGAGCAGGAAAACGCACGCCTGAAAGAGGCAATCAGCCAACTTCAATATCGCCAGACCGAAGAAGCGGAAAAGCTAGTGTTATTGCAAGCAACACATGAAAAGGCAGAGAAAAAAATGTCACAATACCTTGAACGCCTGAAGCACTATATTGATGACAAAGCCACCATCCTCAAGCAACTCGAATTTATCGATGCTGAAGAGTTCGAGTTGCTGTTTGGCGATCGGCGGGACAGCAAGAGAGATGAAGGGCGACTGAGTTTTGGGCAAGACTTGGGAGGCGATTATGCCGTAGGGGTTTCGTATATTCAGGCCTACCTGCTGGAGCGCGACATCCTCTATCCGCGTCATGTGCTTGAAAATTTCTTTGCACTGCTGCGAACGCATGATCTGATCGTCTTGGCTGGCGACTCGGGATCAGGAAAAACCAATCTGGTGCAGTCGGTTGCAGCGGCGATTGGAGGGGTGGCCAAGATCATCCCGGTGAAGCCGAACTGGACCAGTTCGGAAGATCTACTGGGCTACTACAATCCGCTGGAAAAGAAATATTTGGCCACGCCGTTTCTTGAAGCCCTTATTGAGGCCAATAAAAATCCGGATGTGCCATACCTCATCTGCCTGGATGAAATGAATCTTGCCCGGGTGGAATATTACTTTGCTGACTTCCTGTCCAAGTTGGAGCAACGGAATGGTGCGCCCGAGGTTGAGTTGTTTTCAGACAATGAATCCGCCCATGTTCTGTCCGAACTGAGACAGGTAATGGAGATCATTCGCGGTGCAAAGGACAAGTACCAAAAGGAGGATGTGGTCACCTTCGTCAAACTGTTACAGGATGAAGAGATCAACGCCGAACTCCGCAGGGCTTTTGGCTTCAGCGATAAAGACTCTCTAATTAAATACCATTCCGATATCAGACGCATGCTAGCGGGAGTATTAAATACGCCTTCCTCTCTCCGGTTTCCGCCTAATGTGCGCATCATCGGCGCCATCAATATTGATGAAACTACACATTACTTGTCGCCCAAGATCCTTGACCGGGCACATGTGATGAAATTCAAAAGCCCTCTATTGACGGATTGGCAGAGCATCATCGATCAGGTGACCAGCTATGGCTTTGGCGACGTCAGCAAACCGTTGCAAGTGGATTTGGACGATCTGGGGCAACGCGTGCCCTATCCAAAATTCGATCAGGACCATCCATTCTGCCGGCGTTTTGTTGAATTAAACCGAGAGTATTTTCATCCCATGGGGGTGGAGTTTGGCTTGCGCGCTATTCGGCAGGGGCTGAACTACCTCAACATCTTCTCTGAATTTAATGACGACGTTGATCTGGCCATCAACAACTTTGTACTGCACAAAGTATTGCCAAAGTTGACGTTTGATGGCAACAAGGAGGCGGCGGGGGTCACCAAGCTGGATCTCCTGTTTGGCTTGGCGGCGAACCTAAACAACGCCCTTGAACTCGATGAATCGTTGGATGACGAATTCTCAGTCAAAAAGGCATTGCCGTTGATTGCCAATAAGGCAAAAGCGAACGATGGCATCGTTAACTACTGGGCGTGATCCGTGGGCGACATTCAGGAAGCCAAATACATTCAGGTAATTTGGCAGGATCAGGCGACCGCCAAGAAAATTGTGGAGTCGCATGAAGCTTTAGAGTTAGAGGCAGTTGACGAGAACACGGTTCAGGTTGAAATCGTCAACTATAGCCAGATTGACAATGGCAGCCAGGGGCAATTTGCCATCCGGCTCGATAGTCAGTCAGACGATGTTCCTCGCTTTGTGCTGGAAAACGGTAGGTCAATAGAGTTGCTGCCGGTCACCGATCCGGTAACCGGTCTTTGCTGGTGGGTGGAGGGTAAGACTTGGGATAAGCAACGTGGCCGTTGGTTGTCGGACATCTACCGAGGCGCGGGCCAGGTCCGGATCCAAGTTGGAGCCCACACCTGTCGCGTTAACATCTCCTCTTCAACCTTTACTCATCAACAGTTGGAAGGCTACCTGCGTGACTTTCAAACTGACTTTTGGGAGCTTATCCTGGATGACACCAGCTACATCAGTGCCGCAGCAAAGCGAAGCCAGCATAACCTATTAGATGAGACGACGCTGCGTGCCATCAGAAAGTTCATTGAATGTGTGGACCGTGTCCTGCAAAAACCCAAAGTCGAGTTGCGGGAAGTGCAGCGCCTGAAACCCCGCAAGGATGTCAGGCCGGTGCCTCGAACCTTTATGGAGTTATCCACGCGAGGTACGAGCCGGACATTAACCAGCCGGGCCTATCAGGAAACTTCAGATATCCCGGATAATCGCTACGCACACTATGCCCTGCGCAAGGTATATCAAATCACCAAGGCGCTGTGCACTGTCGCGGCCACTCAAGCGCGTTCCATTGAGCGAAGCTTGGTAACTCATCGACAACGCTTGTCCAAATTTTCCAATCAGAAAGTCATCAATAAAGATGCAGTTATGCATGACATGCAAGATAAGGAGCGAGCGCTGAGAGAGCTGGAAAGCCAGATGTCTACACAGAACAATTACTTTGCTCAGTTGATTTGCGAACAACCAGTAAATGGTCAGCCATGCTGCCAAGGTACGCATGTCCCTCGCATTCAAGTAGCCCAAGGTAAAAGGGCAGACTATATTCAAGGAGTTTTTCTTGCCGTCGTGCGTTCACGAGCCGGCAAGGATTGGTTTAAGCCACACGATGGGGGTTATGTAACCGTCGACTTTGGTGTGTTCAGCGATCAGATTAGGCCAGAATTTGAATATGAAATATTTGGAGATATTGATTACAACATCATCCGCACCAAGAATAAAAAACCAAGGCACAACTTTACACTGCTTGCTGTATCAGAATTTAGGATCGTATATTCGGAGAAATATGAAGATTTAACTGAGCGATTTAGAGTTTATCAACAAAAGGTCGGCGATATGGAGAGTCGCAACTGGCGACGCCCATTGAGACCAGATGAAGCCGAGCAGCAGCAACGCGAGACCATTTCTATAGGGAGAATTATCGGCTTAGTTGAGGCTAAACACGAGAATTTGGCCACTCTGAGTCGGGAGTTGGCACCAAAATTGCATGCCCTACGTGAAGCGTTAGCGGTCTTTGAAAAAAAGAAGGTCAAGTTGGATGCCAGATTCCCTAACTCCATGACCTACGTCCAGAATCCAGCTTACCAAGGTATTCATAGCGCCTTTTCGAAGATCAAAGAGCGGTCTGGCATCGACGATGATGAGATCCTGCTGGCTCTGGATCGCATCGAAGAAATCGGGCTCGTGAATATCTCCATGTTGTACGAACGCTGGTGCTTGCTTCAAATCATCAAGGTACTGGTGTTTAAGTACCGATACCGGCCGGAGGAGGGCTGGAAACGCAAATTGATCACGCAGGTATTGGATCAGGGACGCAATGTAGCAATCGATTTTGAGCATTCGCAGTTGCACCGAAAAATCCGGTTGCACTACGAGATGGAGTTGGAGAATGGGAAGCGACCTGATTTTGTCCTGGATGTCGTCCCCGGCTACAATGACAGTGACTCCTCGCGGATGAGGCGCTTTGTTATGGACGCCAAATTCTATCAAGAGATAGATAACAAACGGCACGGCGGTCTACAGCAAATCGTCTACGAACTCTATAACCAAAAAGATTACGCGGAAGGGGGGCAGAATGCAGTTTTCGTTATGCACCCCTCTTCCAGCGCTCTCCCGATTCGAGCAACCCCACAGGAGTGGTCCCGTGACAACTACTATGGCGAAGTGCGGCTCTTTGACTGGGATGAATATCCGCCAAATCATCGATACGGAGGGATTTATCTTTCGCCGATTGGCAACGGGGCCTATCTCGATTCCTTGCAGCGCGCGATCGGTATGTTTTTGCAATATGGAATAGAGAACAACAATGCAACGTCCGGCAAGCATGGCGCGTTGCCAGAAAACCCGTTGTTCTGCTTGGTCTGCGGCTCGTCAGATGTGTCCTGCCGACAAAGCCCAAAAAATCAAAAAGCATGGTGGGTGACTTGCAATGACTGCAATCATTTCACCACGTTCAATTACTGCGGCGGTTGTGGTAACAGGCTGATAAAAAACGGGGAATATTGGTCGTATCATGCTATGGAGCCGCTCAACCCATTCAATATAAAGTGCCCGTCATGTGGAGATTTGCTTTAGCCGGTTGTTTACTCAGAAGGCGGGAAGTAAGGCGACATGATGGGGAACTTTCGCCGTCCTGGCGATCCGATGAGGATGAAACGAGACGGACGAAAACTGGATCACGGGACGCTGGAGACGATTCGTAGGATGGCCATTGAGCGGGTGCGGGAAGGCGAAGCGCCGAGCCAGGTGATCGCCAGCTACGGATTTCATCGCAGCGTGATCTATCGCTGGCTGAAAGCGGCGGCGGGCCGCGGCCATGGGCTGCGGGCGCTGGCGTCGCATCCGATCACTGGACGGCCCCCGAAACTCACCGCGCAGCAGGCGCGGCAGGTATTGCGCTGGATCGACGGGCACTCGCCGATGGAACATGGCTTCGACACCGGGCTGTGGACACGGGGTCTGGTGCGGGACTTGGTGCAGAGCAAATTTGGCATCACCCTGAGCCTGTCCTCGATTGGTGCGCTGCTGGCGCGACTGGGCCTGACGGTGCAAAAGCCGCTGCAGCGCGCTTACCAGCGTGATCCGGCGGCGATTGAGCGCTGGCAGCACGAGACCTATCCGGCGCTGATGCAGCGTGCCAGGGAAGAGAAAGCCGAGATTCTGTTTTGGGACGAATCCGGCTTTCGCGCCGACGCCGTGCAGGGCAGGACTTGGGGCGCCAAGGGTCGCACACCGGTGGTCGCGGTGCCCGGGCAGCGGCAAAGTATCAGTGCGGCCTCGGCCGTCAGCATGAAGGGCGGCTTCTGGTTCGCCATCTACCCTGGGGCATTGAACGGCGAACTGTTTGTGGACTTGCTCAGGAAGCTGATGCACCGCCGCAGGAAGCCCTTGCACCTGGTGCTCGACGGACTGCCCGCGCACAAGAAGGCGGGGGTCAAGACGTATGTCGCCAGCACGCAAGGCAAGCTGACGCTGCATTTCCTGCCGGGCTATGCCCCCGACCTGAATCCGGATGAACTGGTGTGGAGCCACGCCAAGCGTACCGGCAACGCCCGCCGGCCCCTGCAAAAAGGCGAGACCCTGCAAGAACGTGTGCATGACCAGTTGGCCGATATCGGCAAGCATCCCGCCTTGGTGCGCTCTTTCTTCAAGCATCCCAGTGTCGCCTATATTTCCGCCTCATGATTAAAACCACGACGAACCAATACGAATGATTGCTTTTGTCTCTGGAATAAACACGATACAAATTCGGGGGCTAACAAGTTTGCACCTGAGTGGGGCCAGCCGGGTCCCGACGGGAGCAGGGCGCCGGTTTCCGGCGCCTCGAAAACATCGCATGGCGGGTTCGCGAGCTTACCCGCTGCTGGCTATTCGCACAGGAGTTTCATCGGCCTTCAATGGCCAGCGCTTGATATCAACTAAGCTTACTAATATTATCTTGCGACGATAACATTGGTAAGGTTGGTATAACCGTGGATCCCGTACGTAACCCATACGCCCCAGGAGCCGGCTCTCCGCCGCCAGAGCTGGCTGGCCGAGACGAGTTGCGCCGCATCGTGCGAATCGCGCTGCAGCGGATCCGGATCGGCAATCCGGCCAAGAGTGTCCTCTTGGTGGGGCTTCGGGGAGTCGGTAAAACCGTACTCCTCGAACGGATGCGTATCGATACCGAAGCCGACGGAATGCAGACCGTCCGCATGGAAGCCCCTGAGGGGCGATCATTGCCGGCGCTCCTGGCCCCCCAGTTACGAGTCGCGCTGTTGCGTCTGAGCCGAGTCGAAGCAGCAAAGGACATGGCGAAGCGAGGGCTCAGCGCCCTGGCGGGTTTTGCCAAGGCTTTGCGGATCACATACCACGACATCGAAGTCGGCATCGATTACGAACCCGAACCCGGACTTGCCGATAACGGCGATCTGGAAACCGATCTGGCTACCCTTCTGGAACAGGTCGGGATCGCTGCGAAAGAGGCCGGCACGGCAGTGGTAATGTTCATCGATGAACTGCAGTACATCAACGAAGCGCAATTTGCGGCATTGATTTCTGCGCTGCATCGGTGTGCCCAACTGCGCTTGCCGGTCATGCTCGTCGGCGCCGGTCTCCCTCAGTTACGGGAACGGGCGGGCAGTGCCAAATCCTATGCCGAGCGGCTCTTCGATTACCTGGAGGTCGGCCCGCTTGCCAGCGCTGATGCACGCAAAGCCCTGGAAGCGCCAGCCGAGGCGCTGGGCGTCAAGTTCGACGACGACGCGGTCAAGGCGATCATTGCTCATACGCGCGGCTATCCCTACTTTCTTCAGGAATGGGGGAAGCACGCCTGGGATTTGGCCGATGCCAGCCCGATTACGCTGTCCAATGTAGAGCGAGCCAGCACTGTCGCGATCGCTGCCCTTGATGAGAGCTTCTTCCGGGTGCGATTCGACCGCATGACCCTGCTGGAGCGCCGTTACCTCAGAGCGATGGCCGAACTGGGGCCGGGGCCGCACCGCTCCGGCGATATTGCTGCCGTCCTTGGCCGGGAGGTTTCGGCCCTTGCCCCCACACGAGGGAAGATCATCAGCAAGGGTATGGTCTGGAGCCCGTCGCATGGAGATACGGCCTTCACCGTCCCGCTCTTTGATGAGTTCATGAAGCGGATCATGCCGGGGGACTCGTGGCGGAACGAATCGGCATGACCTGCTTCCTGCGACCATGGCCGCTCACCACGACGTTTCGCGCTCCGCGGTCGCCGAGATCCTGTGCAGCGACAGGTCGGCGCCGGCGAATTCCTGTTCGGGGTCGAGCCGCAGCCCCATCGTCGCCTTGATCGCGCCATAGACCACCGTGCCGCCGGCGAGCGCGACGACGATGCCGGCGAGCGTTCCGATTGCCTGCGCCGCGAAGCTGACGCCGCCGAGGCCGCCGAGCGCGGTCGAACCGAAGATTCCGGCCGCGAGGCCGCCCCACGCGCCGCACAGACCGTGCAGCGGCCACACGCCGAGCACGTCGTCGATCTTCCAGCGGTTCTGCGCGACCGTGAACAGGAACACGAACAGGCCGCCAGCGACCGCGCCGACTGCCAGCGCGCCGGCAGGGTGCATCAGGTCCGAGCCGGCGCACACTGCGACCAGTCCCGCGAGCGGGCCGTTATGCACGAAGCCCGGGTCGTTGCGCCCGGCGGCAAGCGCCGCAAGCGTGCCGCCGACCATCGCCATCAGCGAGTTGATCGCGACGAGCCCATTGACGGCGTCGAGCCGCTGCGCGCTCATGACGTTGAAGCCGAACCAGCCGACGGTCAGGATCCACGCGCCGAGCGCGAGGAACGGGATGCTCGACGGTGGATGCGCCGAGATCGCGCCGTTCTTGTGGTAGCGTCCGCGACGCGCGCCGAGCAGCAGCACGGCCGGCAGCGCGACCCAGCCGCCGAAAGCGTGCACGACGACGCTGCCGGCGAAGTCGTGGAACTTCGCGCCGAACGCGGCTTCGAGCCAGCTCTGGAAACCGAAGTTGCCGTTCCAGACGACACCTTCGAAGAACGGGTAGAGAAAGCCGACGATGACGAATGTCGCGATCAGCTGCGGCCCGAAGCGCGCGCGCTCCGCGATGCCGCCGGAGATGATCGCCGGAATGGCCGCGGCGAAAGTGAGCAGGAAGAAGAACTTGACCAGTTCATAACCCGAGTCGGCGACGAGCCGGTCGGCACCGACGAAAAAATCGCTGCCGTAGGCGAGCGAGTAGCCAACGATGAAATACGCGATCGAGGACATCGCGAAATCGCTGATGATCTTCACCAGCGCGTTCACCTGGTTCTTCTTGCGCACCGTGCCGACTTCGAGGAAGGCGAATCCCGCATGCATCGCGAGCACCATGATGGCGCCGAGCAGCACGAAGAGGACGTCGGCCGGGGGGTTGAACTGCTCCATGAACAGGCTCCAATGCAAAATCCGATCCACCAAGCAAAGAGCACGCCCAAAAAATCATTCGTTATCTTTCAATGTCTTGTAAATATCTTGCACTGCGGCGCACCGTCGGGATCCCGCTCGTGGTGCAGGTCGGCAAGTCGGATGCACAATTACGGTGCGACGCGCCTCGTCGCGGTGCCTCGATGTGCGATCGCGAGGCGCTCGTGCGCTCACGGGCCGGCGGGCGCAAGTTCCAACAGGGCGGACAATGAAAAAGAATCTCGAACTCAAACTGGCGGCCGGGATCCTCGTGCTGCTGTCGCTGATCTGGGGCTACAACTGGGTCGTCATGAAGAACGTCATGCGCTATGCCGATCCGTTCGACTTCTCGGCGGTCCGCACGCTGTTCGGTGCGCTGGCGCTGTTCGCGGTGCTCGCGTTGCGGCGCCAGCCGCTGCGGCCGGTTGCTCTCGGCCCGACGCTGCTGCTCGGCCTGCTGCAGACGACGGCATTCACGGCGCTGATCCAGTGGGCGCTCGTCAGCGGCGGTGCCGGCAAGACGGCAGTGCTCGTCTATGCGATGCCGTTCTGGTTGCTGCCGATGGCGTGGGTGTTTCTCGGCGAACGGGTGCGCGGCCTGCAGTGGGTCGCCGTCGCGCTGGCGCTGGTCGGCCTCGTCTTCATCCTCGACCCGTCCAAACCGCAAGGGGATCTCTTCAGCACGATGCTGGCGCTGCTCGGCAGCGTCGCCTGGGCAGCGAGCGCGATCGTGCTCAAGCGGCTGCGCGCAAGCACCCCGGTCGACCTGCTGTCGCTGACGGCGTGGCAGATGCTGCTGGGTTCGCTGGTGCTGTGCATCATCGCGTGGTGGCTGCCGTCCGAGCCGCCGCGCCTGACGCCGTATTTCATCGCCGCGCTGATCTACAACGGCCTGCTGGCGACCGGGCTCGCGTGGCTGATGTGGCTCTTTATTCTCGACCGCATGCCGGCAGGTCTTGCCGGCCTGTCGTCGCTCGCGATTCCGGCCGTCGGCGTGCTGAGCGGCTGGATCGAACTCGGCGAGCGCCCGAGCGGACCCGAATCTTTCGGCATGCTGTGCATCGCCGTCGCGCTCGGCCTGATCAGCGCCATCGCGTTGCGGGGCCGGCAGCTGCAGGCGCGCGCCGCTAGCGCAGGTTCTCGGAGCTGAACAGCACCACCTGGTCGGCGACGAAGCTCACCTGCACGTGCCGCTTCTCGTCGCCCCACGTGCAGCTTTTCACCGTCATCACGTCGCTGCACCGATTCGGCGCGCCGAGCAGCTGCTTGACCTCGTCGTACGTCATCCCGACCCTGATCTTGTCGTAGTTTTCGACGGTGACCTTGCTGCACGCGGTCGCGGCGGCGCAGAGCGCGGCAAGGCAGAGCAGGCGGGTGAGAGTTTTCATCGGCGAATCTCCGGAAGCGGGAAGGGGTTGGACGCATTGCCAGCGGTGTAACACAGGGTCCTGGCGAGCGTCACGCCTTTTGCACCCGCACTGCGCCGCGTGCCGGCTCCGCGAGATCCGCGGCGATCGCCGCAAGCCCCGCGCGGGCGACTTGCGCGTCCTCGCCGGCCTTGACGCCGGACACCCCGACTGCGCCGATCACGTTGCCGTCGATGACGATCGGCTCGCCGCCTTCGAGCGGCACGACCGGCATCGCGAGCGCGGCGTAGCGGCCGCTGTTGACCATGTCTTCGAAAGCTTTGCTCGGCTTGCCGGTCATCACGCAGGTGCGGGCTTTTTCGGGAGCGACGACGGCGCTCATCAGCGGCGCGGCGTCCATGCGCTGCAGCCACAGCGGATGACCGCCCGCGTCGCACACGGCGATGCTCACCGCCCAGCCGTTCGCGACGGCTTCGGCTTCGGCCGCCGCGGCGATACGTTTGACGTCGTCGAGCGTCAGTGCCTTGATGTCCTTCATTGGCTGTCTCCTTCGTTTCGAGTGTGCGGGTCAGAGCACCAGGATTGCACGGAAATCGTTGACGTTGGTCAGAGTGGGACCGGTCACGAGCGCGTCGCCGAGGGCCTCGAAGAAGCCGTGAGCGTCATTGTCATCGAGCCGGTCGCGCGGCGTGATGCCGAGCGACCGGGCGCGCGCCAGCGTGTCCGGCGAGACGAACGCGCCGGCAATCTCCTCCTGCCCGTCGACGCCGTCCGTGTCGCCGGCGAGCGCATGCACGCCGGGGTCGCCATCGAGCGCAAGCGCGAGTGCCAGCAGGAATTCGACATTGCGGCCGCCGCGACCGTTGCCGCGCACTGTCACCGTCGTCTCGCCGCCCGACAGCAGCACGCACGGCGGCGCGATCGGCTGGCCGTGGCGGCGCACCTGACGCGCGATGCCCGCCATGACCTTGCCGACGTCGCGCGCTTCGCCTTCGATGCTGTCGCCGAGCAGCACGGGCGTGTAGCCGGCGCCCAGGGCGATGCTTGCCGCAGCCTGCAGCGCGAGCTGCGGCGTCGCGACGAGCGTCGTCGAAACGCGCTCGAGTCGCACGTCGTCCGGCTTGACCGTCTCGCCCGCGCCGCTTTCGAGCAGCTCGCGTGCTGCACCCGGCAGCTCGATATGGTAGCGGCGCGTGATCCCGAGCGCGTCGGCGCAAGTCGTCGCATCGCCGACCGTCGGGCCCGATGCGATGTTCGCCGGATCGTCGCCCGGGACATCCGAAATCAGCAGATTCACGACGCGCGCGGGATGGCAGGCGGCTGCGAGCCGTCCGCCCTTGATCGCCGAAAGGTGGCGGCGCACGCAATTCATCTCCGCGATCGTCGCGCCGGACCTGAGCAGCGCGCGGCTGATCGCCTGCTTGTCGTCGAGGCTGAGGCCGTGCGCCGGCAGCGGCAGCAGCGCCGAGCCGCCGCCCGAGATCAGGCAGATCACGAGGTCGTCCGCGTCGAGGCCGTGCACGAGTTCGAGCATGCGAAGCGCGGCGGCGAGTCCTGCGCCGTCGGGCACCGGATGCGCGGCTTCGACGATCTCGATGCGCTCGCACGGTATCGCATGGCCGTAACGCGTGACGACCAGCCCCGACAGCTCGCCCGGCCAGTGGCGCTCGAGCGCCTGCGCCATCGCCGCTGACGCCTTGCCGGCGCCGATGACGATCGTGCGCCCTTGCGGCGGCGCCGGCAGGTGGGGTGGAACGCAGCGCCCGGGCTGCGCGGAAGCGACAGCGGCGGCGAACATGTTCTGCAGGATTTCGCGAGCAGCAGTGTGCGCAGCGCAGGTCATCGTGCTTTCCTTGCCGGTCGGGAGAGGCCGGTTGTCGTCTTCATCGGTCTTGGACGTTCGCGGCCCACCAACGCGTCGATCCAGCCGAGTCCGTTCGTGGTGCCCGCGGCGGGGCGGTATTCGCAACCGATCCAGCCGTCGTAGCCGAGGCGGTCGATGTGGGCGAACAGCCAGGCGAAATTGATTTCGCCCGTGCCGGGCTCGTTGCGCCCCGGCGTATCCGCGAGCTGCATGTGCGCGATCTTCGGCAGAAAGCGCGCGATCGTGTTGCCGAGCTCGCCTTCCATGCGTTGCGCGTGGTAGATGTCGTACTGGATGAAGAGGTTGTCCGAGTCGACCGCTTCGATGAGTTCAGCCGCCTGCGCGGTACGGTTCAGATAGAAGCCCGGGATGTCCCAGGTGTTGACCGGCTCGATCAGCAGGCGGATGCCGGCTTCGCCCAGCTTGCCTGCGGCAAAGCGCAGGTTGGCGACGAAAGTCTTGTGCAGCGTGTCGGGATCGACTCCGTGCGGCGCGATCCCGGCGAGGCAGTTGAGCTGCTTGGAACCGAGCGCCTGCGCGTACTCGATCGCGCATCCGACTCCGTCCTGGAACTCGCCGATGCGCTCGGGGTGACACGCGATGCCGCGCTCGCCGTGCTCCCAGTCGCCCGCAGGCAGGTTGTGCAGCACTTGCACGAGACCGGCGCGGTCGAGCCGCTCGGCGATCGCCTCCTTCGGCAGCGCATACGGAAATTGGAACTCGACGCCCCTGAAGCCAGCCTGCGCCGCCGCGCCGAAGCGGTCGAGGAAGTCGAGCTCGTCGAACAGCATCGTCAGGTTCGCAGCGAATCGGGGCATTCAGGTTTCTCCGTATCGTTTCAGCCCGCTTGCGGGCGGCAGCGGGTCAGCGCGGCGGCGATAAAGTGTATTCCCCCGCGCGCCGCGCCGCGATCACGGGTTATGATCCGCGCGGTTTCGCACTTTCCGTCCATTCCTGTCCGCACAAGCGCCACGCCACCAGACGCTGAGCATGAAATTCTCCACGCACCCCGTATGGCTGGTCGGGTTCCGACCTTTCTTCATCCTCGCCTGCCTGTCCGGCATCGTGTTTCCGCTGGCATGGGCGGCGATCTTCGCCAATCACGCGGCGCTGCCGTCGCAGCGCTTTTCCGGGCTGCAATGGCACGCGCACGAGATGTTCTTCGGCTTCGGCTGGGCGGTCATCGGCGGCTTCCTGCTCACGGCGTCGAAAAATTGGGTCCAGATCCGCGGCCATCACGGACCGGCGCTGATGCTGCTGGTGGCGTTGTGGTTGTTTGAGCGGATCGGCATGTTTTTCGGCGGAAGCTGGCCGCCCGCGCTGTTCGCGCTGTCCAACGTCGCGTTCCTCGTCGCGATCGTCGCGATGCTGCTGTGGACGCTCCTCCGGCATCGCGCGACCGACAGCTTTCGCCGCGACAACTACTTCTTTCTGCTGATCCTGCCCGCTTTCCTGCTGGCGAAGTACCTGATCCTGAGTCCGGAGGACTTTCGCGCCGGCTGGCTGATGGCGCTCGGGCTGTTCCGCGTCGCGTTCCTCGTGATGATGGAGCGCACGCTGACGCAGTTCATGAAAGGCATTTTCCAGGTCGAGCTGTTGCGCCATCCGCTGCTCGACACCGCGATCAAGCTGCTCGCGGTGTCGCTCGCGCTCGCCGGCCTCATGCCGCCGTCGCTCGCGGCGACGCTCTCGTGCGTGCTGGCGCTGCTCTTGGCAATCCGCTTCGTGTTCTGGAAGCCGCAGCTCGGGCTGCGCCGGCTCGACCTCGCGGTCATGTACCTGGGCTATCTCGCGATCATCGCCCAGTTGCTGCTCGCCGCGCTCGACATCTGGGCTGCGCCGCCATGGATCGGCGCGCTGGCGCTGCATGTGTTCACGTTCGGCACGATGGGGCTGGTGATCCCGGCAATGCTGGTACGCATCTCGAAAGGCCACACCGGACGCAAAGTGGTGTTCGAGCCGGCCGACAAGCTTGCGCTATGGATCATGCTCGCGGGCTTCGTGCTGCGCATCGTGCTGACGCAACTCGACCCCGCCCGCTACGAGCTGTGGATCGACCTGTCCGCGCTGTGCTGGGCGGCCTGCTTCGGCCTTCTCGCGTGGCGCTACACGCCTTTCCTGCTGCAGGCGCGGATCGACGGCAAGGAGCACTGAGCGGTGCCGGCACGCAGCTCGTAATCCCCTGTTGCGGCCCCGGCGTGCAACGTTACCGGGTTGCTATGGTCGACGGGTTTTCCTTCCAGTCGAGGACTGCTCCATGACTCTGGTACGCGACAAGCTTTTCATCGACGGCCGCTGGGTCGCTGCGCAAGGCGGCGGCTTCATCGACGTCATCGACCCGAGCGACGCGTCGGTCTACGCCCGCATCCCCGAAGGCGTGCCGGCGGACGCCGAAGCGGCGATCGCCGCGGCGCGTGGCGCGTTCGATTCGTGGTCGCGCACGTCCCCGGCCGAACGCGCGCAATACCTCGAACGCATCGCCGCCGGCTTCCAGGCGCGCAGCGACGAACTCGCGGATGCGATCGCGCACGAAGTGGGCATGCCGCTGAAAATGGCATCGCGCATCCAGGTCGGCGGCCCGCTGTGGAGTTGGCAGCACTACGCGAAGCTCGCGCGCGAGTTCGAATGGGAAGCGCGCGTCGGCAATTCGCTCGTCGTGCGCGAGCCGGTCGGCGTCGTCGGCGCGATCACGCCGTGGAACTTCCCGCTCAACCAGATCACGCTGAAAGTCGCGCCGGCGCTCGCCGCCGGCTGCACCGTCGTGCTGAAGCCGTCCGAAGTCGCGCCGATCAACGCGTTCATCCTCGCCGAGATCATCGAGGCAGCGGGGCTACCGGCCGGCGTCTTCAACCTCGTCACCGGCTATGGCCCGGTCGTCGGCGAAGTGCTCGCGTCGGACCCGCGCGTCGACATGGTGTCTTTCACCGGCTCGACGCACGCCGGGCGGCGCGTCGCCGAGCTGGCCGCGGCAACGGTGAAGAAGGTCGCGCTCGAACTCGGCGGCAAGTCAGCAGCGATCGTGCTCGACGACGCGGATCTCGCTGCGGCGGTCAAGGGCACGGTGTCGAACTGCCTGCTGAACTCCGGGCAGACGTGCTCGGCGCATACGCGGATGATCGTGCCGCGGGCGAAAGTCGACGAGGCGGCGACGCTCGCGGCAGCCGCCGCATCGTCGTTCAAGGTCGGCCCGGCGCTCGCCGAAGGCAGCCGCCTCGGGCCGCTGGTGTCGCAGGCGCAGCGCGACCGCGTCGTCGGCTACATCCGCCGCGGCCTCGACGAAGGCGCGCGCCTCGCGTGTGGTGGCGTCGACGCGGCGCCTGCGGGCGCCGGTTTCTTCGTCGCGCCAACGGTGCTCGTCGTCGAGGACCCGAAAGCGACGGTCGCGCAGGAGGAGATCTTCGGCCCGGTGCTCGTGATCGTGCCGCACGACGGCGACGAGGATGCGATCTTGCTGGCGAACGATTCGATCTACGGCCTCGCCGGCAGCGTGTGGGCCGGCACCGACGAACATGCGCTCGCGGTCGCGCGTCGCATCCGCACCGGCCAGGTCGATGTCAATGGCGCGCCGTGGAATCCGCTCGCGCCGTTCGGCGGCTACCGCCAGTCGGGCCTTGGGCGCGAGAACGGGGTGTACGGGCTCGAGGAATTCCTCGAGTACAAGGCGATCCAGCTGCGGCCGCGTTGAGGCGCGTACTGCGGCTGCGGCTCAGGGCGACTCGAGAATCCGCCTGATCGCGTTCTCGCCGTACGGCTTCGAGACGCGAAGGGGGAGGCCGATGCGGCCGCCCCCGGTCGGGACGACGAGAAGACGGCCAGGCCGCCGCCTTTCGTCCTTTCGCCGTTACAGCGCGCCGCGGAAGATCGCCTCGATGTCGGCCTGCGTGGCCGGGCGCGGGTTCGTCAGGCCGCAGGCATCATTCAGCGCGTTTGCGGCGAGCGTCGGGATGTCTTCCGCTTTGACGCCGAGCTGCGTCAGCCCGGCCGGGATGCCGACATCGGCAGCGAGTCGGCGGATCGCGGCAAGACAACCTTCTGCCGCCGCGGCGTCGTCGAGCGCATCGACGTCGGCGCCCATCGCGCGCGCGACGTCTGCAAGGCGCGTGGCCGAAAAGCTCGCGTTGAACGCCTCGACGTGCGGCAGCAGCACCGCGTTGCACACGCCGTGCGGCAGGTCATAGAACCCGCCGAGCTGATGTGCCATCGCGTGCACATAGCCGAGCGATGCGTTGTTGAACGCCATGCCGGCGAGGAACTGCGCATAGGCCATCTGCTCGCGCGCGTCGAGGTCGTTGCCGTCGGCGACCGCGCGGCGCAGGTTCGCCGCGATCAGCGTTACCGCCTTCAGTGCGCACGCGTCGGTGATTGGCGTCGCCGCGGTCGACACGTAGGCTTCGACCGCGTGCGTCAGCGCGTCCATACCGGTCGCGGCAGTCAGCGCGGCGGGCTTCGCGACCATCAGCGTCGGGTCGTTGACCGACAGGATCGGCGTGACGTTGCGGTCGACGATCGCCATTTTGATGTGGCGCGCTTCGTCGGTGATGATGCAAAAGCGCGTCATCTCGCTCGCGGTGCCGGCGGTCGTGTTGATCGCGACGAGCGGCAGCTGCGGCTTGGCCGAGCGGTCGACCCCTTCGTAGTCGCCGATCCGCCCGCCGTTGGTGGCGACGAGCGCGATGCCTTTCGCGCAGTCGTGCGGCGAGCCGCCGCCGAGCGAGATCACGCAGTCGCACTGCTTGTCGCGCAGCAGCGCGAGGCCGGCCTCGACGTTGCCGACGGTCGGATTCGGCTTCGCGCCGTCGAACACCGTCGCCTGGATGTCCTGCTCGGCGAGGAGGGCCGCGACCTTGTCGGCGACCCCGGCACGGGCGAGGCCGGCGTCGGTGACGATCAGCGCGTGGCGAAAGCCGTAACTGCGGATCGCGGCCATCGCGTCGGCGAGGCAGCCGGCGCCCATCAGGTTGACCGGGGGGATGAAGAAAGTCGTCGTGCTCATGGTTCGATTTCCTTTGGATGCGGGAATGAGAATGAAATTGAAAGGGCTTTGCGCCCCGTTGTCGTGATTTGAATTGCGCTCAGAAGAAGCCGAGCTTGTCTTCGCTGTAGCTCACGAGCAGGTTCTTCGTCTGCTGGTAGTGATCGAGCATCATCTTGTGCGTCTCGCGGCCCATGCCCGACTGCTTGTAGCCGCCGAACGCTGCGTGCGCCGGGTAGGCGTGGTAGCAGTTCGTCCATACGCGGCCGGCTTCGATGTGGCGGCCCATGTGGAACGCGGTGTTGATGTTGCGCGTCCATACGCCGGCGCCGAGCCCGAACGGCGTGTCGTTCGCGATCGCGAGCGCCTCGTCGCGGTCCTTGAACGTCGTCACCGACACCACCGGGCCGAAAATCTCCTCCTGGAAGATGCGCATCTTGTTGTGGCCGCGGAACACCGTCGGTTGGATGTAGAAGCCGCCTTCGAGCTCGCCGTCGAGGTGCGCACGCTCGCCGCCGGCGAGTAGCTCGGCACCTTCGTCGCGCCCAATCGCGAGGTAGCTCTGGATCTTGTCCATCTGCTCGCGCGAGGCCTGAGCGCCGATCATCGTGGCCGGATCGAGCGGGTTGCCCTGGCGGATCTCGGCGACGCGTTTCAATGCGCGCTCGATGAAGCGCTCGTAGATCGATTCATGAATCAGCGCGCGGCTCGGGCAGGTGCACACTTCGCCCTGGTTCAGCGCGAACATCACGAAGCCTTCGATCGCCTTGTCGAAGAACGCGTCGTCCTGCGCTGCGACATCGTCGAAGAAGATGTTCGGCGACTTGCCGCCGAGCTCGAGCGTCACCGGAATCAGGTTCTGGCTCGCGTAGCCCATGATCAGCCGGCCGGTGCCGGTTTCGCCGGTGAAGGCGATCTTCGCAATCCGCTTGCTCGACGCGAGCGGCTTGCCTGCCTCGACGCCGAAGCCGTTGACGATGTTGAGCACGCCCGGCGGCAGCAGATCGCCGACCAGTTCCGCGAACACGAGGATCGACAGCGGCGTCTGCTCGGCCGGCTTGAGCACCACGCAGTTGCCGGCGGCGAGCGCCGGCGCGAGCTTCCACGCCGCCATCAGCAGCGGGAAGTTCCACGGGATGATCTGGCCGACGACGCCGAGCGGCTCGTGGAAGTGGTACGCGACCGTGGTGTGGTCGATCTCGCCGAGGCTGCCTTCCTGCGCGCGCACGCATGCGGCGAAGTAGCGGAAGTGGTCGATTGCGAGCGGGATATCGGCCGCGCGCGTCTCGCGGATCGGCTTGCCGTTGTCCCAGGTCTCGACCTGCGCGAGCGTCTCGAGGTTCGCTTCCATGCGGTCGGCGATGCGGTTCAGCACCCCTGCGCGCTCGGCGGCGCTCGTCCGGCCCCACGCGGCCTTGGCCTTGTGCGCGGCATCGAGCGCGAGCTCGACGTCCTGCTCGTCGGAGCGCGGAATCTCGCAGAGCGGCTTGCCGGTGATCGGGGTGATGTTGTCGAAGTGGCGCCCGGCGACCGGCGGCAGCCACTGGCCGCCGATGTAGTTGCCGTAGCGGCCTTTCAGGTTCAGGCCGTAGCGGGCGGGGTCAAGCTTGTTCATCGTGCTCCTCCTGTATTGGACGCATCGCTGCGGATGCACAGGACACAACGCACGGAACGTGCCAGCTAGCACGCATCGTGCAATGCAGCATGAGAGGTTTCTTGCGCAGCAGGGCTTGTGAGGCAGCGATATTGCACCGCAAAAAAGGCGGGCGAAATTCGCCGCTTTTTTCGGCGCCCAAGCCGCGCATAATCGCGCCTATGACTTTCGTGGAGGTGTCGCAGCCCGGGACACCTGTCGCGAGACAGCCTGGACGAGGCCCCCCGTGACGCCGCTTTCCCTGACCGAAGCCCGCCGCCGCTTTCTCGACGGCGCCGATCTGCCGCCGTGCAGCGTGCCTGAATCGATCCTGCGCTCATGGCGCCGCTGTCAGGGGCTCGGGCTCGACGTCGGCCGCTGGCGGCCGCCGTCGCGGCTCACCGAGTCCGAGCTGTCGGACCGGCGCGACGAGAACGCCGACTGGCTGCAGCTCGCGCGACCGACGATCGACGCGCTGTTCGACAGCGTGCTCGACGACGGCCACGTCCTGATCGTCGCCGACCGCAGCGGGCTGATCCTCGACGAGATGGGCCACCCCGACTTCCTCGATCGCGCCGAACGCGTCGCGCTGATGCCCGGCATGGACTGGCGCGAGGACGTGCGCGGGACGAACGCGATCGGTACCGCGCTCGTGCTGGGCGGTGCGGCGACCGTGCGTGGTGGAGAGCATTTCCTCGAGCGTAACCGGCAGCTGTCGTGCACAGCGCAGGCGATCCACGACCCGCAGGGGCAGCTTCTCGGCGTGATCGACGTCTCCGGCCAACCGCGCCGGCTGCACGACGCGCATCGGCTGCAGGTCGAAGCGGCGGTGCGCCATATCGAGCAGCGGCTGTTCGACCGGCAGACTGCGCGGCTGCACGAGCTGCGGCTCGCGTCCGAGCCGGCGCTGCTCGCGACGCCGCGCTGCGGTCGGCTGGGCTTCGACGACGAGGGCGTGCTGCGCGCGGCCAACCGCGTCGCTCTCGCGTCGCTCGGGCTGGACCGGACGGCGCTCGGCCGCAGCCGTTTCGTCGACCTGTGCGGCCAGAGTCTGGAACACTGGCTCAGCCGTCACGACACGCATGTCGCATCGCTGCGCCACGCGGGCGGCGTGCTGTCGGCGCGGCTGCTGCTCGCGCGGCCGCCGGCCGAACTGGCCGTTCCCCGACGAGAATCGTCCGGAAGAAGTCGGGAAACGCCATCCGCAGGGTCGGCGAACGCGGCGACCGGCATGCTCGGCGTCGGTTTGCCGGCGGGCCTGCTCGACACCGCGCGCCGCCTGCTCGACGCCGACATCCCGGTGCTGCTGCTCGGCGAGACCGGCGTCGGCAAGGAGCGCTTCGTGCAGGCGTTGCATGCCGGCTGCAGTCGCCGCGGCCGCCCGCTCGTCGCGGTCAACTGCGCGGCGATTCCCGAAGGGCTGATCGAATCGGAGCTGTTCGGTTACGAGGAGGGCGCCTTCACCGGCGCGCGCCGCCAGGGCAGCAAAGGCCGGCTGCGCGAGGCCGACGGCGGCGTGCTGTTTCTCGACGAGATCGGCGACATGCCGGCGAGCCTGCAGGCGCGCTTGCTGCGGGTGCTGCAGGAGCGGGTCGTGCAGCCGCTCGGGGGCGGTGCCGGCCAACGAATCGATGTGCGCATCGTCGCCGCGACCCACCGCGACCTCGCCCACGAAGTCGCTGGCGGGCGCTTTCGGGCCGATCTCTACTACCGGCTTGGTCATTACCCGCTGCGGCTGCCGCCGCTGCGCGAGCGCGGCGATGTCGCGCAGATCGCCGCGGCGTTGCTGGCCGATCACGGCGGCGCGCAGCGCGGCATCACGCTGTCGCCGGAGCTGGCCGCTTTCGTCCGCCGCTACCCGTGGCCAGGCAACCTCAGGCAGCTGGACAACCTGCTGTGCACGCTGCTCGCGCTCGTCGACGACGGCACGCTACTGACGCCGACCCATCTGCCCGACACGCTGCGTGACGATGCCGCACCGCAAGCCGGGGGCGACGCCGCACTGCAGGCGGCGCTCGCCCGTCATGGCGGCAACGCCAGCGCGGCCGCGCGCGCGCTCGGCATCAGCCGCAGCACGCTGTACCGTCGCCTCGGCCGGGGCTGAACTTGGCTGGCCAACTGCTGCGAACCCTCCACGAGGACCGGGAAACCGTGTTCGATCCGCCTACCTGCCTGATCCCCGACTTTCTGCGCCCCGCAGGCCTTGCGTTCGTCGACATCGAAACCACCGGCACCACCGCGTCGCACGACTCGATCACCGAAATCGCGATCATCGAGATCGGCGAGGACGGGGTGCGGGAGTGGTCGAGCCTCGTGCGGCCCGACAGCCGCATCCCCGATTACATCGAAAGGATGACCGGCATCTCGAACCACATGGTCGCGGACGCGCCGACTTTCGCCGAACTCGCCGAAACGGTCTTCGACCGGCTGCATGAGCGGGTTTTCGTCGCGCACAACGCGCGCTTCGACCACGGCTTCATCCGCGCGGCGTTCCGGCGACTCGGCGTCGATTTCCGGCCGAAAGTGCTGTGCACCGTGCGGCTGTCGCGCCGCCTCTATCCGCAGGAGCGGCGACACAACCTCGATGCGCTGATCGCGCGACACGGGCTGGAAGTCGAAGCGCAGCATCGGGCGCTCGGCGATGCCCAGGCACTGTGGCAATTCTGGCAGCGTGTGCATCGGCAGTTCGGCGCAGCGCACCTCGAGCCGATGCTGCGCGAACTCCTCGGCCGTCCGGCGCTGCCGCCGCATCTCGACTTCGACGTGATCGACGCGATACCCGATGCGCCGGGCGTCTATCTTTTCTACGGCGAAAACGACCTGCCGCTCTACATCGGCAAAAGCAAGCACTTGCGCACGCGTGTGCTGGCGCATTTCGGTGCCGATCACCGCAACAGCCGGGAGATGACGCTTTCGCAGCAGGTGCGCCGCATCGACTGGATCGTCACCGCGGGCGAGATCGGCGCGTTGCTGAAGGAAGCCGAACTGATCAAGTCGCTGCTGCCGACGATGAACCGCAAGCTGCGCCGCAGCCGCGAACTGTGCAGCTGGGAGCTCCAGCCGCAAGCCGACGGCGGCTGGCGGCCGGAGCTGGTCCATGCGAGCGACCTCGATTTCGGCCGCCAGGAGCACCTCTACGGCCTGTTCCGCACGCGCCGCGCGGCGATCGAGGCGCTGCGCAAGATCGCGGCCGAGCAGCAGCTGTGTCCGCCGCTGCTCGGCCTGGAGAAGCCCGCGGGCGACGGCCGCTGCTTCACGCACCAGCTGCACCGCTGCAAGGGCGCGTGCGCAGGGGGCGAGTCGCGCCGACTGCACGGCGCCCGCCTGATGCTCGCGCTGCACGACCTGCGGGTCGAGCACTGGCCCTATCCGGGTCCGGTGGGCATCCGCGAGGGCGACGCAATGCACGTCGTCGACAGCTGGTGTTACCTCGGAACCGCGTCGTCGGAAGTCGAGTTGCACGCGCTCCTCGAGGCGGGGCGGCCGAGTTTCGAACTGGACGCGTACCGCATCCTCGTGAAGGCGATGCGCGGTGCGAAAGTCGTCGATTTGCGGGACATCGCGGCCGCGTCTCGTGCCCCGGCCTGAACGGCAGACGCATCGGCGCCAATCGACGGTTTCAGCCGGGAACGCGGCTTGCCGGCGAACGGCAAGCTCGTGCGTGTCGGCAATTCCAGCCTTCGGTGCGCGCCGCGTCCGGACCGTTGCAGGAGACCCCGATGTCCTTCCGCCGAATGCTTCGCCGCAGCCTCGCCTTGTTCGTCGCAGGCGGCTTCGTCCCGCTGGTCGTACCGGCCGGCGCTGCCGAACCCTCCCCGGAACCTCCCGGCGAGGAGAAATCCGCGAAAACGACGGTGCTCGAAGCGGGCGCGCGGATGTTGCAGGGCAATTCGCCGCTGGCGCCGATGGATATCCATCTGTCCGGTTTTCATCCCCTCAAGGACGATCCCGAACACCAGATGGAGGCGCATCATTTCTGCCACCAGGTAAACGAGGATTTCGCGCAGTGCGTGCTGTTCGACGGCAACGAAACGGGCGCGAACCTCAACGGCGTCGAATACATCATCTCGGCGAAGCTGTTCGAGACGCTGCCCGACGATGAAAAGCCGCTGTGGCATCCGCACAACGGCGAAATCCTTTCCGGCCAGCTGATGGCGCCCGGCATCCCCGAGGCCGCCGAGAAGGCCCTGATGAAGGGCAAGATGAACAGCTACGGCAAGACGTGGCACGTATGGAACACCGGCACGCACAGCGGCGCGGGCGACAGCCTGCCGCTGGGACCGCCGCGGCTTGCGTGGTCCTTCAACCGCGACGGCGAAGCGCAGCCCGGGCTCGTGGAGCAGCGCGACCGGCGACTCGAGGTCGATAGCGCCGCGAAACGTCGCGAACGCGCCGAACTGCAACCGCTCGCCCGCCCGCAGGCCGGCGTCGACGCGCTGAAAGGAAGATTCCCGCGGCCGACGTCGCCGCTGCCCGGCGTTGTCGAGCGCGGGGAGTCGTCCGAAACAGGACGGCATGAATGAACGCAACGATGTGTCTTCCGCGCCATGTGCCGCTCGTCGTCGCGACGCGCGGCAACGCCGTCGAATCGGTTCATTACGGGTCGATCGCCGTCGCGGGCGCGGACGGCGGGCTCCTGTGCGGGGCGGGCGATGCCGATTTCCCCGTCTTCACGCGCTCGACGCTCAAGCCGTTCCAGGCGCTCCCCTTCGTTGCCGACGGCGGTCCGCAGCGCTTCGGGTTCTCGACCGAGCACGTTGCGCTGATGTGCGCGAGCCACTCGGCCGAACCCCGGCATGTCGCGGCCGTTTCGGACATGCTCGCGCGGATCGGCTGCAGCGAGCGCGACCTGCAGTGCGGTTCGCATCCCCCGATTTTTTACGCTGCGACCGGAATCCCGGTGCCGCCCGATCTGGTGCCGACCCCGCTACATCACAACTGCTCCGGCAAGCACGCCGGCTTCCTCGCG
The DNA here is from genome assembly GCF_000025965.1 of Aromatoleum aromaticum EbN1. Taxonomy (NCBI): domain Bacteria; kingdom Pseudomonadati; phylum Pseudomonadota; class Betaproteobacteria; order Rhodocyclales; family Rhodocyclaceae; genus Aromatoleum; species Aromatoleum aromaticum. The sequence goes on from NC_006513.1 coordinate 2,740,205, forward strand.
TGGTGCCGCCTGCATGACGAGCCGAGCGAGACCTATCTCGACCCGGATCACCCGTTGCAGCGCGCGGTGCGGCGAACGTTGGCCAGCCTGCTCGACTGCAGCGAGGGTGAACTGGTTGCAGGGACGGACGGCTGCGGTGCGCCGAATTACGCGTTGGCCCTCGCGCAGCTCGCCCGGGCCTATGCACGGCTTGCGGCGCCGGCTGGCGACAGTGACGTCGCGGCCGACTTCGGTGTGCTTTTCAGGGCGATGATCGCTCATCCCGAAATGGTGTCCGGCGAACGGCGCGACGATCTGGCGCTGATGCAGGCTGCGCCGGGCGACTGGGTTGCGAAGGGCGGTGCCGAAGGGGTGCAGGCGCTCGGTATCGCCAGCCGCGGCATCGGCATCGCAGTCAAGATTTCGGACGGCGGGGCGCGGGCAGTGCGAATCGCAACGTATGCGGCACTCGAGCAACTCGGGCTGCTGCCGTCCGATATACGACGCCTGCTGCAATGGCGCCGCGACGAGATTCGCAACCACACCGGGGTCGTCACAGGCTGGCTCGTGCCGGTCTTCCGTCTGAGCTGATTGGCTGTCCGGGCCCGTGATGCGCCGGACGTGGCCGATCCGACTACGGCGCGAGCCCCACCGAGCGCATCACGACGCGCAGTACCGCGGCGACGACCATGACCACGGCGACGCTGACGGCCCAGATCAACACGAGCCAGCCGATGCGCCTGAGCCATCCACGCGCCGGCGTCGCGGCCGCTCGCGCCTCGACCGGTTCGCGCATCAGTGGTAGCCCTGCGTTTCGTCCACCTTGCCGCGGAACACGTAATAGCCCCACGCGGTGTACATCAGGATCAGCGGGATGATCAGCAGCGCGCCGACGAGCGTGAACCCCATGCTCTGTGGCGGGGCGGCCGCTTCCCAGATCGTGATCCCGGGCGGGACGATGTTCGGCCACAGGCTGATGCCGAGCCCGCTGTAGCCGAGGAACACGAGAAACAGCGTCAGCACGAAAGGCGCGATGTCGGGCGCGCGGCGCAGCCGCTGCAGCAGCTGCCACGCCGTCAGCGCGACGAGGATCGGCACCGGAGCGAACCACAGCAGGTGCGGCCACGTGAACCAGCGCTGCGCGATGTCCTCGCGGGCGAGCGGTGTCCATACGCTGATCGCGATGATCACGGCCAGCAGAATCCACGTCAGTGGCCGCGCGATCGCGATCATCCGTGCTTGCAGCGGCCCTTGCGTCTTGACGATCAGCCACGTGCTGCCGAGCAGCGCGTAGGTCACGACGAGGCCGGCACCAACGAAGAGCGGGAAGGGCGCGAGCCAGTCGAACGCGCCGCCCGCGTAAGCGCGATCGACGACCTCGATGCCCTGTATGTAGCCGCCGAGCGTGACGCCCTGGAAGAAAGTCGCCGCGAGCGAGCCGCCGATGAACGCCTTGTCCCACAGGTGGCGGTGCGCATCGTCCGCCTTGAAGCGGAACTCGAACGCAACGCCGCGAAAGATCAGGCCGAGCAGCATCAGGATCAGCGGCAGGTAGAACGCGCTCAGCACCACCGCGTACGCGAGCGGGAACGCGGCGAGCAACCCGGCGCCACCGAGCACGAGCCAGGTCTCGTTGCCGTCCCATACCGGCGCGACGGTGTTCATCATCACGTCGCGGTCGGTGCGGTCGGCGAAGAACGGGTACAGCAGGCCAATGCCGAGGTCGAAGCCGTCCATCACGACGTACATCATCACGCCGAACAGGATGATCACGGCCCACACCAGCGGAAGATCGATGCCCATGTCGTTCAGCCTCCGCTGCGCGTGGTGGCGAGGTCGTCGGTCGCATCCGGGGCTGCCGACAGCGGTCGTGCCGGAGTGCGCTGCCGGCCCGGCCCGCCGGGCACGGGCTCCGTCCCTTCGTGCGTCACCGGTCCGTGCCCGATGAGGCGCAGCAGATAGACGGTTCCCGCGCCGAAGACGACGAAATAGACGACGACGAAGAGCGCGAGCGTCGTCGCGAGCTGCCCTGCGCCGTGCGACGACACGCCGTCGGCGGTGCGCATCACGTTGTACACGAGCCACGGCTGTCGGCCGATTTCAGTCGTGAACCAGCCGGCGAGCATCGCGACGAGGCCGGTCGGTCCCATCCACTGCGCGAATCGCAGCAGTACGCGCGAGCGGAACAGCTCGCCGCGCCAGCGCGCCCACAGCGCCCACAGGCCGAGCGCGATCATCAGGAATCCCAGCCCCACCATGATGCGGAACGACCAGAACACGACCGTCGAATTCGGCCGGTCCTCGCGCGGGAACTCCTTCAGCCCGGGAAACTGGCCATCCCACGAATGCGTCAGGATCAGGCTGCCGAGACGCGGGATATCGAGCGCGAAGCGCGTTTCCTCGCGCTCCATGTCCGGCCAGCCGAACAAGGTCAGCGGCACGCCTTCGCCGGGCTTGTTCTCCCAGTGCCCTTCCATCGCGGCGAGTTTCGCCGGCTGGTGCTCGAGCGTGTTGAGGCCGTGGAAATCGCCGACCACCGCCTGCAGCGGCGCGACGAAAAGCAGCATCCACATCGCCATCGACAGCATCTTGCGGATTGCCGGGCTATCGCGGCCGCGCAGCAGGTGCCATGCGCCGGAGGCGCCGACGATCAGCGCGGTCGCGAGGAAAGCCGCGATGCCCATGTGGACGAGGCGATATGGAAACGACGGGTTCAGGATCACCGCGATCCAGTCCGTCGGCACGACGCGCCCGTCGACGATTCCGTAGCCCGCTGGCGTCTGCATCCAGCTGTTCGACGCGAGGATCCACGTCGCCGACAACAGCGTGCCGGCCGCGACCATCACCGTCGCCAGGAAATGCAGGCCGGGGCCGACGCGCGTCCAGCCGAACAGCATGACGCCGAGAAAGCCGGCCTCGAGGAAGAACGCCGTCAGGACTTCGTAGGCCAGCAGCGGCCCGGTGACGCCGCCGGCGAAATCGGAAAAGTAGCTCCAGTTGGTGCCGAACTGGTACGCCATGACAATGCCCGAGACGACGCCCATGGCGAAGTTGACGGCGAAGATTTTCGACCAGAAATGGTACAGGTCGCGGAACACTTCGCGCCCGGTGCGCAGCCACTGGCCTTCGAGCACGACCAGGTAGCTGGCGAGCCCGATCGTGATCGCCGGAAAGATGATGTGAAACGAGATCGTGAAGCCGAACTGGATGCGGGCGAGAAGCAGCGCGTCGATGTCCCACATGGTCGAGCCTTTTCAGCTTGTCGGCGATCGGAACGAGGACAGGACCGGTTCGCGTTCTAGGTCCGCCGCTGCCGCCACGCGTCGATGCTGAACGCGCCGGGCCCGTGGGCGCTCAGGACGAAGAAACCGCCGGCGATCGCGAGGTTCTTCATGAACGAGATGAACTGCATCGGGTTCGAGAAATCGGTGTGGAAGAACACTGCGGCGAGCAGGCAGAACACGGCCAGCCCGACCGCGGCGAGCCTCGTCAGCAGGCCGAACGCAATCGCGAGGCCGCCGCCCAGTTCGGCGAAAATCACCAGCGGCAACAGCGCACCGCTCACGCCCATCGATTCCATGTACTGCTGGCTGCCGGCGTAGCCTTTGATCTTCCCCCAGCCGCTGAGGATGAAGATCAGCGCGAGCAGCAGACGCCCGGCCAGAACGGTGAAATCCTTCATCACTTGTTCTCCTTCGTGTCGTGGGTCCGGATCGTTCCTTATATTTAGACGACAAATCGAAGGCTCACCGGCCGGGATCGCTCCGGCCGGGAGGGCGCGCCCTGCGGACAAGGAGCGGGGAGGCGGCGAAACCCGGGCCTACGCCCAGCCGAGCGCGCCGGCGACGGCGCCGAGGGCGATCAGCCAGATCGGTGCGAGGCGCGTGCGCAGCATCGCGACCACCGTCGCCGCGATCAGCACGATGCCGCCGACGCGGTGGGCCGGCTCGCGCACGAAAGGCAGCGCGAGCACCCAGCCGGACGAGAACATCAGCCCGACGGTGACCGGCGCGAGTCCGGCGGTGAACGCGCGCACCGCCGGGGTGTCGCGGCGCCGGCTGCCCCAGCGGCTGACGCCGAGCGACAGCAGCGTCGACGGCAGCAGGATGCCGACGAACGCGGCAGCGGCTCCGGGCAGACCGGCCACCTGGAAGCCGAGCACCGGCACGAACAGCACGTTCGGCCCCGGCGCCGCCTGCGCGAGCGCGATCGCGGTCGTGAAGTCCGCGTCGGTGAGCCAGCCGCGATCGTGCACGAGCAGGCGATGCATTTCCGGCGCCGTCGACATCGCGCCGCCGATCGACAGCAGCGACAGTGTCAGAAAGTGCAGGAAGAACTCCGGCAGGTCGGACAGCATGAAACCGGTCGTCATGGCTGCCGCTCCTGCCGCGCGATGCACCAGCGGGCGAGCCCCCACGCGAAGACGCCGAACCCGATCACGACCCACGCCAGCGGCACGCGCAACACCGCGACGGCGACGATCGTCGCCAGGCCGAGCAGCGCGCACAGCACGAGCCCCATCGGGTTGCGCCGCAACGTGCCGAGCATCTTGAAGCCCATCGCCAGCATCAGCCCCGCGGCGACGGCCCCCATGCCGCGCAACGCGCCGGCGACGACCGGGTAATCGGAAAGCCGGTTGTAGCTCGCCGCGAGCACCAGCACCAGCACGAGCGGCGCGAGCAGCATGCCGCCGATCGCCGCGAATGCGCCGCGCCAGCCGAAGAAGCGGTCGCCGAGCATCAGCGACAGATTGACGACATTCGGGCCCGGCAGCAGCTGCGCGAGCGAATACGCGGCGATGAATTCCTCCCGCGTCAGCCAGCCGCGGCGATCGACGAGTTCGCGCTGGGCGACTGCCAGCACGCCGCCGAAGCCCTGCAGCGCGAGCACGGTGAAAGCGATGAACAGATCGAGCGGCGAGCGCGGACCGGGACCGGCTGCAAGGGTCGCGATCGCGGGTTGCGGTGAAGTCAGTTTGGGCTCCGGCAGTGGGGGGCGGCGAACGAAGGCGGGAGCTTATCGCAAACGATGCTCCGGGCGCGCCCCCGCGGCGCGATCCTCCCTGCGGGCGCCGCCTTTCAGTCCGCTGCCGGCGCGCCCGGTTTCGTGCGAAACCGCTCGAGGCAGGCCACGACCTCGTCATCCTCGACCTGATCGAAGTTGCGATAGAACTCCCCGACGGCGTGGAAATTCGCCGGCGTGTACAGGCACACGACTTCGTCGGCGTAAGGCTTCACTTTTTCCACGCTCGCCGGGGCTCCGACCGGCACCGCGCAGATCAGCTGCTGCGGGCCTTTGCTGCGGACCGCATGCAGCGCAGCGATCATCGTCGCCCCGGTCGCGAGCCCGTCATCGACGACGATGACGATGCGCCCGGCGGGATCGACCGGCGGATGTCGCGGCGAATACGAGCGGCGCCGTTCCTTCAGGCGCTCGAGCTGCCGCGCGCGCTCGCCCTCGAGGTACTCCTCACTGGCGGCATCGGGATCGGAGACGAACGACCAGCCGCTCTCGTCGATCGCCCCGACTGCGTATTCCGGCTGCCACGGCGCGCCGAGCTTGCGCACCAGCACGACGTCGAGGTCGGCCTGCAATGCTTCGGCCAGGGCGGCGCCCATCGGCACGGCGCCGCGGGGAATCGCGAGGACCAGCGCGTGCTTCCCGCGCCACGCGTCGAGTGCGGCGGCAAGCTGGGCAGCCGCGTCCATTCGGTCTGCGAACTGCATGATGTCTCCTTGACTGCGCCCGTCCCAGACACTCGGGTTGCGGGCGCAGGGGTTTCATAAACGCGTCGACGCGTGCGCCGCGGGGAAGTTCGGCGATGAAAGGGATGGTTTCGCGCGCCCCTGCCGGCGTCGCGGCGGCGAGAAATTTCGCCAGGTGCATCGCGCGAGACAGCCGCGCACCGCCTGTTGTACCTTCGGACTTCACCGCCGCCGGAGCCCCGCGATGCATCTCGTCCAGATCCTGATCCCCGTCACCGACAACGACGGCCTGCGCTTCGAGCGGCGCACGTTCGAGGGCGTGCGGCGCGAGCTGATCGCGCGCTTCGGCGGGCTCACCGCCTTCGTGCAGGCGCCCGCGCTCGGGCTATGGAAGGATGCGCAGAGCGGCACGACTGCGAAGGACGACATGATCCTCGTCGAAGTGATGGTCGAGGCATTCGACCGCGAGTGGTGGGTCGGCTACCGCGCGGAACTCGAGCACACGTTCCGCCAGGACGAAATCGTCGTGCGCGCGATCGTCTGCGAGCGGATCTGACCAAGTTCTGCGGCGTGCCAGTTGCTCAATGGCATTCCCGCGGTTCAGCGTCTAGTGTTCGAACTGGCGTCGGCGGCGCGACTTGCAGGCGTACCGGGATCTGCGCGGCCCAGCTGCGCCCCGCACGACGGGTGAAGTGATGGACCTACTCGATGAAGCCGAAGCGCACTTTCGCGCGCTGGAAAGCTATCGCGCGACGCTGCACTCGATCGGGCCCAACGGCGATCGGCAGGTGATGCGTTACTTCTATCGCAAACCGGGCTGGGTCCGGATCGACTGCGTCGAGCCGCATCGCGGCGCGGTGCTGATCTACGACCCCGGGGCGCGGAAGGTGCGGCTGTGGACGTTCGGCCTCGGCTTCGGCGGGGGCTTCGGATTTATGCCGGCGTTGAGCCTCGCGCCCGACAATCCGCTGGTACGCAGCCCACGCGGTCACACTGTCGATCGCTCCGACGTCGGCGCGCTGTTCGAGAATCTGCAGTCGCTGCGCGCCGGCGGAAGCTTCACCCCGCTCGGCGCGGGAACGGTCTCCGGGGAACCGGCCGTCGGCTTCGAAGTCGCCGGCGTGGCCGGCCTCATCGTGGATGGAGCGCATCGCAACCGGGTGTGGCTTGCGCAGGACACGTTGTTTCCGCGGCGAGTCGAAAATTTCGACGAGGCGGACGATCTCGTTGAAATCGTCGACCTCATCGATGTCGAACTCGACGTCGATTTTCCCGAGCGGTTCTTTGCGCCGTGAGAATGGACGAACCGCGGATGACTCATGCGCGCGAACGCGTGATCCGATACGACGTGACGACGTGGTGGCGATTCGACGCGCCGCTCGAAGCGGTCTGGGACGCGATCGTCGACGCCGAGAACTGGCCCGTCTGGTGGTCCGGTATCGAGGAAGTCGTCACGCTCGCGCCCGGCGACGGGAGCGGAATTGGCGCGAGGCGCCGCTGCACCTGCCGCGGCCTGCTGCCGTTCCGCCTGACGATCGTCACCTGCGTCACGCGGGTCGAACCTTTGCGCCTGATCGAAGGGCGGGTCAGCGGCGAACTCGAAGGCGTCGGCCGCTGCCATCTCGGCCGCGACGCGCGTTTCACGACGGTGCGCTACGAGTGGCAGGTGCGCACGGTGCGCCGGTGGATGAACTGGCTCGGCCCGTTCGCGAAACCGATCTTCCGCTGGAACCACGTCGCGATGATGCACGCCGGCGGCGTCGGCCTCGCGCGTCACCTCGACAGCCGCGCGGTCCCGCGGACCGGCGACTCCGCGTGACCTCGATCCGGGAGCTTGTCGGTAGCATTTCGATACCTTCCCGGCGGCGCGGGCCGGCAAGGCCTTCCCTATGCTTCCGAGGCGCTTGTCGCCGCTACTACGCGGCTGCGGAAGGCGGTCGGCGAATCGCCGGTCCATTGACGGAACGCGCGTGAAAAGCTCTTTTCGTTGCGAAAACCGGTCGAGAGCGCGATCTGCTTGATCGACCGGTTCGTGCGGTTCAGCAGGTCGACGGCGCGCTCGCGGCGGGCTTCGTCCTTCAACTGCTGCACCGACGCGCCTTCCTCTTCCAGTTGGCGGTGCAGCGTGCGCGGTGAAAGGTGCAGCCGTTCGGCGAGCGTCTCGGCAGTCGCGCCTTCGTCCAGGCGTTCGCGCAGCAGATGGCGCACGCGCTGCACGAGCAAGCGGTCGCGGCGGTACTGCAGCACGGTCAGCGGCAGCGCGCGGCGCAGCATCTGCTGCAGCGCCGCCTCGTCGCGCCGCAGCGGCAGGCTCAGGTACTGCGCGTCGAAGCTGATCCCGGCCTGTTCGGCGTCGAAGTGCACCGGCCCCTGGAACAGCAGCGGATAGACGGAACGGTGCGGCGGCGGCGGAAACGGGAAGCGTGCGCCGAGCAGCGGGATGCGCGAGTCGATGACCCAGCACGCGTAGCCGAGCAGATAGCGCAGGATCGTCACTATGCAGAACTCGTGCATCTCGCCGAGGTAACGGCGCACTTCGATCCGCACGTGCGCGACGTCGCGCTGCGCGTCGAGGTGCAGCAGGATGTCGTCGGTGAGCAGACGATGGTGACGGCACCAGCGCTTGATCGCGACGCCGAGGTCGGGAGACGTGATCGACGCGCGGCACAGCATTCCATATGACCCCCACGGCAGGCGGCGCGAGAACCAGCCGAGCGCCTCGTCGTCGAGCTCCTGCATCGCGACGGCGGAGATCAGCTCCATCTGTGCTGCCGTCACCCGCGCGTCGGGGTTGTCGAGCGCGGCCGGCGCGATCTGCGCTTGTCGGAGCGCATTGGCAGGATTGATACCGTAGCGGCGGTACGCCGCGACGATTGCGCGGATGAACGCGATCGGCGTCGCCGCTGACCCATGCATGGGATCGGGGATCGGGGGAAGTGTCGCAGCCATGCGGCGATGATAGGGAGCATGGCAGGATTTGCAACCACGTTGGCGCCTGCGGCCCTCTCGCGCGGCCTACTCTTGCGAGGTTACGACGATCTGGCGAGCCCGCCTCGCGCGACGTCCCGAAACAACGCCATCCACAAGGAACGAGGAGACCCCGATGAACATACCGAGCCTGAACTTCAACCTCGGTGAAACGATCGAGATGCTGCGCGACACGGTGCAGTCCTTTGCCGCCGACCAGATCGCGCCGCGTGCTGCCGAAGTCGACCGTACGAACGAGTTCCCCGCCGACCTGTGGAAGAAGCTCGGCGAGCTCGGCCTGCACGGCATGACCGTCGAGGAGGAATACGGCGGCACGAACATCGGCTACCTTGCGCACATCATCGCGCTGGAAGAAGTCTCGCGCGCGTCGGCGTCGGTCGGCCTGTCCTACGGCGCGCATTCGAACCTGTGCGTGAACCAGATCCGTCGCAACGGCAACGCCGCGCAGAAGAAGAAATACCTGCCGAAGCTGATTTCCGGCGAGCACGTCGGCGCGCTCGCGATGAGCGAGCCGAACGCCGGGTCGGACGTCGTGTCGATGAAGCTGCGCGCCGACAGGCGCGGCGACCGCTTCGTGCTCAACGGCGCGAAAATGTGGATCACGAACGGCGGCGACGCCGACACGTTGGTCGTCTATGCGAAGACCGATATCGACGCCGGCCCGCGCGGCATCACCGCCTTCATCGTCGAGAAGGGCATGAAAGGCTTCACGCACGGCACGCACCTCGACAAGCTCGGCATGCGCGGCTCGAACACGTTTCCGCTGTTCTTCGACGACGTCGAAGTGCCGGAGGAGAACGTGCTCGGCGGCGTCGCAAACGTTGGCCAGGGCGTCAAGGTGCTGATGAGCGGCCTCGACTACGAGCGCGCGGTGCTGTGCGGCGGCCCGCTCGGCATCATGGCGGCGTGCATGGACGCGGTCGTGCCGTATCTGCACGAGCGCAAGCAGTTCAACCAGCCGATCGGCGAATTCCAGCTGATGCAGGGCAAGCTCGCCGACATGTATTCGACGTGGATGGCGACGCGCGCCTACGTGTATGCGGTCGGCCAGGCGTGCGACTCATTGACCAAAATGAGCGACCACGCGCGCACGCTCCGGAAGGACGCCGCCGGCGCGATCCTGTATTCGGCCGAGAAGGCGACGTGGATGGCCGGCGAGGCGATCCAGACGCTCGGCGGCGTCGGCTACACGAACGAGTACCCGGTCGGGCGGCTGTGGCGCGACGCGAAGCTCTACGAGATCGGCGCCGGCACGAGCGAGATCCGCCGCATGCTGATCGGCCGCGAGCTGTTCTCGGAGACCGAGTGATGTCCGTCCTCAAATCGAACATCAACAGCCGCAGCGAAGAGTTCCGGGCGAACGCACAGGCGCTGAAGAGCCTCGTCGCCGACCTGCGCGACAAGGCCGCGGAAGTGAGCTTCGGCGGCGGCGCCGCGGCGCGCGACAAGCACACCGCGCGCGGCAAGCTCTTGCCGCGCGACCGCGTCAATCACCTGCTCGACCCGGGCACGCCGTTCCTCGAGATCGGCCAGCTCGCCGCGTACGGCATGTACGACAACGAGGCCGCGTCGGCCGGCGTCGTCGCCGGCATCGGGCGCGTCAAAGGGCTCGAATGCATGATCGTCGCGAACGACGCGACGGTGAAAGGCGGCAGCTACTTTCCGATGACCGTCAAGAAGCATCTGCGCGCGCAGGAGATCGCGCAGATGAACCGCTTGCCGTGCATCTACCTCGTCGACTCCGGCGGCGCGAACCTGCCGACGCAGGACGAGGTGTTCCCCGACCGCGAGCACTTCGGCCGGATCTTCTTCAATCAGGCGAACATGTCCGCGGCGGGCATTCCGCAGATCGCGGTCGTCATGGGTTCATGCACCGCGGGCGGCGCGTATGTGCCGGCGATGAGCGACGAGGCGATCATCGTCAAGAACCAGGGCACGATCTTCCTCGGCGGGCCGCCGCTCGTGAAGGCCGCGACCGGTGAAGTCGTCAGCGCCGAGGACCTCGGCGGCGGCGACGTGCATACGCGGATCTCCGGCGTCGCGGATCACCTCGCCGAGAACGACGCGCACGCGCTGTACATCGCGCGCCGGATCGTCGGCAACCTGAACCGCACGAAGCCGGTCGAGATGAACCTCGGCGCCGGCGACGAGCCGCTGTACGACCCCGAGGAGATCTACGGCATCATCCCGAGCGACACGAGAAAGCCGTACGACGTGCGCGAAGTGATCGCGCGCGTCGTCGATGGCTCGCGCTTCGACGAATTCAAGGCGCGCTACGGCACGACGCTCGTGACCGGCTTCGCGCAGCTCTACGGCTATCCGGTCGGCATCGTCGCGAACAACGGCATCCTGTTCGGCGAGTCGGCGCAGAAAGGCGCGCACTTCGTCGAGCTGTGCGCGCAGCGCGGCATTCCGCTCGTCTTCGTGCAGAACATCACCGGCTTCATGGTCGGCCGCAAGTACGAGAACGCCGGCATCGCGAAGGACGGCGCGAAGATGGTCACCGCGGTCGCGACCGCGCAGGTGCCGAAACTGACGATGATCATCGGCGGCTCGTTCGGCGCCGGCAACTACGGCATGTGCGGCCGCGCGTACTCGCCCCGCTTCCTGTGGATGTGGCCGAACTCGCGCATTTCCGTGATGGGCGGCGAACAGGCGGCGAGCGTGCTCGCGACCGTGCGCCGCGACGGCATCGAGGCGAAGGGCGGCGCGTGGAGCAAGGAAGACGAGGAAGCCTTCCGCGCGCCGATCCGCGAGCAGTACGAAGTGCAGGGCCACCCCTACTACGCGACCGCGCGCCTGTGGGACGACGGCGTCATCGACCCGGCGCAGAGCCGCCGTGTGCTCGGCCTGTCCCTGTCCGCGACGCTGAACGCTCCGATCCCGCAGACGAAGTTCGGCCTGTTCCGGATGTAAGGGGAGGAGACAAGAATGTTCGAAAAAATCCTCATCGCTAACCGCGGTGAAATCGCCTGTCGGGTGATCAAGACCGCGCGCCGCATGGGCATCAAGACCGTCGCGGTGTATTCCGAAGCCGACGCGAGCGCCCGCCACATCCGGCTCGCCGACGAAGCGGTGCTGATCGGTCCCGCCGCGGCGAAGGAAAGCTATCTCGTCATCGAGCGCATCATCGCCGCGGCGAAGCAGACCGGCGCGCAGGCGATCCATCCGGGCTACGGTTTCCTGTCCGAGAACGAGGAGTTCTGCGACGCGTGCGAACGGACCGGCATCGTGTTCATCGGCCCGCCGGTGTCGGCGATCCGCGCGATGGGCTCGAAGTCCGAAGCGAAGAAGCTGATGGAAGAAGCCCGGGTACCGCTGACGCCGGGCTACCACGGCGACAACCAGGAACCGGCTTATCTGCACGAGCAGGCCGACAGGATCGGCTATCCGGTGCTGATCAAGGCGGCAGCGGGCGGCGGTGGCAAGGGCATGCGGCTCGTCGAGAAGTCCGGGGACTTCATCGCCGCGCTCGCGTCGTGCAAGCGCGAAGCCGCGTCGTCGTTCGGCGACGAGCATGTGCTGGTCGAGAAGTACATCACCCGCCCGCGCCATATCGAGATCCAGGTGTTCGGCGACTCGCACGGCAACTGCGTTTATCTCTTCGAGCGCGACTGCTCGGTGCAGCGCCGCCACCAGAAAGTGCTCGAGGAAGCGCCCGCGCCCGGGATGACACCCGAGCGGCGCGCAGCGATGGGCAAGGCCGCGGTCGAGGCGGCGAAGGCGGTCAGCTACGTCGGCGCCGGCACCGTCGAGTTCATCGCCAACCAGGACGGCTCGTTCTACTTCATGGAGATGAACACGCGGCTGCAGGTCGAGCATCCGGTCACCGAGATGATCACCGGCCTCGATCTCGTCGAGTGGCAGCTGCGCGTAGCCAGCGGCGAGCCGCTGCCGCTCACGCAGGAACAGCTCGCGATCCGCGGCCACGCGCTCGAAGCACGAATCTATGCGGAAGACCCGGCCAAGGGCTTCCTGCCTTCGACCGGCAAGCTCGTGCATCTTGCTCCCCCGGCCGAAGGCCTGCACGTGCGCGTCGACACCGGTGTCGAGGAGGGCGACGAGATCAGCCCGTTCTACGATCCGATGATCGCGAAGCTGATCGTCTGGGACGAGACCCGCGAGCAGGCGCTGGCGCGGATGCTGCAAGCGCTCGCGGACTACCGCGTCGTCGGCGTCGCGAACAACATCGAGTTCCTGTCGCGGCTCACCGCGTGTCCGGCGTTCGCCGGCGCTGACCTCGACACCGGGCTGATCGAGCGCGAGAAGGCCTATCTCTTCCCCGAGGGCGAAACGCCGCCGGTCGAGACGTACTTCGTCGCCGCGCTCGCCGAACTGCTGCGTGAGAATGCGCGCGCCGAAGATGAAGCGCGTCGCGGCAGCGATCCGGTGTCGCCGTGGCACATGCGCGACGGCTGGCGCCTGAACTCGACCGCGAATCGCGGGCTGATCTTCCGAGTCGGCGACGCGCAGAAGACGGTGCAGGTCGCCTACCGCGGCGACCGCTACACACTGGCGGTTGACGGCCATTCGGCGGAAGCGCGCGGCCGGGTGAATGCGCACGGCGGGCTGCGCGTCGAGCTCGACGGCACGCGGATGGACGCGACGGTGATTTCCGCCGGCCGCATGCGCCATGTGTTTCTGCATGGCAGGAGCTGGCAGCTCGCGAATGTCGACCCGCTGCATTTTGCCGGCGAAGGGGGCGGTGCCGAAGGCGGACTGCTCGCGCCGATGCCGGGCAAGGTCATCGCGCTGCTTGCCGACGCCGGTGCGAAAGTCGCGAAAGGTGCGCCGCTGCTGATTCTCGAAGCGATGAAGATGGAGCACACGATCAACGCACCGGCTGCGGGCACCGTGAAAGCGTTCCGTTACGCGGTCGGCGACCAGGTCGGTGACGGCGCGGAGCTCGTCGAGTTCGAAGCCGAGAAAGGTTGATTCGAGGGGAGAGACAAATGACGCAGTTGAGCTACGTCCACGGCGCATCCGCCAAAACGCTGATTGGCCAGACGATCGGACGCTTCTTCGACGAAGCCTGCGCACGGCACGCGCAGCGCGAGGCGCTCGTCGTGTGCCACCAGAACGTGCGCCTGACCTATGCCGAACTGAGGCTGAAAGTCGATGCGCTCGCGTGCGCACTGGTGCGCCTCGGGCTCGCGCCGGGTGACCGCGTCGGCATCTGGTCGCAGAACAACCTCGAATGGATACTGACGCAGTTCGCGACGGCGAAAGCCGGCCTCGTGCTCGTCAATATCAACCCCGCTTATCGCCGCAGCGAGCTCGAATATGCGGTGAACAAGGTCGGCTGCCGGGCGCTGGTGCTGTCGCCGTCGTTCAAGGGCAGTGACTACCTCGCGATGCTCTCCGATCTCGCACCGGAGCTTGCCGACTGCGAGCCGGGCGCCCTCGAAGCTGCGCGGATGCCGTCGCTGAACTGGGTCATCCGCATGGGCGCGGAGAAGAGCGCCGGGATGCTGAATTTCGATGACCTGCTCGCGCCGCCGTCGCGCGACGAGCTCGTCGAGCTCGCGATACGCGGCGAGAAGCTGCAGTTCGATGACCCGATCAACATCCAGTTCACTTCGGGCACGACCGGCCAGCCGAAAGGCGCGACACTGTCGCACCACAACATCCTCAACAACGGCTTTTTCGTCGGCGAGGCGATCCGGCTCGTTGAAGGCGACCGCGTCTGCATCCCGGTGCCGCTGTACCACTGCTTCGGCATGGTGATGGGCAACCTCGGCTGCGTGACGCACGGCGCGACGATGGTCTATCCGGCCGAAGCGTTCGAGCCGGTCGCGGTGCTCGAGACGCTCGCGGAGGAGCGCTGCACCGCCGCGTACGGCGTGCCGACGATGTTCATCGCGATGCTCGACCACCCGCGCTTCGGTGACTTCGACCTGTCGCGCCTGCGCACCGGCATCATGGCCGGCAGCCCGTGCCCGATCGAAGTGATGAAGCGCGTCATCGACAGGATGAACATGCGCGAAGTGACGATCGCGTACGGCATGACCGAGACGTCGCCGGTGAGCTTCCAGAGCGGCACCGGCGATCCGGTCGAGCGGCGCGTGTCGACGGTCGGCCGCGTCCAGCCGCATCTCGAGGTCAAGATCGTCGACAACGACGGACGCATCGTGCCGCGGGGCGTCGCCGGAGAACTGTGCACGCGCGGCTACTCCGTGATGCTCGGCTACTGGAATGACGTCGACCGGACGCGCGACGCAATCGACGCGGCCGGCTGGATGCACACCGGGGACCTCGCGACGATCGACGACGAGGGATACTGCAACATCGTCGGCCGCATCAAGGACATGGTGATCCGCGGCGGCGAGAACCTCTATCCGCGCGAGATCGAGGAGTTCCTGTACCGCCATCCGAAAATCCTCGACGTGCAGGTCGTCGGCGTGCCGGACCAGAAATACGGCGAGGAGCTGTGCGCGTGGATCATCGTGCGCGAAGGCGAAGCGCTTTCCGCCGACGAGGTCAGAGCGTTCTGCCAAGGCCAGATCGCGCATCACAAGGTGCCGCGCTACATCAAGTTCGTCGACAGCTTCCCGATGACGGTGACCGGCAAGATCCAGAAGTTCCAGATCCGCGAGCAGATGAAGCGCGAGCTCGGGCTCGACGAGGCGCGCACCGCGTGACGACGACCACGACGAGGGACAAGCGATGAAGCTGCCGAACGCGGTGAAGATCGTCGAAGTCGGCCCGCGCGACGGCCTGCAGAACGAGAAGGCGGTGGTCGCGACCGACACCAAAGTCGAGCTGATCGCGCGGCTCGCCGACGCCGGCTTGAAGGCGATCGAGGCGACGTCGTTCGTGTCGCCGAAATGGGTGCCGCAGATGGCGGACGCGGCCTTCGTCATGGCACGGATCGAGCGCCGGGCGGGCGTCGCCTACCCCGTGCTGACGCCGAACCTCAAAGGCTTCGAAGCGGCGCTCGCCGCCGGCGCCGACGAGGTCGCGGTGTTCGGCGCGGCGTCCGAGTCTTTCAGCCAGAAGAACATCAACTGCTCGATCGCCGAATCGCTCGCGCGCTTCGAACCGGTGATGGACGCGGCGAAAGCGGCCGGCGTGAAGGTGCGCGGCTACGTGTCGTGCGTGCTCGACTGCCCGTACGAAGGGGAAATCCGGCCGGAAGCGGTCGCGCTCGTCGCCGGCACGCTGTTCGAGATGGGCTGCCACGAAGTGAGCCTCGGCGACACGATCGGCACCGGCACGCCGGCGAGGACGCAACGCATGCTCGAGGCCACGATGCGCCGCGTGCCGGTCGAGCGGCTCGCAGGCCACTACCACGACACTTACGGCATGGCGATCGCAAACATCTACGCGTCGCTCGAACTTGGGCTGGCGGTGTTCGACGCGTCGGTCGCCGGCCTCGGCGGTTGTCCGTACGCGAAAGGCGCCTCCGGCAACGTTGCGACAGAGGATGTCGTCTGGCTCCTGAACGGACTCGGTATCGACAGCGGTGTTAATCTCGACCGGCTCGTCGACACTGGCGCGTGGATCAGCAGCCTGCTCGGGCGTGAGCCAGCCTCCCGGGTTTCACGCGCGTTGCGCGCAGGCTGCGCCGCGGGTTAGCAACGACGCAGCCCTGCCGCTCATCCAAGCCTTCAGGAGCCGGATACCGATGACGATGACCCTCTACCATTGTCTGAGCGCACGTTCGTTCCGCCCGTTATGGATGCTCGAAGAACTCGGGCTGCCGTACGAGCTGAAGGTGCTGCCGTTCCCGCCGCGGCGCGAGGCCGAGCCGTATCTCGCGGTCAATCCGCTCGGCACGATCCCGGCGTTCTTCGACGGCGACACGCGCCTGACCGAATCGGTGGCGATCTGCCAGTACCTCGCCGCGCGCCATTCGCCGCGGCAACTCGACGTCGGGAGCGACGAGCCGGCGTTCGGCGCCTACCTGAACTTCCTGCATTTCGGCGAGGCGACGCTGACGTTCCCGCAGACGCTGATCCTGCGCTACAGCCGCTTCGAGCCGCCGGAACGTCGGCTGCCGCAGGCGGCCGAAGACTATACGCGATGGTTCCTGTCGCGGCTGCGCACGCTCGAGCCGCTGCTCGAGCATCAGGAATATCTGTGCGCCGCTCGCTTCACCGCGGCCGACGTGTCGGTCGGCTACGCGCTGCTGCTCGCCGACGATATCGGGCTTCGGGACCGCTTCAAGCCGGCGACGCGTGCGTACTGGCAGCGCCTGCAGGCGCGCGACGGATTTCGACGGGCCCTCGCGGCGCAGCAGCGCGCGGCGGTCGAGCAGGGCGTGGCACCGCAATCGGTCGCCCGGGCGAGCGGCCCGTTCTGAACGAGGAGACAGAAAAGAGATGACAAACAACGAATCCGGCGATCGGCCGCTGTGGACGCCGCGGCCCGAACAGATCGCGGCGACCGGGATCGCCGCCTTCACCGAACGCGCTCGCGCCGCGACCGCCCTGTCGCTTGGCGACTACGCGGCGCTGCATGCCTGGTCGATCCATTCGCCGGTCGCGTTCTGGCGTGAGGTGTGGGACTTCGGCGGCGTCATCGGCGAGCAGGGCGAGCGCGGCCTGATCGACGCGGAACGGATGCCCGGCGCGACCTGGTTCCCCGATGCGCGACTGAACTTCGCCGAGAACCTGCTGCGCGAGTCCGCGAACCCGCAGGCGCTCGTGTTCCGCGGCGAGGACCGGCTCGAGCGGCGCATGACGCGCGCGGAACTGCGCATCGAGGTCGCGCGCTTCGCGGCCGCGTTGCGCGCGCTTGGCATCAAGGCGGGCGACCGCGTCGCCGCGTTCATGCCGAACATGCCCGAGACGCTCGTCGCGATGCTCGCGGCGTCCGCGATCGGCGCGGTGTTCACGAGCGCGTCGCCCGACTTCGGCGTGCAGGGCGTGCTCGACCGCTTCGGCCAGACCGAGCCGAAGCTCTTGATTGCGTGCGACGGCTACTGGTATGGCGGCAAGGCGATCGACGTGCGCCCGAAGCTCGCCGAGCTGGCCCCGCAGCTGCCGAGCGTCGCGCGGCTCGTCGTCGTGCCCTACCTTGCGGCCGGCGGCGCGCTCGATCTTTCGGGCGTGCCCGGCGCGGTGTCGTACGACGACTTCGTCGCGCCGCACCTCGCGGCGACCGAACCGGAATACGTCCGCCTGCCGTTCAACCATCCGTTGTACGTGATGTATTCGTCCGGCACGACCGGCGTGCCCAAATGCATCGTGCACGGCGCCGGCGGGACCTTGCTGCAGCACCTGAAGGAGCACAAGCTGCACACCGACGTGCGCGAAGGCGATCGCCTGTTCTACTTCACGACCTGCGGCTGGATGATGTGGAACTGGCTCGTCTCGGGCCTGGCCTGCGGCGCGACGCTGATGCTCTACGACGGCAACCCGTTTGTCGACGACGGCAAGCTGCTATGGGACTACGCGCAGGCCGAGCGCTTCACGCATTTCGGCACGTCGGCGAAATACATCGAGACGCTGGCGAAAGGCGACGTGCGCCCGGGGCAGTCCCACGACCTGTCGGCGCTGCGCGCGGTGCTGTCGACCGGCAGCCCGCTGGCACCACAAAGCTTCGACTTCGTCCATGAGGCGATCAAGCGCGACGTGCAGCTCGCATCGATCTCCGGCGGCACCGACATCATCTCGTGCTTCGTGCTCGGCAACCCCGCGCTGCCGGTGTGGCGCGGCGAGATCCAGTGCATCGGTCTCGGCCTCGCGGTCGAGGTGTGGGACGACGACGGCCGCCCGGTGGTCGGCGAGAAAGGCGAGCTCGTCTGCCGCAAGCCCTTCCCGAGCATGCCGATCGGCTTCTGGAATGACCCGGACGGCGCGAAGTACCGCGCCGCGTACTTCGAGCGTTTTCCGGGCGTGTGGTGTCACGGCGACTTCTGCGAGATCACCGCGCACGGCGGCCTGATCATCCATGGCCGCTCGGATGCGACGCTGAACCCGGGCGGCGTGCGTATCGGCACCGCCGAAATTTACCGCCAGGTCGAGAAGCTGCCGGAGGTGCTCGAATCGATCGTCATTGGCCAGGACTGGCCGCCCGAGGCGCCGACCGACGTGCGCGTCGTGCTGTTCGTGCGGCTCGCCGAAGGCGTCGTGCTCGACGACGCGCTCGCCGCCCGCATCCGGCAGGCGATCCGCGACAATGCGACGCCGCGCCACGTGCCGGCGAAAATCGTCCAGGTCGCGGACATCCCGCGCACGAAGAGCGGCAAGCTCGTCGAGCTCGCAGTGCGCAACGTCGTGCACGGGCAGCCGGTGAAGAACATCGAGGCGCTGGCGAACCCGGACGCGCTCGAGCAGTTTCGCGATCGCGCCGAACTTCGCGCCTGAGGTCCGCTCCGGGGCGATCCGCGCTGCCTTCGCCGGCAGGAACGTAGGGCGGGAAAGCGAAGCGCCTCCCGCCAAAACGGCAGGGGGCCGCTTCCGGCGTTCGATTGGCGGATAACGCCTTCGGCTCATCCGCCCTACGAAAAACCTCACCTCACAGACGTCACCTCACGGCCGGCGCCACGCCGGTTCGCCCATCACCCACGTCGCCGCGACGGCGCGGTCGTCGCCGAGCAGCATCAGCGCGAACAGCCGCTCGGCGAGGGTCGTGGCGACGGCCGTGCGCCGGGCGAGCAACGGCGTCGCGGCCGGGTCCAGCACCACCAGGTCGGCTTCGCGTCCGGTGTCGAAACTGCCGATGCGGTCGTCGAGATACAGGCTGCGCGCGCCGCCGCGGGTCGCGAGGTAGAAGCCGCGCTCGACCGGCAGCCGCTGTCCCCGGAGTTGCTGCACCTTGTAGGCTTCGTTGAGCGTCTGCAGCATCGAGAAGCTGGTGCCGCCGCCAACGTCGGTGCCGAGCCCGACCCGCACGCCCGCGGCGTGCGCCCGGTCGAGATCGAACAGGCCCGAGCCGAGGAACAGGTTCGAGGTCGGGCAGAAGCTGATCGCCGCCCCCGTCGCCGCCAGGCGGGTGCGATCGGTGTCGTCGATCCACACGCAGTGCGCGAACACGCTGCGCGCGCCGAGCTGGCCGTAGCGTTCATAGACGTCGAGGTAGCTGCGCGCTTCCGGGTAGAGCCTCGCGACCCAGGCCACTTCGCGCTCGTTCTCGGCGAGGTGGGACTGCAGATAGACGCCGGGATGATCGGCGAAGAGGCGTCCGGCAAGCGCCATCTGCGCAGGCGTCGAGGTCGGGGCGAAACGCGGCGTCACCGCATACAGCAGGCGATCGCGGCCGTGCCAGCGCTCGATCAGCGCCTTCGATTCCGCATCGCCGCCGTCGGCGGGGTCGCGCAGGAAGTCCGGGCAGTTACGGTCCATCAGCACTTTGCCGGCGATCATCCGCATGTGCCGTTTGCGCGCCGCGGCGAACAGCGCATCGACGGACGCTGGATGCACGGTCGCAAACGCCATCGCGGTCGTCGTGCCGTTCCGCAGCAGCTCGTCGCAGAAGAACTCCGCGACCGCCGCCGCGTGAGCCGGATCGGCGAAACGCCGTTCGGTCGGGTAGGTATATTTCTCGAGCCACGCGAGCACCTGTTCGCCATAGCTCGCGACGATGTCGGTCTGCGCGTAATGGATGTGCGTGTCGATGAAGCCGGGCAGGACGAGCTTGCCACGGTAGTCGTCGACAGTCGTTCCGGCCGGCAGCCGGGGCAGGAGGTCGGCGGCGGGGCCGAGTTCGGCGACGAGGCCGTCGCGCACGATCAGCAACCCGTCCGGAAAGTGCGCCAGCGCGTCGGCGCCGAGGTCCGCCGGGTCGCCGAGGAAGTGCACGATCTCGCCGCGGATTGCCCGCAATCCGCTCATTGCCCGCCTCCGTCAGCGCGTTCCGACAGGCCAGAACGCGCCGGCTCGAGGAAGCCGGCGGGGAGATGCTGGAAGGGGGCGCTCACTTTTCAGGGAACGTGCAGCCGGCTCTGGTGCGGCAGGTGGCGGGCGAGGAAATCCATCTGGTCGGCGAGGATCTGGCGGTTGCACAGGATCAGGTATTCGGCCTTGTTCGGCACGTACGGTGCATACAGCAGCGGCATCCGCGCCTGTTCCGGCGTGCGCCCGCTCTTGCGCTGGTTGCAGGGCCGGCACGAGGTTACGACATTCATCCACACGTCGCGCCCGCCCTGCGAAACCGGGACGATGTGCTCGCGCGTCAGGATGTGGCCCGAGAAGCGGTCGCCGCAATAGGCGCAGATGTGACGGTCGCGGTGAAACAGTTCGCGGTTGTTCAGCGGCGGAACCTGGCTGTGGCTGTCCGGACGGAAGCTGCGTCCCTTGATCGCGATGATGCTGTTCGCGGTGATTTCGGAACGCAGCCCGGTGGCGCGACAGATTCCCCCGACGAAGCGGAACTGCCGGTTTCCGACGACCCATGCGACCATGTCGAGAGCATAGTAGTGGCACGCCGCCTGCCAGCTTATCCAGCGGTGCGGCAGGCCGCGGCTGTCGAGCGTGAGGATCCAGGGGTGTTGCACGACAGGGAGCCTTGCCCGCGGCTGGCCCGGTCGTCGTTCGGATTCGATTGCGTTGTCATGAGCCGCTGTCGGCACGATACCTCCTGCGCTGCTGTTCTGTCGGCACACGGGGCGCCGGCACGGTCCTGCCGGACCGATGATGCGAACCGGCAGTGTATCGGCCGGCCTTTTGTCATTCGATCGGCGGCGGCCGCAGTGGTTCAGGCAGTGCCGACTGGCGGGGGCGGGGCGAGATCGCTGGTGCGGAAGCGGAAAGTGCCGCGGCGCCGGTCGTCGAAATAATGCTGCAACGTCAGCGCGATCGACCGGAACGCGATCTCGTTCCACGGGATTTCATGCTCCGCAAACAATCCGACCTCCAGCGATTCCTCGCCGGGCGCGAAATCCAGGTCGATCAGGCGCGCCCGATAGACGATGTGGACCTGGCTGATGTGCGGGACGTTGATCAGCGTAAATATTTCGCCGACCTCGATCCGCGCGCAGGCTTCCTCGAGGGTCTCGCGCGCCGCGGCCTGTGCCGTCGTCTCGTCGTTTTCCATGAAACCCGCCGGCAGCGTCCAGAAGCCGTGGCGCGGTTCGATCGCGCGCCGGCAAAGCAGGATGCGGTCTTCCCATTCCGGGATCGCGCCGACGACGATCTTCGGATTGACGTAATGAATACTGCCGCAGGTCGCACACACATGGCGCGGCAGCGAGTCTCCGGGAGGAATGCGCAACTCGACGGTCGCGCCGCAGTTCGAGCAGAACTTCATGGCAGTGGCTGAAGGCTGGGGGTCGCTGGATTCTAGCCCGGAACGCCGGCGCCTCGGTGGCGGGGGGCGCAAAAGGGCCCGCGAGCGCTGCGTAAACCGCATTCGTCGGGCATGCGGAAGGGCAGCTCGCACAGGAGTGCCGTCGATATAACAGACGACTCGTGAAGTGTGTAATCCTGCCGCTCCCGTCGTGGATCTCGCTTGCAATTGCTAACAATTGAACGAGCCGCAGAGTTTCAATCGCGTGTATGTGTGCGGATTGTCGAGGTCTCGCCGGCGTGACGACGCTTTCGAACAGCCAGCTCGTGTGGTGATCCTTGGCCTGAAGGAGCTGCTCCCGCTGCAATGCGAGCGGCTGCGGGCGTTCGGCGAAATACCGAAAGCGGGGCGAACGGACGGCGGGGCGAACGCTGCCGCCCGAAGCTCAGGCAGTGAGGTCGAGAAGCCCGGCAAAGGCTTCTTCGAACTGGCGCAGTCCTTCGTCCTGCAGACGCTTCCCGGCCGTCGTCATGTCGATGCCGAGCCTTTCCAGTGCAGCGAACTGCGCTCGCGCCGCGTCGACATCCCGGTCGAGCGTGCGGGCGACAGTGCCGTGGTCGCGCAGCGCCGCGAGCGTCGCGTCGGGCAGCGTGTTGACCGTCTCCGGCCCGATCAGCGGTTCGACGTACATGAGGTCGCTGTAAGCGGCGTTCTTCGTCCCGGTGCTCGCCCAGAGCATGAGCTGCGGCCGTGCGCCGGCGCTGCGCAGGCTGGCGAACGCGGGACCGTGGAAGCGTTCGCGATAACGCTCGTACGCGAGCTTCGCCATCGCGACGGCGGATTTTCCGCGCAGCGCGAGCGCAGCGTCACTACCGATCTCGCCGAGCTGACTGTCGAGCAGCGTGTCCACGCGGCTCAGGAACAGGCTCGCGACCGACATCACGCGCCCGACGTCGCCTCCCGCCTGCTGCCAGGCCGCGAGGCCGCCCAGGTAGGCTTCGGCGACTGCGTCGACGTGCGCCAGCGAGAACATCAGCGTCACGTTCACGCTCACTCCGTGTCCGGTCAGCTGCTCGATGGCTTCGAGGCCGGCGGAGGTTGCGGGCACCTTGATCAGCACATTGTCGCGCCCGACCGCATGCTTCAGGCGCAGCCCGGCAGCGACGGTCCGCGCCGTGTCGTGCGCGAGCGCCGGCGACACTTCGAGACTCACGTAGCCGGCATTGCCGCGGCTCTCGTCGAACACCGGGCGCAGCAGGTCGCAGGCGCGCTGCACGTCCGGGATCACGAGCCGCTCGTAGCGGGTTTCGGCGTCGATCGCTTCGCCCTTGAGACGGGCGAGGTCTTCTTCGTAGTAGCGTCCGCCGGCGATCGCCTTGTGGAAGATCGCCGGATTGGTCGTGACGCCGGCGATGCCGTCCGCGGCGATCAGTTGGGCAAGGTGCCCTTCGTTGAGAAGGGTGCGGGAAAGATTGTCGAGCCAGACCTGCTGGCCTTCGGCGCGTACGCGGAGCAGAGGATTCATGGATGACTGCGATGAGAGGTTGCTCGAGGATTCATTGTGCTATGAATCATCGGGCGCCGAAAGCTTGCACGACCCGGCGCGGGCCTCGCTTGGCAGCCCCCGTGCGGGGGCTGCCGCCGCGCGATTCGGGCAGTCGGCCGCCGCAAATCACCGGTGTTCCGGGCGAGGGCGGCCGCGCGCAGGCGTCGTTCAGATCGCCACGCCCGAAGCGTCGAAAAGGCCTTCGAACAGGATCGAGCTGAGGTAGCGTTCGCCCGAGTCCGGCAGCACTACGACGATCGTCTTGCCGGCATTCTCCGGGCGCTGGGCGATGCGCGCAGCTACCGCCACCGCGGCGCCGCAGGAGATGCCGGAGAGGATGCCTTCCTCGCGCGCGAGCCGATGCGCGTAGAGAATCGCGTCTTCGTTGCTGACCGTCTCGACGGCGTCGATCAGCGACAGGTCGAGCACTTTCGGCACGAAGCCGGCGCCGAGTCCCTGGATCTTGTGCGGCCCCGGCTTGAGCGGCTCTCCGGCGCGCGTCTGCGTCAGTACCGGGCTGGCTTCCGGTTCAACCGCGACCGAAACGATCGGCTTGCCCCGCGTCTCCTTGAAGTAACGCGACACGCCCGTGATCGTCCCGCCGGTACCGACGCCGGAAATGAAGATATCGACGTTGCCGTCGGTGTCGTTCCAGATCTCCGGGCCTGTCGTCGACGCGTGGATCGCCGGATTTGCGGGGTTGTTGAACTGTTGCAGCAGCACGTAGCGACCGGGGTCGGACGCGGCGATCTCCTCGGCTTTCGCGATCGCGCCGTTCATGCCCTTGGCTCCCTCGGTCAGCACCAGCTTCGCGCCGTATGCGACGAGGAGCTTGCGCCGTTCGACGCTCATCGTCTCGGGCATCGTCAGCGTGATCGGGATGCCGCGCGCGGCGGCGACGAACGCCAGCGCGATGCCGGTGTTGCCGCTCGTCGGCTCGACGATTTCCTTGCCGGGGCCGAGCAGGCCGCGTTGCTCGGCGTCCCAGATCATCGCAGCGCCGATACGGCATTTCACCGAATAGGCGGGGTTGCGGCCTTCGATTTTCGCAAGGACGGTCGCCGTGGCGCCGTCGGTGACGCGATTCAGCTTGACCAAGGGTGTCTTGCCGATCGACAAGGCATTGTCGGAATACCAGTTCGACATAATCGGACTCCATGAAAGAGTGGAATGAATGCTCACGGCCCCGGCCCGTTCGGGCGCGAGGGCCGAGACACGGATCGACGAATGAACGAGAGCAGCTTCAGACAGGAAGATTACGACAGTCGGCGTCGGTTTAGCGAAGAACCTCTCCGATGACTCGTGACTGCGAGGCATCCGCGCGCGAAGCGGCCGGCTGCATCCACCCTGCTTGCGGCACTGCAGCCGGGGCGATGCGCTTCCAGCCGGCGGCACGACGTGTTTCACGAACGAAACACTTCGCGATGGCCAGGTTACTGAAAAAAACGAGCTACTACAAAGCCTTGTCTTTGAATCCGGCGAAAGAGCCGGGTTTTGCCACGGCAAGGTTGTACAACTTCTGAACAGTCAGGCATGCATCTCGTCGAGACCAATGCCGCTGCGACAGAATAGGTGACGTTCAATCAATACCTTGGCGGCGCCGCGCATCAATGGCACAGCTCTTGCGCAAGGTCGGCACCGGGCTTGGCATGGGGCTGGCCCTGGCTCTCGAAGGGGAAGTGCAATGAGAAAAACATTGATTTCAGCCGCGATCGGACTTGCCTTTGGTCTTGCCGGGCAAGCTTGGGCGAATCCGGTGAATACGGTCACGGACACTACCGACGACAACACGCAAACCGCAACGGCGAATTCGACGCAGAGCGGACCCGGACCACAAGCGAACGAGTATTCGAACGCTACCGATAACACGGATAACCGCGTCGACAACTCGGACAATTCGGACAACCGGACGGACAACAACTCCGACAATCGCGTCGACAACTCCGACAATTCCGACAATCGCGTCGACGACAACTCCGATAACCGCGTCGACAACTCGGACAACTCGGACAACCATATCGACGACGACTCGGACAATCGCGTCGACAACACGAACAACTCCGATCAGAACAACGACAAGAGCGCCGGCGACAATCGCAACAACGACGGCACGGCGCGCGCCGAGGGCTATGGCACGGCCGCGGCGAACAACGGCTCGACCTCGACGGCTACGTTCACCAACGCATTCAATACCACTGAGGTAATGGCGATTGCGACCCTCAACGGCACGGTCAGCGGCGTGTCCGTGAGCAACGTCGGCAACATCGCGACAAACCACGGCAGCGCATACGGCGGCAATGGGGCGGCCGGCGGAGCCGGCAATGGCGGCGACGGGATCGGCGGGAATGCCAATGGCGCGGGCGGTGCCGGCGGAGCAGCCGCAGGTGGGGAAGGTGGCATGGGCAGCAATGGCGGGGACGGCGCCGGTGGGGCCGCCGCCAGTGGCACTGCGAACGGCGCCACCGGATCGACTGGCGGAAGTGCTTATAGCGCCAACGGGGATGGTGGCGACGGCAGCGGTGGTGGCGGCTCGGGCAGCGCCAGCAACGGTTCGAGCGGTGGCTCGGGCGTCCCGGGCGGGGAGGGTGGCCTGGCCGGAGGCGCGGGTAATTCGGGCGACTCGAGTGCGGCCGCCAATGGCGGCAGCGGGACCGGCGGCGCGGGCGGCACGGCCACCAACACAGCGGGCAACGGCGGCAACGGCGGCACGGCGACCAGCGGCGCTGCGACCGCCGGTAACGGCACTGCCGGCAACGGCGGCAACGGCGGCAACGGCGGCACCAACACGGCCGGCAACGGCGGTGACGGCGGCACGAACACTGCGGGTGCCGGAACGGGCGGTGCGGGTACAGGCGGCGCCGGCGCTGCGGGCGGCGCGGGTGGCACGGCGTATGCCGATGCAGGCGCCTTCAACATGTCCAACACCGTCGGCGGCGGCAGCCTGGCCAACTCGGCCGGCATCTCGATGACCTCGCTGAACAGCGGCATCGGTGCACTCGTGCAGCAAAGCGCAAACGTTCAGGCCAACCTGACGGTGCGGTAAGCAGCACGATCGAGCCGGGGGAGAAGCTTCCCCCGGCTTCACCTTTGCAGTCGAGGAGTGAAGCCATGAGACAGGTACTGCCCCTGCTGACTCTCGGTATCGCGCTGGCCCTCCTGGCCGGCGGCACCCGCCTCGTGCATGCCGACGACGTCGTGATGCTCGGGGACGCGCAATCCGTCGCGCTGCAGCGCCCGGCGCAGAGGCTGATGGGCGGGCCTACGGTGGATGACGCGGTGCTTTCGGGGCAGCGCGGTGGCGCCGATACGCACATCAGCGAAATACGCGCGGTCGGTTCGATGAGCGAAGTTTCCGTGTCGGATGCCGTCACCGGCTACAACCTGATCACCGAGGGCGCATTCGCCAATGCGAACATGATGGGAACCGTGGTCCAGAACAGCGGCAACGGCGTCATGATCCAGAACGCGGTAATCCTCAATCTCGAGGTGAAATGACGAGGCCGTCATGAAAGTCCGCCCGCTGTTCTTCATCGCGCTGCTGGGCGCGTCGGTGTGCCAGCCTGCGGCGGCGCAATCCGATCCGGCCAGGATTCTGGGGCCGTCCGGGAGCAGTTATGCAGTGCCCGTGACGAGCCTGAAAGGGGCGCGCTTCGTGTCGACGCTGCGTCAGCAATACGATTTCAGTTGCGGCTCCGCGGCGGTCGCGACGCTGCTCACGCATCATTACGACCGCAAGGTCGACGAAGTCGAGGTGTTCAAGCACATGTTCGAGCGCGGCGACCAGGCGAAGATCCGACGCGAGGGTTTTTCGATGCTCGACATGAAACTCTATCTCGACAGCAGCGGCTTTCGCGCCGAAGGCGTGCGCGCGTCGCTCGACCAGCTTTCCGCGGCACGTGTCCCGGCAATCGCGCTGATCAGGGAAAACGGCTACGCGCACTTCGTCGTGGTCAAGGGCCTGCGGGCGAAACGCGTCGTCATCGGCGACCCGGCAATGGGGACGCGCGTGCTCGATCGTACCGACTTCGAACGCTTCTGGACCAACGGCATCCTGCTCGTCATCAACGACCAGCCCGAGCGTGCCCGCTTCGACCGCGACGAGGACTGGCGCGTCCGGCCTCCGGCGCCGATCGGGCAGGGGATCGGCGGCAATGCAACGGACGTCCTGCTGCTGCGCCGCGGGCCGATGGATTTTTGAGTCTTTTCGATGATCACTTTGCGGAACAAACGCGTGGCCGGGCTCATGGCGATGCTCGCCGTAGGTGCCGGAATCCCGGAAATTCCGCTCCGGTTGCTGGAGCATGCGTATGCGGCGGACGATGTGGTCGAAGGTTTCTTCCCTGCACTGTGTGCCGACGACATGCCGCCCGCCGAACTCCTCGCGCTCGCCGACTGGCCGCTGGATGCCGAAGGGATCGGCTGCCGGCCCCACCCCGGGGTGCTCGACGCGCTCGCTGCGGCGTCGAACGACGGAAGTCGCCCGGGAACGATATCGCGGCGCCTGGCCGAATACGTCCTGTCGCTCGATGTTCCGCCTGGAGCCTCCGAAGAGAGTGCGCTGCCGGAGTCCCCGCGGGCC
This sequence comes from Aromatoleum aromaticum EbN1, assembly GCF_000025965.1. NCBI lineage: Bacteria > Pseudomonadati > Pseudomonadota > Betaproteobacteria > Rhodocyclales > Rhodocyclaceae > Aromatoleum > Aromatoleum aromaticum. The sequence goes on from NC_006513.1 coordinate 2,768,175, forward strand.
CCGCTCGCGAACGGCGCGAACGCAAGGCTTCCTGGTGCTGCGGCCGCCACGCCTTTCGCCGTGTCGGCGCCGGATTCGTACCAGTCCGTGCCGCTCGCCGCGCTCGGCGAACCGCTCCCGACGCCCGCGCCGTCAACCGTAGCGGCGCGCGACCCCGACCTGGAACCGGTCCCTCAGATACTCGTGGAAGGCCGCCCACCCGAGGGCGAGAAGATGCTGTTCTCCGGTCTGCTGGTCGATGACGACACGCTCGGTGGCCTGCGTGGCGGCTTCGAGACACCGGGCGGACTGGTGCTTTCGTTCGGTATCGAGCGGGTGGTCCTCATCAACGGCGTGCTGTCGAGCACGACGACGCTGAACGTCGCCGATCTGAGCCAGCTCGCCGGCGGTGCGGCGGGCCTGCAGGCGCTGCCCGTCGGCACCAGCGTGGGCCTGATCCAGATCGGGGCGAACAACAGCTTCGATCCGGCCGTGCTCGCCTCCGGCTCCTTCGCGACGGTGATCCAGAACAGCCTCGACAATCAGAAGATTCAGACGGTCACGACGATCAATGCGCAGGCCAACAGCATGGATATGCTGCGCGCCCACCGACTCGGAGAGTCGTTGAGGAATGCTTTGAACAGTTCGTTGCTCAGGTGAAAGACCGGAGTCGGGCCGACACGGAGGAACTCGCCGGCAACAGTGTTTGATTACGGAACCGCTGTTGCCGGCGAGCGCGCTTTACAGCGTGATCGGCATCCGCAAGGTCAGTTGCAGGTCCGGTGTGTCCTCGGTGAGACCGGCGCCGACCGACAGGTTCAAAGTCCGGTTCGGCGCCATGCGGTAGGAGTAGCCGAGCAGCAGGGTGCCGAGCTGAACGCGCACTGAAGTCGCTGCGGTCTCGCCGTTCTGCTTGACCTTTCCGACCGACAGGTGGTCGTAGCCGATGCTGAACGAGGAGCGCTCGTTCAGTGCGAGACCCATGCCGAAGTTGAAACCGAAAGCGCCGCCCGGCTGGACTTCGCCGAGCTCGATGTCGCCCTCGTTCGTCTTCTGCTTCACGTTGTCGCGCTTGAAGCTGTATTGGTAGCTGACGCCGCCGAAAAAGACCACGGGGTCGGAAGGAATCAGCACCGTCAGGCCCGGCTGGAGAGAGTAGAACCCCGAGCCGGTCGGAATTTCGGTCTGAAGACCCACTCCCCCGGTCGTCGATCTGATCGTCCTGTCGATTTCGACTTCGAACGGATCCGTTCCGGTGCGCGACTTGAAGCGCAGCGACGCGATGTAGTACGGCCGGTCGGCCCCGCCGTCGTTGAGCTGGTACCGGCCGGTCAACTCGATGTCGCCGATGTCGTCCCCGTCCGTGTCGAATACCTCGGGATTGGCACTTCCTACGGCCACTTCCCGGCTCACGCTCGAATCCCAGCGATAGACGTACGGAATTTTCGCCTCGAGTTCGAAGCGGTTCGTAATGCCGCGTCGCACGGTCAGCGCCGCGGTCAGTGAGTTGCTCTTGACCTCCCGAACATCGATCAGACCGATCAGGAGTGCGGGGATGATCGTGTAGCCGATCAGTGCAATGCGATTGCTCGAGGAATACGCATACTGCAGCGAAGGCTCGAGGATCCACGTCCCTCGCGGCGTCAGCACGCCCGGCTGTTCGAAGATCGGTGCGACCGGGGGCGGGCGGTTGTCGGTGCGGGTCGGCGCCTCGCCGACAGGACGCTGCACCGGTGCCTGGGCGACCTGTTGCGCGGGCGTGCTGCCTGCCGGGGGCGGCGGCGCGGCGACCGTGGCGGGGATGGCGGGCGCGGCCGGCGGAGAACCTCGGCCGCTGATGCCGCTGATGTCCAGCGCACGACGCATGTCGTGCAGTACTGCCTGCTGGCGCGACAGATCCTGCTGCAGCGATTCGATCTGCCGGCTCTGTTCCTCGATCCGCTGTCTAAGTGTATCGACGCTGCCGTCGAAAGCCGCGTCATCGGCAGCGTGGAGGAACGGGCTCGATGCGGCCAGCACCAGCCCGGCCACGCTGCAGCCCACGACGGCGCCGGACCGGCGTCCCGAGGTTTTCATGGTTATCCCCCCTGTATTTCCTGTCTTCGATATTGGCGGCCGGTCACGGCTAAAGAACGATTTTCAGGCGGTCCATCATGCGATACAGCGTCACGCGCGAAATGCCGAGTTGCCGCGCCACTTCCGAAACGTTGTTGCGGTACTTGTGGAGACTGCTGACGATGACTTCCTTTTCGACTGTCGCACGCACTTCGTCGAGCGTCGGGCCGACGCCGGACATCTCCGGGGGGGCGATGCCCAGGTCGGCGGCGGCGATGAGCTTGGACTCGGTCATGATCATGGCGTACTGAACGCGGTTGATCAGTTCGCGCACGTTGCCCGGCCACGGGTATTCCCACATCGCATGGACCGCCTCCGAGCTGAAGCCTTTCACCTGCGAACTCTTCTGGTGCCGGTTCTGGGCGAAGATCGAATTGGCGAGCAACGGAATGTCGCTGGTGCGTTCGCGCAGGGGCGGCACCTTGAGATGCAGGACGTTGAGCCGATAGAAAAGATCTTCGCGAAACCGCCCCTGCTCGACGGCGCGCTCGAGGTCGACGTGCGTCGCCGCGATCACCCGCACGTCGACGCGGATGCGCTGCGTGGAGCCGACGCGCACGATCGTCTTTTCCTGCAGGAAGCGCAGCAGGTTCACCTGCAGATCGAGGGGCAGGTCGCCGATTTCGTCGAGGAACAGGATGCCGCGATGCGCGGCTTCGATGTTTCCGATCTTGCGCTGGTGGGCTCCTGTGAACGCGCCGCGCTCGTGGCCGAAAAGCTCGGACTGGATGAGATTCGGCGCAATCGCACCGCAGTTCATCGTGACGAACGGCCAATCCGCCCGGGCGGAATAGCGGTGGATCGCGTGTGCCACGAGTTCCTTGCCGGTGCCCGATTCGCCGCCGATCAGCACCGGCGCGTCGACACCGACGATCTTGTCGATCTGGCTGAAGAGCTGAAGCATCCTGGCGTGGCGTCCGACCATGCCGAACCGGCTGTCGCCTTGCCCGGTTCGAGTCGAGCAGTCCTCGATGCTCTGCAGCATCAATGCCTTGCCGTAAGCATGGCCCAGCGTCACCATCAGCCGCTCGCGATCGAGCGGCAGCGTGTGAAAGTCGTGGAAATTGCGCAGCACCATCGGCCCGTGCTGCTGGTTGCGCAGCAGATCCTTGCCGAGGATCGCGATCCATTCGACGTCGTTGGAGATCAACGCTTCCATTTCGCGCGGCGGCCAGGGGTGGGTCGAACTGAAAGCCACCAGCCCGACCAGCGGCGAGCCGGCGGTCAACGCCTTGCGGGCCTCGTCGATGGATGAAACCACCTGAAGTTCCCAGCCGGTCAAGCCCATGCTCCTCAGGTCGGCGGCCACATCGCCCGTCTGGTCCAGCAGCAAGCCTTTACGTTTCGTCATCAGGGGTGTCCCTTTCCGCTCCGGACATAACGGCCTTCATTTTCTTTCGTGTCGAATCGAAATATCCCTGTCGTTCGTCCCAATGCATTTCAGTCCCGGAATGAACCTGCCCTACGAAGCAAGAACCATGCGAATAACGAATGAATCGCATTCTCCGCTCAGTGTGCAGACTTCATCGAGCCGGGCCGAACATGTCGAATGCAAGCGAGGAATATTCCGCGTCAATCGGAATCGCTGAGCGAAGCAGCCGACTCATACCGAATCAATATTTGTTGATGCCTGAGCGGCCACGCCTGAAACGACCGCTTCGGCATACCTTGCCTGGGGGTTTCAGGCTTCAGAGACGCCGGTAGAAAGCACCCGAATACGCCCCAGTTTGGGGAAGTGCGAACGACGAAACTGCGCATGTCGATGCAGCGGGAAACGCAACAAAAGTGCGCCCAGCGTGAGTTCCAGGAAATCGGCGCGCGTTTCCTGTCGCATTTTTCACCCTGGCCGGCTACCCGAATTTGATCGTGACGAAAATACATACGACATGAGTTCTCACGACGCGCTGTCCGGCGACAGCGCCCCGGGTGTAAGAAATGCCGACAGCGGCTCGAGCCGCCAGGCCGAAGAAATTGCGGCGGCTGCAGGATCGGCCCCCAGCGTGAGCGTACGAGGGAGACCGCTGATGCGATCAGCCTGGTTCAAAGAGTAGGGCCCGACGAAGTGCCACGACGCCGCTTGACGCGCCGGAAAAACGGAGATCGGTGTAAAGAGTCCTGACGACGCATGGTGGAGGACCTCTCGGCGTCAGTCGCGATAGCGGCTCCGGCAACGGCTCCGCGCCGGAGCCGCACGGGGTTGGCGACAGAGGGAGCGCTCGATCCCTGGCACCCGTTCGTCCTCGCGAACCATATTCCCCCCCCCGCAGCGCGGTCAGTCCCGGCCTACTTCACGCTTGTCGGCCGCTGCGTGCACGACGTTCGATTTCCGTACGTTCCTCCGTTTTTCGATCGGCCGTTTCGATCGGTCGCGCTTGTTGCGACGCAATGACAAATATTTTGAAAGCCTGTCTTCGTCTGTTTTTCACTGTTGCTGCATCGCAGCGGAAGAAGGATGGCACGGACAGTGCAATAGGACCTCCGGGGGCCGGAAGAATCGGCGACTCGCTAATCAAGAGGAGATGGAGATAAACATGGAAGCCCTACAGGCATCACAAGTACAGGTCATGGGCATCGATGCCGGCGGCACGATGACCGACACGTTCTTCGTCCGCGAAGACGGGCGCTTCGTAGTCGGCAAGGCACAGAGCAATCCGGCCGACGAGTCCCTCGCAATTTTCAACTCGTCGCAGGACGCGCTGGCCCATTGGGAGCGCGACGTCGATGAGGTCTATCCGGAACTCGTCACCTGCGTCTATTCGGGCACTGCGATGCTGAACCGCATCCTGATGCGCAAGGGCCTCGACGTCGGGCTGATCTGCAACCGCGGCTTCGAGCAGATCCATTCGATGGGCCGCGCGCTGCAGAGCTACCTCGGCTATGCGCTGGAAGACCGCATCCATCTCAACACGCACCGCTACGACGAGCCGCTGGTGCCAGTGTCCCGCACGCGTGGCGTCGCCGAGCGCACCGACGTGCAGGGCAAGGTCGTGATCCCGCTGCGCGAGGACGAAGTGCGCCAAGCCACCCGCGAGCTGGTCGAGGCCGGGTCCCAGGCGGTCGTGATCTGCCTGCTGCAGTCGCACAAGAACGAGACCAGCGAGCAGCGCGCCCGCGACGTGGTCAAGGACGAGCTGAAGAAGCTCAAGGTGGACATTCCGGTGTTCGCGTCGGTGGATTACTACCCGTCGCGCAAGGAAAGCCACCGGATGAACACCACGATTCTCGAAGCGTATGGTGCCGAGCCGTCGCGCCAGACGCTGAAGAAAGTCAGCGACCGCTTCAAGAAGCACGGCGCGAAGTTCGATCTGCGCGTCATGGCGACGCATGGCGGCACGATCAGCTGGAAGGCGAAGGAACTGGCGCGCACGATCGTCTCGGGCCCAATCGGCGGCGTCATCGGCTCGAAGCTCCTCGGCGAGTACCTGGGTGACGAGAACATCGCGTGCTCGGACATCGGCGGCACGTCGTTCGACGTCGCGCTGATCACCAAGGGCAGCTTCGCGATCAAGTCCGACCCGGACATGGCCCGCCTGGTGCTGTCGCTGCCGCTCGTCGCGATGGACTCGGTCGGCGCGGGCGCGGGCAGCTTCGTGCGCCTCGATCCGTACAGCAAGTCGATCAAGCTCGGCCCGGACAGCGCCGGCTACCGCGTCGGCACATGCTGGCCGGAAAGCGGCCTCGACACGGTATCGGTGTCCGACTGCCACGTCGTGCTCGGTTACCTCAACCCGGACAACTTCCTCGGCGGCGCGATCAAGCTCGATGTGCAGCGCGCCCGCGACCACATCAAGGTGCAGATCGCCGACCCACTCGGCCTGTCGGTCGAGGACGCCGCGTCCGGCGTCATCGAGCTGCTGGATCTGACGCTGTCCGAGTACCTGCGCGCCAACATCAGCGCGAAGGGCTACAACCCGGCCGAATTCACGTGCTTCTCGTACGGCGGCGCGGGTCCGGTGCATACCTACGGCTACACCGAAGGCGTCGGCTTCAAGGACGTCGTCGTGCCCGCGTGGGCGGCGGGCTTCTCGGCGTTCGGCTGCGCGTGCGCGGACTTCGAGTATCGCTACGACAAGTCGGTCGACCTCGGGGTGGCGCAGTTCGCGAGCGACGAGGTGAAGGCGGCGGCCTGCGTGAGCCTGCAGGCGGCGTGGGAAGAGCTGGCGGTCAAGGTCATCGACGAATTCATCATCAACGGCTACAAGCCGGAGGACGTGCTGCTGATCCCTGGCTACAAGATGCAGTACATGGGGCAGCTGAACGACCTCGAAATCGTGTCGCCGGTATCCACGGCGGCGACGGCGGGCGACTGGAACCAGATCATCGAGGCCTTCGAGACGACCTACAGCCGCGTCTATGCCAACTCGGCGCGCTCGCCGGAACTGGGTTTCTCGATCACTGGCGCGATCCTGCGCGGCATGGTCGTGACGCAGAAGCCGGTGCTGCCGGAAGACGCCGACTGCGGCCCGACGCCGCCGAAGGAAGCCTATCTCGGCACTCGTCCGTTCTATCGCCACAAGCGCTGGGTCGAGGCCACGCTGTGGAAGATGGAATCGCTCAAGGCCGGCAATCACATCGTCGGTCCCGCGATCATCGAGTCCGACGCGACGACCTTCGTCGTGCCCGACGGTTTCGAAACGACGGTCGACAAGCACCGCCTGTTCCATCTCAAAGAAGTGAAGTAAGGAGAGGAGACCCATCATGAATATGCTGACAAACAAGGAAGTTGGCTTTGCCGACCTGCTGAAGAACGGCCAGACGCTCAAGCAGTTCCGCGACGGCATCATCGAGCGCACGAAAGCCAGTGGCTGCTACAACGGCATCGAGAAGCTGGAGTTCCGCGACAGCGATCCGATCGGCTACGAGAAGCTGTTCTCCAAGCTGCGCGGCGGGCTGGTGCATGCCCGCGAGACCGCGAAGAAGATTGCTGCGAGCCCGATCGTCGAGCAGGAAGGCGAGCTGTGCTTCACGCTATACAACGCCGCGGGCGACTGCGTGCTGACCTCGACCGGCATCATCATCCACGTCGGCACGATGGGCGCGGCGATCAAGTACATGATCGAGAACAACTGGGAAGGCAACCCCGGCATCAATCCCCGCGACATGTTCACGACCAACGACTGCGCGATCGGCAACGTGCACCCGTGCGATATCGCGACGATCGTTCCGATCTTCTGGGAAGGCAAGCTGATCGGCTGGGTCGGCGGCGTCACGCACGTCATCGACACCGGCGCGGTGACGCCGGGCTCGATGTCCACCGGCCAGACGCAGCGCTTCGGCGACGGCTACATGATCACCTGCCGCAAGACCGGGGTGAATGACGAGCCGCTGCGCGACTGGCTGCACGAGTCGCAGCGTTCGGTGCGCACGCCGAAGTACTGGATCCTCGACGAGAAGACCCGCATCGCCGGCTGCCACATGATCCGCGAGCTGGTCGAGGAAGTGATCCGCGCCGACGGCCTCGATGCTTATGAAAAGTTCGGCTTCGAAGTCATCGAGGAAGGCCGCCGCGGTCTGATGAGCCGCGTCAAGGCGATGACACTGCCGGGCAAGTACCGCAAGGTGTCGTTCGTCGACGTGCCCTTCAAGCACGAGGACGTGCAGGTGTCGAACGCCTTCGCCAAGCTCGACTCGATCATGCACTCGCCGGTCGAGATGACGATCAAGCCGGACGGCAAGTGGCGGCTCGACTTCGAGGGCGCGAGCCGCTGGGGCTGGCATACCTTCAACGCGCACCAGGTGGCCTTCACCTCGGGCATCTGGGTGATGATGTCGCAGACCCTGGTGCCGACCCAGCGCATCAACGACGGCGCCTACTTCGCGACCGAGTTCAAGCTGCCGAAGGGCACCTGGTGCAACCCGGACGACCGCCGCACCGGCCACGCCTACGCCTGGCACTTCCTGGTCTCCGGCTGGGCAGCGCTGTGGCGCGGCCTCTCGCAGTCGTACTTCAGCCGCGGCTATCTCGAAGAGGTCAACGCCGGCAACGCGAACACCTCGAACTGGCTGCAGGGTGGCGGCATCAACCAGGACGGCGAGATCCACGCGGTCAACAGCTTCGAGGCGAGCTCCTGCGGCACCGGGGCCTGCGCGGTGAAGGACGGCCTGAACCACGCTGCCGCGATCTGGAACCCCGAAGGCGACATGGGCGACATCGAGATCTGGGAGATGGCCGAGCCGCTCCTCTACCTCGGCCGCAACGTCAAGGCCAACTCGGGCGGCTACGGCAAGTACCGCGGCGGTTGCGGTTTCGAGACGCTGCGCATGGTGTGGAACGCCCAGGACTGGACGATGTTCTTCATGGGCAACGGCTACATGAACAGCGACTGGGGGATGATGGGCGGCTACCCGTCGGCGACCGGTTACCGCTTCGAAGCGCACAAGACGGGTCTCGAGCGCCGCATCGCCAACGGCGAAAGCCTGCCGCTGGGCGGAGACATCGACCCCGCGGCGCCGACCTACGAGCGCAACATCGACGCGACGTCCGTGGTCAAGCGCGACAAGCAGTGCATGACCACCGAGGACTGCTACGAGAACCACGACCTGTACCTGAACTACCTGCGCGGTGGCCCGGGCTTCGGCGATCCGATCGATCGCGAGCCGAAGGCGATCGAGAACGACCTGAACCAGAAGTTCCTGCTGCCGGAGTATGCGGAGAAGGTCTATGGCGCTGTCATCACTCAGGACGCGAAGGGCGTGTTCACGGTGGATGCAGCGAAAACGGCTGCCCGTCGGGCCGAGGTGCGCAAGGAGCGGCTCGCCCGCGCCGTGCCCACGCATGAGTGGATGAAGCAGGAGCGCGAACGGATCCTCATCAAGGACGCGGCCGTTCAAGTGCAGCACATGTTCGCGACCAGCTTCGGGTTGTCAGAGAAATTCACGAAAGAGTTCAAGGCGTTCTGGAGCCTGCCGGACGACTGGCAGCTGCTGGAGTCCGAGCTCAACGTTCCGACCTACGGTTCGAAGCACCGCATGGACCTGTCGCTGCTGCCCGACGTCACCACCGTCGTCCAGGTCGAAGAGTAATCACCGCATACAGGAGTTCGAAAATGTCTACCTACACCAACGAACAGGTCGCCCACCTCGTCGAAGGCTCGCTCGACTGGGAAACCACCTTCCGCATGCTGTCGATGCCCAAGGACAACAGCCGCTTCGAGCAATACCTGAAGGCGCTGCAGGCCAAGGTCTCGTTCCCGGACAAGATCGTGCTGCCGCTCGGGCCGCATCTCTACATCGTGCAATCCGCCAAGACGAAGCAGTGGGTGACGATGTGCGACTGCGGTCACGTGTTCGGCGATTACCGCGAGAACTGGAAGCTGAACGCGGCGATCTACGTGCGCGACACCGAGGAGGCGATGACGGAGGTGTATCCCAAGCTGATGGCGCCGGATACTCAGTGGCAGGTGTACCGTGAGTACTACTGCCCGACCTGCGGGACGATGCACGACGTCGAGGCGCCGACGCCGTGGTATCCGGTGATCCACGACTTCGAGCCGGACATCGAGGCGTTCTACCAGGAATGGGTCGGCTTGCCAGTTCCCGAACGCGCAGCCTGATCCACGCCAGCCGGGCGGGCCCGGCGCCCGCGGCCCGACGCTTCCCGCCATGGGGAGCGCCGGCTGCGGGCCGCGCTCCGCTTCGCGCCGGTTTTCCCTCTTCAAGCAACGAGCCATGCGAGGCGAATGCCCCGCAGGGTCCCGGCATGCCAAAAAAACGAAGCTCGCGCCGTTCCGGAGCGTGAAGGAGACAGTGATGCTGCGTCGATTGAGAAAATATGGAGGCGGCGCCCGCGGCGTCGTGACGTTGATAAGTTCGACCGCACCCCTGGTGATTGTCGGTGGGCTCCTTTACGCGGGCCTGTTCGTCAAGGCCGAGGCGGTCGTGCAGAAGGTTGAGCCGCCGCCGATCGAGCGGCGCGACACGTTCTACGCCGTCGTCGCTCCGGACAGCCACGTGGTGTGGGCGGCCGGGACGGGCGGCAAGATCGTCCGCAGCGAGGACGGCGGTCAGTCGTGGGTGCGCCAGGCCTCTAATACCGAGGCCAATCTGCAGGGTATCGCGGCGTGGGATAGCGATAACGCGATGGCCGTGGGCAACGACGGCGTCGTGATCGTGACGCGCGACGGCGGCCGGAGCTGGACGCGCGCCGAAATTCCTCCGAGCACCAATCCGAACAAGCTGTTCCGCGTCCGCATCGCCGGCGAGGCGGCATGGGCGGTGGGCGAATTCGGCGCCGTGCTGCGTTCGACCGACCGCGGCGCGAACTGGTCGCGCGTGCTGCCGGAAGAGGACCGTGCGTGGAACGACATCACCTTCGTCGACGACGCGGGCTGGCTCGTGGGCGAATTCGGCGCCCTGATGCGCACGGCCGACGGCGGCGCGACCTGGGAGTCGGTGGCAACGCCGAACGAGGTGAGCCTGATGAGCGTCGCGTTCCGGGACGCCGAGCACGGCGTCGCCGTCGGACTCGCCGGCACGCTGCTCGTCACCGAAGACGGCGGAGCGTCATGGCAGCAGGTGCCGGCCTTCACTCGCGAACACCTCTACGCGGTGATGTGGGACGAGGACCACTGGCTTGCCGTCGGCGACAAGGGCGAGATGGCCACGGCGCAAGCCGACGCGCAGCAATGGCAGCTCGGGCGCGTGGCCGAAGGCGATGTGTCGTGGCGCACCGGCGTCGCCCGTGCGGGAACCCGCTATTTTCTTGCCGGCAGCAATCTCGCAGTGCTCGACAACGGCACGCTGAGCGTCGCCGGCCACAAGCGGATGTGAGGGGACGAGGATGAAAAACACGACATTTGGCAAGGTCGATCGGGCCTTCGCCTTCCTGATCCGCTTTCGCGCGTTCGTCGTCGCGGCGGTCGCGCTGGTGACCTTGGCAATGGGCTACCAGGCGAGCCAGATCGAGGTGAAGACGATCTTCAGCGACCTGCTCCCCAAGGACCACCCGTACGTCGCCGTGAACCAGCGCTTCAAGCAGACCTTTGGCGGTTCGAACATGGTCAGCATCATGATCGAGGCCAGGGACGGCGACATCTTCAACCCGGACGTGCTGGGCAAGGTGCAGAAGCTCACTGTCGACCTGCAACAGGTCGAGGGCGTCGACACCTACCAGATCATTTCGCTTGCATCGAAGAAGATCAAGGAAGTGCGCGCGTCGACCGAGGGTGTCGAATCGCGTCCGCTGATGTGGCCCGAGCTGCCGCGCAGCGCGGCCGAGTTTGCGGCGCTGAAAGCCTCGGTGCTCAACAATCCGCTGGTCTACGGGCCGTACGTATCGACGGACCTGAAGGCGACGCTGGTTACCGTTGATTTCAACGACGGCAACATGGACTACACGCGTGCCTTCGACCAGCTGATGGCGTTGGTCGAGGAGGCGAGCGGCGACGGCGTCGAGGTCCGTATCGTCGGCGAACCGGTGCTCTACGGCTGGGTGAACCACTACCTGCACGAGACGCTGATGATCTTCTTTGCCGCAGTGGCCGCGCTGGTGGTGCTGCTGTGCCTGATCACGCGCACTTGGCACGGCACGATCCTGCCGCTGCTCGCGGGTGCGGTGAGTGCAGTCTGGGCGCTGGGGGCGGCGCGGCTGATGGGATTCCATCTCGATCCGCTGGTCGTCGTCGTCGCGTTCCTGATCACCGCGCAGGCGATCTCGAACTCGGTGCAGCTCATCGCCCGCTTCGATGACGAGATCGGCCACGGCGTCGCCTCCGCCGCAGCCGCGGCGCGGGCCAGCGCGCGCAACCTGTTCAAGCCGAGCATGCTCGCAATCGTCGCCGACGCTGGTTGCGTGCTCGTGGTCGCGCTCACGCCGATCCCGCTGCTGCAGAAGATCTCGTTCATCGGCACGGTGTGGGTGCTGACGATTCTCGTCAGCGCGCTGATCCTCACTCCGGTGATGCTGTCGTGGTTCGGCGCCCGCCAGCGCTACATCCACCCGATCGACATCAACCCGGTGCTGATGCGCATCCTCGGCCTGTGCTCGGCGATCGTCACGACGCGCTGGCGCTATGCGGTGCTGGGCGCGGCCGGCGTGGCTTTCGTGGTCTCGGGCCTGTACGCGTTCAACCTGAAGGTCGGCGACGCCAATCCGGGTTCGCCGATCTTGTGGCCGGACTCGAGATACAACCGCGACGCGGCGGAGATTAACCGCCAGTTCCAGGGCTCGGACCGCATGTTCGTCGTCGTCGCCGGAAACCAGCCCGGTGCGCTGCGCGAGCCCGAAGTGCTGTCGAGCATGACGCGCTTCCAGAAGTACATGGAGGCCCAGCCGGAAGTCGGCGGCAGCATCTCGCTCGCCGACATCCTGCCGCAGGTCAAGCGCGTACTGCGCGAAGGCAACCCGATGTACCAGGAGCTCGGGCAGAGCGGCGACGAGAATGGCGAGCTGATGTACATGTTCGTCTCCGGCTCCGACCCCGGCGACATGGACCGCTACGCTGACGCCGATGCGAAGAACGGCGCGGTGACGCTGTTCTTCCGCGACCACCAGGGCGAGACGATCCGCACCGCGATCGCCCGCGTGCGCGACTACGTCGAGCAGCACCCGATCAAGGATGCGCAGTACCTGCTTGCCGGCGGCCTCGTCGGCGTGCTCGCCGCGGTCAATGAAGTGATCCTCGCCGGCCAGATCGAGGCGATCGCGCTCGCGCTGCTGGTGCTGGTGGTGTGCTGCACGATCACTTACCGGTCCACGGTCGCCGGAGTGTTCTTCATGATCCCGGTGCTGCTGTCGAACACGATCACGTTCAGCTACATGGCGTGGGCGGGCATCGGCATGAACATCAACACGCTGCCGGTGGTCGCGCTGGGGATCGGCCTCGGTGTCGATTACACGTTCTACATCGTCGATGGCATCCGCGAGAACCTGCACCGCTCGCGCAACGTCGAGCATGCCATCGTCAATGCGCTGATGGGCCCCGGCAAGGGCGTGCTGATCACCGCGATGACGCTGATCACCAGCGTCGTGCTGTGGCACTTCTCGTCGCTGCGGCTGCAGGCCGACATGGGCGTGCTGATCGCGCTGTGGCTGTTCATCTCGGCCTTCAGTGCGCTGTTCATCATGCCCGCGATGGTCTATGTGTTCCGGCCCGAATTCATCGTCGGCAGCAAGCGCCGCCCGATCGTGCAGGCCGACCTGGTGACGGTCAGCTGAAGCCGCCCGTTTCCCAATGAAATCTTCAAGGCAGTCAAAAAACACAAGGAAGGAGCGAGGAGATGACGAGCAAGGGAGTGGCAAAAAAGATGAAGACGGCCTCGGTTGTGATGGCGGCCGCCGTCGCCGCGATCGCGGGGGGCCCGGCGCAGGGCGCCGAGGGCGAGGAGGGCGGGAGTTCGTGGGGCGAGGATTTCAGCTTCAACCTGTCGGGCTATGCGCGCGGCTGGCTGGGGGTGAACCTGCAGAACCAGCCTGAGCTGGAGGCGATCGACAAGGACAGCAAGGGCAAGCTGTCGATGGTGCGCGGCTCGCTGCTGCTCGACGCCGACGCGAAGACCGGGCCGGTCAAGTGGAAGGCGATCGGCCGCGCCGACCGCGAGCACAAGACCAGCTACCTCAACGACCTGGAGCGGCTGCGCACGACGAACGGCACTGCCGTCGGGGGGCACAGCAGCAGCATTCTCGACAACTACAACAACACCGAGCTGCGCGAGTTCTGGGCGGAAATGGCGTTCGGTGAGCGCACCACGGTGAAGATCGGCAAGCAGCAACTGGTGTGGGGCGAGTCGGACTTCTTCCACGCGATGGACCTCGTGCATGGCTACGACCTGTCGTGGCACCTGTACTTCGAGCCCGAGAACGAGGAATGGCGCAAGCCGCTGACGCTGATCTCGACGAAGATCCGCGTTCCGGAAGCCGACGGCATGCTTGCCGCGTATGTCCGCCCGGGCTGGGACCGCTGTGAAGACATCGGCAACACCTACGATATCAAGGGCGGGCGCTGGTTCTTCCAGCCTTACCGTGGCTTCGATCTCAGCGCGGTGACCGACAAGGACTGCGACCATCCGGACGGCGACCGCGACGACCTCACCGGTGGCGTGCGCTGGTCGGGCGAAGCCTACGGCCTGAGCTACTCGCTGGCCTGGCTCACGACGTTCTCGGCCGATCCGGTCGCGAACTCGTCGTTCAAGCCCTACAAGAAGGCGCCGAGCGGCTCGGTGTTCGACCTGATCCATCCGCGCGTCGACGTCTTCGGGGCGACGGTGAGCGGCTACAGCGGGACGCTCGACGCAGTGCTCAGCGCCGAGATGGCCTACACCGAGGACCAGCCTTTCAACATCGGAACCGGTGCATTCCTCGCACCGCGCGTGCCGGGCAACGTCGGCATCGGCCTCGGTGGCGTGAAGAAGAAGAACACGCTGACGACGATGCTGCGGATCGACAAGGACCTGAATTTCCAGGGCCTGTTCGGGACGTCACGGCCGTCGTTCTCGTCGATCCAGCTGTTCAACACGCAGGTGCTCGGTTTCGATCGTGACGACGACCTGGTGCGCCTGTTCGCGTTCGGCACGCCGCTCACTGAGCACAACACGATCCTCACCGCCTTCACGACGCTGAACTATGCCAACGACACGATCAACCCGGGGTTCGCGATTGGTTTTGACCTGACGCACGGCGGCGGCTTTGCGATCCCGAGCCTGTCGCTGACCTTGTCCGACGCATGGCTCGCGCGGATCGAGGCCGACATTTTCTGGAGCGGCAACAAATCGAACAAGGTGCAGTTCAGCGACCAGTCGTCGCAGTTGTTCGGTTATTTCGACAACGCCAGCCAGCTTGTTTTTCGCTTGACCCGGCAGTTCTGACAAGGAGGAGACTACGATGCAAAACGCTACCCAATCCGTTGCCCGCCCACCCGCTCCCCGCGCGGCCGTGGCGGCCGCCCTCGGCCTGATGCTGCTGCTGCCCACGCACAGCGTGTCCGCGAAGGAGCTCGAGGCCGGGCTCGTCATCGGCAAGGACAACTACGAGGCCGTCAAGAACGACACTTTCGAGAACAAGACCATCGCCAGCATGGTCCCGGAAAAGCTCGAATGGATGATCAAGAACTACGACCTGACGATCAAGCTGGCCCACTCGAAGAAGATCGAGATGGACCCGAAATACGTCGAGGCGACGAAGAGCGGGTCGAAGGACGTCAAGTTCAACCCCGAGGACCGCACGATCAGCGGCTGGAAGGCCGGGATGCCGTTCCCGCCCGAGACGATCAAGCTCGATGACCCTCATGCCGGTGACAAGGTCATCTGGAACCTGCGCGCCGCGACCTACGGAGCGACGATGGACCTGCGCGACATCGCGTGGGTGTTCCTCGATGCGAAGAAAGGGTACGAGCGCGTCCAGGCGTTCCAGTCGCGCCGCTACTACATGGAAGGGCGGCTCGACGGCGGCCCGGTCTCGGTCGGCGACGGCGACGTTTCGCAGAAAACCTACTTCGTCGCCCACTATCCGCAGGATATCCGTGGTCTGGGCACGTTCTCGGTGCGCTACAACCAGGCCGACTCGAAGAAGCCGGACGACTCCTACGCGTACCTGAAGTCGGTGCGGCGCACGCGGCGGCTGTCCGGCGGCGCGTGGATGGACCCGATCGGCGGTACCGACCAGCTCTACGATGACTGGGACATCTGGGACGCCTGGCCGACGAAATACGTCGAGAACAAGCTGATCGAAAAGCGCTGGGTGCTGGCGATCGCGCACAGCCCGGAGATGAGCGTCGATACGTCGCAGGCCTGGACCGAGCCGCAGAAGCGCTTCCCGCGCATCAACATGAGCGAGCCGCCATACTGGAACCCGGCGAAGGACGTCGAATGGGAGCCGCGCGAAGTGTATGTCGTCGAAGGCACGCCGCCGCCCGAGCACCCGTACAGCAAGAAGGTCGCGTACATCGAAGTGGACTTCCCGCGGCCGTACCTCGGCTATGCGCTCGACCGCAAGGGGGAGTTCTGGAAGATGTTCATCTTCCAGAACCGGCCCGACGTCGGTGACGACGGCTACAAGGCAGTCATGCCTGTCATCGGCCACATCATCGACGTCAAGCGCGGCCATGCCACCAACTGGTCGTCGAACATGAAATCCAACCCGAAAGGCGTGAAGGACACCGACGTGTCGCTGAACGTCCTCGAGGAAGTCGCGACCGGCGCGGGCCGCTGACGGCCCACGCCACCGCATCCTGTGCCGGCACGCTGTCCTCCCCTCGTCCGCCCCTGGCCCGTTTCGGGGGCGGACATTTTTCCCGCCGTGCGGGCAGGGCGGAACCGGCGCGGAGGCATCGACGACAAGGGGAGGAGGACTCCGATATGAACAGCTATATGCCCCAAGGCTATGAATGGCGCACGACGCGCCTGGCGCAGTTCATCGCGCGCCACGGCTACCGCGACCTCGACGACCTGCGCGAGCGGGCGGCCCGCGAGCCCGAACGCTTCTGGGACCAGGTGCTCGAAGCGATCGGGCTCGACTGGGCGACGCCGTACCGCCAGACCCTCGACCTCACCGACGGCGTGATGTGGCCGAAGTGGTTCGTCGGCGGCCGGCTCGACCTCGTCGATAACCTCGTCGGCAAGCACGCCCGCGCGACGCCGGCGAAGATCGCGGTCCGCTGGGAAGGCGATGGCGGCGAACTGCGCACGCTGAGCTACGCGGCGCTTGCCGGCGAGGTCGAACGCGTCGCCGCCGGATTGCGCGCGCTCGGCGTCAGCGAGGGCGAGCGCATCGCGCTGTACCTGCCGATGGTTGCCGAAGCGGTCGTGACGATGCTCGCGGCGACGCGCATCGGCGCCGTCTTCATCCCGTTCTTTTCCGGCTACGGCGCCGATTCGGTGGCGCAGCGCGTCGCCGACTGCGAGGCGCGCGTGCTGGTGTGCGCGAACGGCTATTTCCGCCGCGGCAAGCGCGTGCCGATGCTCGCGGACGCCCGTGCCGCGGCGCGGGCGTGCCCGTCGCTGCGGCACCTCGTCGTCGTCGACCGCCTCGGCCTCGGGCAGCTGGCGGCGAACGACGGCGCCGCGGAGTCGTTCGCCGAAGTGGATTTCCGCGCGTTGCAGGCCGCATCGCCCGATCGCGGCCCTGCGTCTGCGTGGCCGGCCGACCAGACGTTGATGCTGATCTACACGTCGGGCACCACCGGCAAGCCGAAAGGCGTCGTCCACACCCACGCCGGCTTCCCGGTGAAAGCGGCGCAGGACCTGCTGATGGCTTTCGACCTGCGCGCCGACGACACGCTGATGTGGGTCACCGACATGGGCTGGCTGATGGGGCCGTGGATGGTCTATGGCGGGCTGATGCTGGGAGCGACGCTGGTGCTCTACGAGGGCACGCCCGATTACCCCGACGCCGGGCGGCTGTGGCAGGTGGTCGAGCGCCACGGGGTCACGCATTTCGGCCTGTCGCCGACGCTGGTGCGCCTGCTGATGGCGAACGACGCGAGCCTGCCTGCACCGGGCGCGCTCGATACGCTGCGGGTGTTCGGCTCGACCGGCGAGGCGTGGAACGAGGCGCCGTGGTTGTGGCTGTTCGAGCAGGTCGGGCAGTCACGACGCCCGATCATCAACTATTCGGGCGGCACCGAGATCGGCGGCGGCATCCTCGCGTGCTTTCCCGGATTGCCGCAAAAGCCGTGCGCGTTCGACGGGCCGATTCCGGGCATGGCGGTCGAGGTGCTCGACAGCGACGGACGCCCAGTACGCGGCAGCGTCGGCGAACTCGTGATCCGTCAGCCGTGGCCGGGCATGACGCATGGCTTCTGGCGCGACACGGAGCGTTACCGCGAGGCCTACTGGTCGGTGTGGCCGGACGTGTGGGTGCATGGCGACTGGGCGCGCGTGGACGCGGACGGATACTGGTTCGTCCACGGGCGCAGTGACGACACGATCAAGATCGCCGGCAAGCGGGTCGGCCCGGCGGATTTCGAGTCGGCGCTCGTGTCGCACCCGCTGGTCGTCGAGGCGGTGGCGGTCGGCGTCCCCGACGAGCTCAAGGGCGAGACGGCGGTGTGCTTCGTCACCGTCGCCGACAACGAGGCGCTCGCGGCGCGGCCGTGGCAGGCGTGGGAGGCGGAACTCGTCGACCACGTCGGTCGCCAGCTCGGCAAGCCGCTGCGCCCGGCGCACGTGCACCGCGTCGAGGCGATCCCGAAGACGCGCAACGGCAAGACGGTGCGCCGGGTGATGCGCAACGCCTACCTCGGCACCGCCCTCGGCGACCTGTCGTCGATCGAAAATCCGGCCGCGATCGATGCGGTGAGCGCGCTCCGTCCATCCGCACAAGCCGTGCCGGATGCGATCGGAACATGATTTTTACCAGGAGAACCTTATGAGCAAAGTGTATCCCGACGCCGGTTCCGCGCTGGCCGACGTCGTACGGGACGGCCAGACCGTCGCGGTCGGAGGCTTCGGCCTGTGCGGCATCCCCGAGCAGCTGATCCACGGCCTGCGCGACGCAAAGGTCAAGGACCTGACCGTGATCAGCAACAACGCAGGCGTCGACGGCATCGGCCTCGGCCTGCTGCTCGAGACGCGGCAGATCCGCAAGATGGTCGCGTCCTACGTCGGCGAGAACGCCGAGTTCGAGCGTCAGCTGCTCGCCGGCGAACTCGAAGTCGAGCTCACGCCGCAGGGCACGCTCGCCGAGAAGCTGCGCGCCGGGGGAGCCGGCATTCCCGCGTTCTACACCCGCACCGGCGTCGGCACCCTCGTCGCGGAAGGCAAGGAGGAGCGCGACATCGATGGTAAGCGCTACCTGCTTGAGCGTTCGCTCACGGCCGACGTCGCGCTCGTCAAGGCGTGGAAGGCCGACCGGGCGGGCAACCTCGTCTATCGCAAGACCGCGCGCAACTTCAATCCGGTGGTCGCCACTGCCGGGCGCATCACCGTTGCGGAAGTCGAGGAACTGGTGGACACCGGCACGCTCGATCCCGATCACATCCACACTCCCGGCATCTTCGTCCAGCGCATCGTCGTCAATTCGCGCCCGACGAAACACATCGAACAACGCACCGTGAGAGAGGGATGACCATGGCCTGGACACGCAACGAGATGGCCCGCCGCGCGGCGCAGGAGCTGCGCGACGGTTACTACGTGAACCTCGGCATCGGCATGCCGACGCTGGTCGCGAATCATATTCCCCCCGGCATGGACGTGTGGCTTCAGTCGGAAAACGGCCTGCTCGGCATCGGGCCGTTTCCGACCGACGCCGAGGTCGACGCCGATCTCATCAACGCCGGAAAGCAGACCGTCACGACGCTCGCCGGCAGCAGCCTCTTCAGCAGCGCCGACTCCTTCGCCATGATCCGCGGCGGCCATATCGATCTGGCGATCCTCGGCGCGATGCAGGTCAGCGAGCACGGCGACCTCGCCAACTGGATGATCCCGGGCAAGCTGGTCAAAGGCATGGGCGGGGCGATGGACCTGGTGGCCGGAGTGCGTCGCGTGGTGGTAATGATGGAGCACTGCAGCAAGGGCGGCGAGCCGAAGATATTGCGTCGCTGCGAGCTGCCGCTGACGGGAGCAGGCGTCGTGAACCGCATCATCACCGACCTGTGCGTACTCGATGTCACGCCGCGCGGGCTGCGGTTGCGGGAAGTCGCGCCGGGAGTCGGAATCGAGAACGTCCTCGCGCAAACCGGTGCGCCGGTCGACGTCGATGAGATGGTGATCAGCTGAACGGGGAGTTCGCCCGTAATTCTCCGCGGCGCGGCTGCCCGGCGCCTGTTGCTGGCCGAGGTCGCTGCAGCCGCCCGGACGTGCGTCCGTTCGATTTCCGGACGCCGTCCGACGCTGACCGTCCGGAATCCGGACGGTCAGCAGTTTCGCCTCTCGGACGCTCCGCCGCGGAGTGTCTGGCCATTAGAGTGTGAAGAGATGTTTCCTTTGATGTGTCTCATGGCATCGATTTTGCTATTCTGCTAAGGCCGCAACGGAGGCTGGTGTTGCGGCTTCCGATCAGCCGCAGAGCTGACCATCCAAAACGCGTTCGATGGGCCTTCGCGGGCAGAATCCAAAGACTTCATCCAACGGCCGTGCTTGCCTCGGCCCGCCGCGAAGCACGCCCGAGGAGGAGACTTGATGACACGGATGCCGGAAGGGCAGATATTTTCCGACCCTCGCAACGACACTGCAGTGATGGCGGCGTGGGAACGCTTTCTCGACGGGGGCCGACCCACCGATTCGCTGCGCACACTCATCGACGGATCGTGGCAGCGCTGCCAGCAGCAGAATGTCGACCCGGACAAGTGCAGCGCCCCGCCGCCGGTCGAGGAATCGACGCTCTTCTCGCTCAAGCAGCACAACAGCGAACTGCTCGAAGCGAGCGCGCCGATCATGGCCTGTGCACGGGATTTTCTCGCCGAAACCGGCACGATGATGGTGCTCGCGGACACGAGCTGCACGATCCTGTCGACGGAAGGCGACGACCCGACGCTCGGTGTCGCCGAAAGCATCCACCTGATTCCCGGCGTGTCCTGGACCGAGCGAGTTTGCGGCACGAACGCGATCGGTACGGCGCTCGCCGTCGGGGAACCGGTGCAGATCCATTCAGCCGAGCATTACTGCGCCGGCATAAAGCGCTGGACGTGCTCGGCAACCGTGATCCGCCATCCGCACGATGGCGAGATCATCGGCGTCGTCGATGTCTCGGGATTATCGGAAAGCTACAGCCGGCAAAGTCTCGCACTGGTCGTGACGACTGCCAGTCGCATCGAGAGCAAGATCGCGATGCGCGAGATGGAGCGGCGCTACGTGCTGCTCGATGCATCGTTGCCGCGCTGGTCGGGGGCGATGGCCGGGCTGGTGCTGTTCGACCGCCGCGGGTATCCGGTCAAAATGAACGAGATCGCGCAGGCGGCGATGTCGGCCCTGGGCGCCGAAGTCGATCTCGCCAGGCCGCGTCGCATGCTGGAGATGGCGATCGACGAGCACGGACAATTGCGGCAGGACTCCGCGCTGCCGGCGTGGCTGCAGCGGGAATGGCTCGAGCCGGTGGTCGATAGCCGCGGCCAGCGGCTCGGAACGCTGCTCGTCGTGCCGCTGCCACGCCTCGGGCGCGCTGTGTCGGGCGAGGGCGCACGGGACTTGTCGCATGAACCTGCGCACCGGGAGGCGAACCTCCCCGCGGGCTTCGCGACGATCGTCACGCGCGACCCGGGGCTGCGCGAAGCGGTGCGCAAAGCCGACCAGCTGGCGCGCTCGAAAGTGCCGGTGCTGCTGCTCGGCGAGACCGGGGCCGGCAAGGAGGAGTTTGCGCAGGGACTGCACAAGGCGAGCCCGTTCCGCGATGGTCCCTACGTCGCGCTGAACTGCGGCGGCCTGACGCGCGAACTGCTCGCAAGCGAACTGTTCGGTTATGTCGACGGCGCGTTCACCGGTGCCCGCCGCGGCGGCCTCGTCGGCAAGATCGAGGCCGCGAACGGCGGCACGCTGTTCCTCGACGAGATCGGCGAGATGCCGCTCGACCTGCAGCCGCATCTGTTGCGCGTGCTCGAACAGAGCGAAATCTACCGGCTCGGCGAGAATGTGCCGCGCAAGGTCAATTTCCGCCTCATCGCGGCAACTCACCGCGACCTGCGCAAGGAGGTCGCCGACGGGCGCTTCCGCATGGACTTCTACTATCGCGTCGCAGTGACGTCGGTGCGCATTCCGCCGCTGCGCGAGCGCTGCGGCGACGTGCGCGCGCTGGCAGAGCATTTCGTCGAGCGCTTCTGCAAGCAGCATGACCTCGGGCCGCGGCGGCTCGACAACGAGCTGCTCGTGCATCTCGAAAACTATGCCTGGCCGGGCAACGTGCGGGAGCTGCGCAACGTCATCGAGAGCATGCTGCTGATGAGCGACCAGGAATGCGTCGGCCTCGACGCGCTGCCGCCGGAGCTGATGTCCGGCGCGGAGGCCGACACAGCGGGTCTCCCGCCTTCCGCGGGACGCGAGGCCCGTGCAGTTGCGTCCGTAAGCAGCATCGCACAGGGCGAAGCAGAGCTGATCCGTCGCGCGATCGCCACGACGCGCGGCAATCTCACGCGCGCCGCTCGCGAACTCGATATCGCGAAGAGCACGCTGTACCAGAAGGTCAAGCTCTACGGACTCGAAGGCGAGATTTGTCGCATGCGGGGAAGTTGACGGTTTCCCCGGCCGGTTCGCCGTGCCGCAGGGGACGTCGGGCGGCGGCGAGCGGGCACTTTTCGGTGCGCGGGATCACACTCTCTTGCAGTCGGCCGAAATGGCAGACGGGTTTTTATCGTATCCTCGCGCGAGCCGGGCAGTGCCTGTACCCGACTCCGGCGTGCGCGCACGCCGGTTCCTACCGAATCTCGACGGATCCCGCAATGAAACTTCACCCCGTTATCCTCTCCGGCGGCTCCGGCACGCGACTGTGGCCATTGTCCCGCGAACAGTATCCGAAACAGCTGCTGGCGCTGATCGGCGACGACACGATGCTGCAGCAGACGGCGCTTCGCCTCGCCGGTTTTTCCGGAGGCCTGCCGGTTTCCGACCAGCCGCTGGTCGTGTGCAACGAGGAATACCGCTTCATCACCGCCGAGCAGATGCGGGCGGCAGGGTGCCCGACGAACCACATCCTGCTCGAGCCCGTCGGACGCAATACCGCGCCGGCACTGACGCTTGCCGCGCTGACGGTGCGGCGCGACAGCGACGATGGGGTCTTGCTCGTGATGCCGGCCGATCACGTCATCCGTGACCGTGAGGCTTTCCACCGGGCAATCGACATTGGCATCGAAGCGGCGCTGGCCGGCGCGATGGTGACGTTCGGCATCGTGCCGGAGCGCGCCGAAACGGGCTACGGCTACATCCGCGTTGGCGCCGAAGCTAGTCCCGGCATTCACGCAGTCGCGTCCTTCGTCGAGAAACCCGACGCCGGGACGGCGGCCGAGTATGTCGCGAGCGGCGCGTACCTGTGGAACAGCGGCCTGTTCATGGTCAAGGCCGGCGTGTGGCTGAAGGCGCTCGGGCATTTCAATCCGGAAATGCTGGCAGCGTGCGAATCGGCGCTCGAGACGGCCGGCCGTGATGCCGACTTCGTCAGGGTCGGTTGCGAGGCGTTCCAGGCCTGTCCGTCGGATTCGATCGACTACGCAGTCATGGAGAAGCTCGCGGCGACGCCGGAGCTGGGCATTGCGCCGCAAGTCGTGCCGATGTCGGTCGGGTGGTCGGATGTCGGCGCCTGGGACGCGCTGTGGACGCTCGCCGACAAGGACGACGACGGCAATTCCGGACGCGGCGACGTGATGTTCGAAGGCACGACTGGGAGTCTCGTCCATGCGACGAGCCGCATGGTCGTGTGCCTCGGCGTCGAGGAACTGGTGATCGTCGAAACGCCTGACGCGGTGATGGTCGCGCGCAAGGACCAGACGCAGGACGTCAAGAAGATCGTCGCGCGGCTCAAGTCCGACAGCCGCCCGCAGGCGCTGGCACACCGCAAGATACACCGGCCGTGGGGCTGCTACGACTCGATCGACACCGGCGGCCGTTTCCAGGTCAAGCACATCGAGGTCAAGCCGGGCGCCTCGCTGAGCCTGCAGATGCACCATCACCGGGCGGAACACTGGATCGTCGTGCGCGGCACCGCGAGAGTCACGCGCGGCGACGAAACTTTTCTGCTATCCGAGAACCAGTCGACCTACATCCCGCTCGGCGTCACGCATCGTCTCGAAAACCCGGGAAAGATGCTGCTGGAGATGATCGAGGTGCAGTCGGGAAGTTACCTGGGCGAAGACGACATCGTGCGCTTCGAGGATACGTACGGCCGGAGCTGACGAGGGGAAGGTCGATTTGCGGCAGGCCGAACGTCTCCGAGCCCGGTGTTCCGGCCCGCCGCGGTGCTTACCAGAGCTGCCACCAGGGCCGGGTGTCCTTCGGCCCGCCGGCGAAATAGACGCTGTTCGGGAAGTTCTTGCGCATCACGCGGTCGGCGTCGTCGCGCAGCTCGGTCATGCCGAGCGTGTCGTAGCTTTTCACCAGCACGAACAGCGCTTCTTCGGCGGCAGGCGCCTGGGGATAGGTCTCGAGCGCCGTCCTGGCGCGGTTGACCGCGGCGACGTAGGCGCCACGGCGGTAGTAGTAACGTGCGACGTGCACTTCATGGGCGGCGAGCGAATTGACGAGATATTGCATCCGCTGGCCTGCGTCTTCGGCGTAGCGGCTTTCCGGGAAACGCTTCACGAGCTGGCCGAACGTGTCGAACGACTCCTGTGCGCCTTTCGGGTCGCGCTCGGAAAGATCCTGGTTGGACAGTCCGGCGAGCAGCCCGAGGTCTTCGTTGAACGTCGCGAGGCCTTTCAGATAGTAGGCGTAATCGGCATTCGGATGATTCGGATGAAGCTTGATGAAGCGGTCCGCGGCGGCGATCGCGAGCGCCGGTTCGCCCGACTTGTACTGGGCGTATGCGACCTCGATCTGGGCCTGCTGCGCATAGCGCCCGTACGGATAGCGTGCTTCGAGTTTTTCGAAGAGCTTGATCGCCTGCTCGTATGCCCCTTCGTTCATGAAGGTCTTGGCTTCGGAGTAGAGACGCTGCGCGTTCCAGCCCGCCGTCTCGTCGATCTGTTCGGGCATCGAACCGCAACCACCAAGCAGCAGCGCGGCGATAACCGCTAAACTTCGAAAAGTGACCCTGGCCATCAAAAAGACTCGCGTGAATGAACCGGACGATTATAGCCCACAGGATGCGGCGCCTTTGCACCACCGCTTGACGATTCCGGCCGACTGCGCCGGGTTGCGGGTCGACCAGGCGCTGGCGCGGCTGTTTCCGTCTCATTCGCGCAGCCGCCTGCAGGGGTGGCTGAAGTCCGGCCGGGTGAGCCTCGACGGCGACCAGCCGGATGCCAAGTTCAAGGTCTGGGGCGGGGAGTCGCTCGAAGTCGACGCAGCTCCGCCGCCCGAAGCCGCTGCCGAAGCGCCCGAAGACATTCCGCTCGTGGTGGTGCACGAAGACGAGGAAATCCTGGTCATCGACAAGCCGGTCGGGCTGGTGGTCCACCCCGGCAGCGGAAACTGGAGCGGCACGCTCCTGAACGCGCTGCTGCATCACGCCCCGCAACTGGCGGCCGTGCCGCGGGCCGGCATCGTCCACCGGCTCGACAAGGACACCAGCGGCCTGCTGGTCGTCGCGAAAACGCTGGAAAGCCAGACTGCCCTCGTGCGCCAGTTGCAGGCGCGCACCGTCAGGCGCCACTACCTTGCGCTGGTGCACCGCGCCGTCGCGGGAGCGGGCATGGTCGAGGCGCCGATTGGCCGCCACCCGACCCAGCGCACGCGGATGGCGGTCGTGCAGTCGGGGCGAGCCGCGGTGACCCGCTATCGCCCGCGGGAGCGCTTCGCACGCGTGACCCTCGTCGAGTGCCAGCTCGAAACCGGGCGTACGCATCAGATCCGCGTTCACATGGCGTACATCGGCCATCCACTGGTCGGCGACGCGACCTATGGATTGCGCCGCAGCGGCAGTCCGGTGCTCGACGCGTTCGCGCGGCAGGCGCTGCATGCTTTCCGGCTCGGCCTGCTGCATCCGGCGAGCGGCGCCGAGATGACTTGGGAATCGCCGCTCCCCGAGGATTTCGAAGCGCTGCTGGCGAGCCTGCGCGAGGAATCCGCATCGTGACGGAGGACTGGATCGAGCCGGACTGGCCGGCCCCGCCGCGCGTGCGCGGGCTCGTGACGACGCGCCACGGTGGGGTCAGCACGGGGCCGTACGCGAGCATGAATCTTGGCCTGCACGTCGGTGATTCGGTCGCCGACGTGCGCCGCAATCGGGCCCTGCTTCGGCAGTGCCTGCCCGATGAGCCGGCGTGGCTCGATCAGGTGCACGGCGTGGCGGTCGCCGACGCCGATCGCATCGGCATCCCGGCCCGCGCCGATGCGTCAGTCGCCAGGCGGGCCGGCGCGGTATGCGCCGTGATGACGGCCGATTGTCTCCCGGTGCTCTTCTGCAATGACGAAGGCAGCGTCGTCGCAGCGGCCCACGCGGGCTGGCGCGGTCTTGCCGCAGGGGTGCTGGATGCGACGCTGGCACGCATGGACGTACCGGCTGCGACGGTGATGGCATGGCTGGGGCCGGCGATCGGGCCAGCAGCTTTCGAGGTTGGCGACGAGGTTCGCGAGGTATTCGTCGCGGCCGATCCAGCCACTGCGATCGCCTTTCGACGTGCCGCCGAGGCCGGCAAGTGGATGGCCGATCTCTTCCTGCTCGCGCGCCTGCGTCTGGCCCGGCTCGACGTCTCACGCACGTACGGCGGCGACATCTGCACTTATGCCGGCCGGGAACGTTTTTTTTCCTACCGGAGGGAGGGTATCACTGGGCGCTTTGTGTCAATGGTATGGTTGGCACCTTAGGCCGGACGCATGATCGGTACTATTGATCGAGGGTGGAATCGGCTCTATCGTTGGCACCTGTCTCTTCGTCGCCGCGGCTCTTGCGTGCGCTCCGACGCCGTGCCGGGGTTCCGGACAGCCAGAGAAAAAGGGCTAGCGGTCCCACCCCCCAGAATATGAAAGTGAGCACGCCGCCAATCACCGTGGTGTCGGAAAGGGCAGCAAGCAGAACCACGTATGACCAGGCGATGGCGACAATGTACATGATTGCCGATTCTACCCGGCTTGTGCCCGCGGCCGCATGCCCGGCAAGCAGGGGGGAAGGAGCGTACACCACCAGGGTCGACGGGATATGCCCGCCAGCGGCCCGTACCCATGCCTCAGGAGGGGCGGATGTCTGATTCGGAAGACAAGCAGCAGGCTAACGCAGCAGCTCAGGGAATGCTGCAGTTCGGCCAGGCCATGATGCAGAACTTCTTCGACGCCGTGGGGCGTCAGCAGGCCGCGATGCAAGACAGCTCCGGCGCAACGGTCCAGCGGCTTCCGTTGCCGGAAGCGGAGGAACTCAGCCGCATGCAACAGCAGTTCGCCGAGCGGCACGCGGCGCTGTGGTCTGCGCTGTTGCAGCGCAAACCCGGCGAGCAGGCGGCACCGATCGTCGAACCGCCCCCCGGCGACCGCCGGTTTTCGTCGCCGGAGTGGGCGTCGAGTCCGGTGTTCGATTATGTCCGGCAGGCGTACCTGTTGAACTCCCAATTCCTCAAGCAGGTTTCCGACGCGGTGCCGATGGCCGATGGACGGGCCAAGTCGAGGGTGCAGTTTCTCACGCGGCAGTATATCGACGCGCTGGCGCCGTCGAACTTCGCCGCAACCAATCCCGAATTCATCAAGACGGCACTCGAGACCAAGGGCGAAAGCATCACGAAAGGGCTGAAGAACCTGATCGCGGATCTCGAAAAAGGGCGCATTTCGATGACCGACGAGGCGGCGTTCGAAGTCGGCCGCAATCTGGCGGTCACGCCCGGCGCGGTGATCCACGAGAACGAACTCGTTCAGCTGATCCAGTACGCGCCGCTCACCGACAAGGTCGCGCAGGTCCCGCTGCTGATCGTTCCGCCGAGCATCAACAAGTATTACGTGCTGGATCTGCAGCCGGAAAACTCTCTTGTGCGTTTCGCTGTCGAGCAGGGTTTCACGGTGTTCCTCGTGTCGTGGAAGAACGTCGGCGCCGAGGGCGGGCACTTCACGTGGGACGATTACGTCGACAAGGGGGTGCTGACCTCGCTCGATGTCGTGCGCGCGGTGACGCGCGTGAAAAAACCCAACGTGCTCGGTTTCTGCGTCGGCGGCACGATTCTGTCCGCAGCTCTTGCGGTCGCGCGAGGCCGCGGCGAGGAGCCGGTCGAGAGTGTGACGCTGATGACGACGTTGCTCGATTTCGCCGACGCCGGGGAACTCGGCTGTCTCGTCGATGAAGCGAGCGTCGCAGCGCGTGAAGCGGCGATCGGCAAGGGCGGGCTGCTCAAGGGGCAGGAACTTGCCAACGTCTTTTCCTCGCTGCGCGCCAACGACCTGATCTGGCAGTACGTGGTCGGCAATTATCTGAAGGGCAACACGCCACCGCCCTTCGACCTGCTGTACTGGAATTCGGACAGCACGAACCTGCCGGGACCGTTCCTGACGTGGTACCTGCGCAACATGTACCTCGAAAACAACCTCCGGGTGCCGGGCAAGCTCAAAGTGCTCGGCGTCAAGCTCGATCTCGGCAAGGTCGATGTGCCGGCCTACCTGCTCGCGACGCGCGAGGACCACATCGTGCCGTGGAAAGGCGCCTACCTGTCGCGCGGTCTGCTCGGGGGCGATACGACTTTCGTGCTGGGCGCGAGCGGGCATATCGCCGGGGCCATCAACCCCGCATCGAAGAATCGCCGCAGCTTCTGGGTCAATCCGTCCACCGCTGCCGACCCTGATGAATGGCTGGAGGGTGCCGCCGAACGCAAGGGCAGCTGGTGGCTGCACTGGATCGAATGGCTGAAGCTGCGCGGCGGCAAGCAGGTTGCGGCACGCGGGCGCATCGGCAATGCGACGTACACGCCGATCGAACCGGCTCCGGGCCGGTACGTGAAGGAAAAGGCCTGACGCGATAACCGACAAGAAAGATAGCCGACAAGAAGAATCAGCTCGCGGCAGCGGATACGGGGGGCGCTGCCGGGCATTGTTACAGACCCTTCGAGAGACGAAACGGGAGAGGAGTCAGAACATGGCAAGAGTTGCACTGGTAACGGGAGGCATGGGCGGCCTGGGCGAAGCGGTCTGCATCAAGCTGGCGGCACTGGGCTACAGGGTGGTGACCACGCATTCACCGGGTAATACCAAAGCCGGCGAGTGGCTGCAGACGATGAACAACATGGGTTACGGTTTCCGCGCCTTTCCCTGCGACGTGTCGGATTTCGATTCGGCCCGGAGCTGCGTCGAAACGGTGACGAAGGAGGTTGGCCCGGTGGAGGTGCTGGTCAATAACGCCGGCATCACCCGCGACATGACGTTCCGCAAGATGACCAAGGCGGACTGGGATGCGGTGATCTCGACCAACCTCGACAGCGTATTCAACATGACCAAGCAGGTCATGGACGGAATGGTCGAGCGCAAGTGGGGTCGGGTCATCAACGTGTCATCGGTCAACGGACAGAAGGGCGCGTTCGGCCAGACCAACTATTCCGCGGCCAAGGCCGGGATGCACGGGTTCACGAAAGCGCTGGCACTGGAAGTGGCTCGTTCCGGCGTGACCGTCAACACGATCTCGCCCGGATACATCGGCACCAAGATGGTGATGGCGATCCCGCAGGAGATCCTGGACACCAAGATCCTGCCGCAGATCCCGGTGGCGCGCCTGGGCAAGCCTGAAGAAATCGCGGGGCTGGTGGCCTACCTGTCGTCCGAGGAGGCGGCCTTCGTCACCGGCGCCAATATCTCGATCAACGGCGGTCAGCACATGTTCTGAGCAAGGTCCGCAAGGTTCGATGACGGCGTGTTCCGGCAGCAGGAGCACGCCGTTTTTGCTTATTGCATTGCAGCATCCTGCAACAAATGTGCTTATAATCTTTCCGCTCGTGGTACCCGCGTCCCGGGTGCCGCCTGTCAGTGAACCGAAGAGCGGGGCAGCCGACGAAGGCGCGACTGCCTGCGATTCCTCATCACCCAATTGCAGCAAGAGGATTGCAAATGAATCAGAAAGTCGCACTCGTCACCGGCGCCATGGGTGGCCTGGGTACCGCTATCTGCCAGGCGCTGGCAAAGGACGGAATGAAGGTCGTGGCCAATTGTCTCCCCGGCTTTCCGCAGAAGGATGAGTGGCTGGGACGGCAGAAGGAGCTCGGCTTCGATTTCATCGCTGCCGAAGGCGACGTATCGGACTATGACTCCTGTCGCGCGATGGTGGCGAAGATCGAGGGCGAGGTGGGTGCGATCGATGTGCTGGTGAACAACGCCGGGATCACCCGCGACAAGTTCTTCCCGAAGATGGAAAAGGTGCAGTGGGATGCGGTCATCAACACCAACCTCAACAGCCTTTTCAACGTCACTCACCACGTTTCGCCGAAGATGGCAGAACGGGGCTATGGCCGAATCATCAATATTTCTTCGGTGAACGGCGTCAAGGGCCAGGCCGGCCAGACCAACTACTCGACTGCCAAGGCGGGCGTGCTCGGCTTCACGAAAGCCCTTGCCGCGGAACTGGCGACGAAAGGCGTGACCGTCAATGCGATCGCGCCGGGCTATATCGGCACCGAGATGGTGATGGCGATTCGCGAAGACATTCGCCAGGGCATCATCGACAGCGTCCCGATGAAGCGCCTGGGCAAGCCGGAAGAAATCGGCGCTCTGTGCTCCTACCTGTCTTCCGATCTGGCCGGTTACGTGACCGGCGCGACGATCAACATCAACGGCGGCCTCCACATGTGCTGATGCAGCATCCGAAGCCTGTAGACGATTGTGAACCCCCGCCGAATGGCGGGGTTTTTCTTTCGGCAGCGCGGTATAATTTTTTTACAGAGCGGAATCGACCGCCGTCGAGGAGAAAAGCGAATATGGCCGAGCAAGCGCGCCTGATCAAGAAGTACCCGAATCGCCGTTTGTACGACACCCGGACCAGTTCGTACATCACGCTGGCCGACGTCAAGGAACTGGTGCTCAGCCGCGAAGAATTCCAGGTGGTCGATGCCAAAACCACTGAGGACCTGACGCGCAGCATCCTGCTCCAGATCATCCTCGAAGAAGAAGCCGGCGGCGCGCCGATGTTCACCAGCGATCTTCTTGCCCACATGATCCGCTTCTACGGCAACGCAACGCAGGGAATGATGGGGAAGTACCTCGAGAACAACATCAAGGCCTTTACCGAAATGCAGGGAAAGCTGCAGGAACAGGCGCAGGCCATCTATGGCGAGAACAGCCCGATCAGCCAGGACCTATGGGCACAGTTCCTGAATTTCCAGGGCCCAGCGCTGCAAAGCGTGATGGGTACCTACGTCGAGCAGAGCAAGAAGATGTTCTCGCAGATGCAGGAGCAGATCGAGAGCCAGACCCGCAACATCTTCACCGGATTCCCGTTCCCCAGTTACACTCCTGCGGGCAAGGACGAGACGACTGCAAAAACGGCTACCGGAACCGATGCACCGGCAGAAAACCCCACGGGCAAGGGCGGCCGCGCCGCCCAGAAATAAGGCGAACCCCGCCCGCGGCCACGATCGTGTGCCGCAGAGGGTTGCAACAGAGAGCATGACCCAGCAGAAATCCCAGCGCGTACCGCGCGTCGGCTTCGTGTCCCTCGGGTGCCCCAAGGCCACGGTCGATTCCGAACATATCCTGACCCGCCTGCGTGCCGAAGGCTACGACCTTTCCGGCAGCTACGATGACGCGGATCTCGTCGTCGTCAATACCTGCGGTTTCATCGATGCCGCAGTCGAGGAGTCCCTCGACGCCATCGGCGAGGCGCTCGCCGAAAATGGCAAGGTGATCGTCACGGGATGCCTCGGTGCCAAGGACGACGTCATCCTTGCCGCCCACCCCCAGGTGCTGGCAGTGACGGGTCCGCATGCCACCGACGCCGTGGTGAAGGCCGTACACCAGCATCTGCCGAAACCGCACGATCCTTTTACGGACCTCATTCCACCTCAGGGAATCCGGCTGACCCCGGCTCATTACGCCTACCTCAAGATATCCGAGGGCTGCAACCACCGCTGCAGCTTCTGCATCATTCCGTCGATGCGGGGCGACCTCGTCAGCCGTCCGGTCCATGACGTCATGCGCGAGGCCGAATCGCTCGTCGATTCCGGCGTGAAGGAACTCCTCGTGATCTCGCAGGACACCAGCGCTTATGGTGTCGACATGAAATATCGCACCGGCTTCTGGAACGGCCGCCCGCTCAAGACCAGGCTGATCGACCTGGCGAAGGCGCTCGGCGAACTCGGGGTATGGGTGCGGATGCACTACGTCTATCCCTATCCGAGCGTAGACGAACTGATTCCGCTGATGGCCGAAGGCAAGATCCTGCCGTATCTGGATGTGCCGTTCCAGCACGCCAGTCCGCGCATCCTCAAGGCGATGAAGCGTCCCGGGAATGTCGAAAACGTCCTCGAACGGATCCGCAAGTGGCGCAGCATTTGTCCCGACCTGACGATCCGCTCGACGTTCATTACCGGCTTCCCCGGTGAAACGGATGAAGATTTCGAGCAGCTGCTCCGTTTCCTCGAAGAGGCGCAGCTCGACCGCGTCGGTGCATTCGCGTATTCGCCTGTCGAAGGCGCCGCCGCCAATCTGCTGGCCGACCCCGTGCCGGATGAGGTTCGCGAGGAGCGGCGGATGCGTCTGATGGATTTCCAGGAAGACATCTCGACGCAGCGCCTCGAACGCTGGATCGGGCGCGACATCACCGTGCTCGTCGAGGAGGTCGACGATGAAGGCGCGGTTGCCCGCTCGGGGAGCGATGCCCCCGAAGTGGACGGGCTGGTCATCATCCCGGATGGCGACGGTCTCGTGCCCGGCGAATTCGCCAAGGTGCGCGTCACCGACTGCGACGTGCACGATCTTTACGCCAGGCCACTCCCGTGATGTCCTGCTAGCGCCATGTACGAAACGGCGCTCCCGTGCGTGCCCGGCAGCAGTCCGGTCATCGGTCTGGCTCTGGGCAGCGGTGCGGCGCGAGGCTGGGCCCACCTGGGCGTCCTGCAGGCGCTGGCTCGCGAAGGAATCGAGCCGCAGGTGATCTGCGGATGTTCGATCGGAGCGTTCGTCGGCGCCGCGATGGCAGCGGGAGATCTCACGAAGCTCGCCGAATGGGCACAGTCGCTGAAATGGCAGGATGTCGTTTCGCTGCTCGACGTCAGCCTCAGGGGCGGGCTGATCCGCGGACAGAAACTCATCCAGTTTTTCGAACGCAATTTCGTCGATCGGGATTTTTCCGAACTCCAGCGCTCCTTTGCGTGCGTCGCCACCGAACTGGAAACCGGGCGGGAGATCTGGCTGCGGGAAGGAAGCGTTTCGGCCGCTGTGCGCGCCTCGATCGCGCTTCCCGGGCTGTTCACACCGGTCATCCATAATGGCCGCCTTCTCGTGGACGGTGGTCTCGTCAACCCGGTGCCGGTTTCCCTGTGCCGCGCGATGGGAGCCGATGTCGTGATCGCGGTCGATCTGGGGTCGGACATGATCGGAAAATCCTGGCGTCCGGTGCCGGCCGAAGCCGAAACCGGTATCGGCTGGACGGAGCGCCTGTTCGGACGCCTGGGCTTTTTCGCCAGCGGCGGGAACGGTGAGCCGGGAAACGGTCAGAATCCGTTGCGTGAGGCAAACCTGCCTTCGCTTCTGACCGTTCTCACGAGCAGCATCAACATCATGCAGGTTCGTATCGCGCGCAGCCGGCTTGCCGGCGAGCCGGCCGATGTGCAGATTTCTCCGCGCCTGGGCCACTTGGGGCCGATGGATTTTCATCGGGCCGCGGAGGCCATTGCCGAAGGAGAGGCGGCCGTCGAACGGATGCTGCCCACGTTGCGATAC
Organism: Aromatoleum aromaticum EbN1; assembly: GCF_000025965.1. NCBI lineage: Bacteria > Pseudomonadati > Pseudomonadota > Betaproteobacteria > Rhodocyclales > Rhodocyclaceae > Aromatoleum > Aromatoleum aromaticum. Next base: position 2,801,613 of record NC_006513.1, read on the forward strand.
TGCCTGGGGCATGGTTGAACCGGAGTTGCCCGATATGAACGAGTTGCTAAGCGCGCTTGCGGCCGCCGTCGGGGCGCCGCATGTGCTCACCGACCCCGAGTCGATGGCGCCCCACCTGACCGACTGGCGCGGACGCTATACGGGAACCGCGCTGGCGGTCGTCAAGCCCGCCGGAACGGCCGAAGTTGCGGCAGTCGTGCGGGCCTGTGCAGCGGCGGACGTGGCGATGGTCCCGCAGGGAGGAAATACCGGCCTGTGCGGCGGCGCGACCCCATTGCCGGACGGACAGACGGTGGTGATCAATCTGTCACGCATGAGTCGCATTCGCGCGGTCGATCCCGCCAACAATGCTTTGATCGCCGAGGCCGGCTGCACCCTTGCGGCCGTCCAGCAGGAGGCGGCATCGGTCGATCGGCTTTTCCCGCTGTCGCTCGCTTCGGAGGGGAGTTGCGAGATCGGCGGGAATTTATCCACGAACGCAGGCGGAGTTCATGTTCTGCGTTACGGCAACATGCGAGAACTGGTGCTCGGCGTCGAGGTCGTCCTGCCTGACGGCCGCGTATGGGACGGGTTGAGGGCATTGCGCAAGGACAACACCGGCTATGATCTGAAGCAGCTTTTCATCGGCGCGGAAGGCACGCTCGGTATCGTCACCGCGGCGGCACTGAAGCTCTTTCCCCGCATGCGCAGCCGCGCCACGGCCTGGGTTGCGATAGCCGACCCCGCGGCAGCTGTGACGCTTCTCGCCCGGCTGAGGAATGCAGGAGGCGATCGGGTGACGGCGTTCGAAATCGTCGGGCGCCCGGCGCTCGATCTGGTATTGAAGCATCTCCCCGGTGCCCGATCGCCGCTCGCCGACCCGGGCGCATGGGCGGTGCTCGTGGAGTTGATGGACGCTTCCGCCGATGCGCCGCTAGGGGAAATGCTCGAGCAGGCGCTGGCCGAAGCAATGGACGAGGGGCTCGTGCTCGATGCTGCGGTCGCTTCGAGCCTGGCGCAGGCCGAAACCCTCTGGGCGTTGCGCGAAAACGTCTCCGAGGCGCAGCGGCTGGAAGGCGTCAGCATCAAGCACGATATTTCGGTTCCGCTAAGCAGGATTCCGGAATTCCTCGAGCGGGCAGACGCTGCCCTTCTGACCGTATGGCCCGATGCGCGCATCGTTGCGTTCGGCCATATCGGCGACGGGAACCTCCACTACAACCTGTCGAAACCGAACGCGCAGGAAAACACCCATTTCATCGCGAGAACAGAGGAAGTCAATCGCCTCGTTCACGATGTCGTCGACCAGCTCGGGGGCTCGATATCCGCGGAGCACGGCCTCGGCCAGCTCAAGCGCGTCGAGGTCCGGCGCTACAAATCGGAAGTCGAACTGGAGTTGATGCGGGCGATAAAGGAATGCATCGATCCGCGCGGTTTGATGAATCCCGGCAAGGTTCTGTGAGATGCAAAGATAATCGCAATTCGGGGTTTACAGTGTTATTGGGTAGCCCTATAATGCGCGCTCTTTCGGGCCAGGGGGTATAGCTCAGCTGGGAGAGCGCTTGCATGGCATGCAAGAGGTCAGCGGTTCGATCCCGCTTACCTCCACCAACCGAAGAAAGCGACGATGTCCCCATCGTCTAGAGGCCTAGGACATCGCCCTTTCACGGCGGTAACCGGGGTTCGAATCCCCGTGGGGACGCCAGAACAAGGCGGGTCGCCGTGAGGCGGCGCGCAAACCGGCAGAAAACTGCCGGTAGCAGGTCAGCGCGGAGTGGTAGTTCAGTTGGTTAGAATACCGGCCTGTCACGCCGGGGGTCGCGGGTTCGAGTCCCGTCCACTCCGCCAGTTTTATGGCAGCAGTTTGGTGTGTTTTCGCTGGTGCATATCGAGTCGGATCGGCGAACAAGCTGTGCTTGCAGTGCGATCATTCAAGCGCTATAGTTCTCTGCTCTTTCGTGGGGGTATAGCTCAGCTGGGAGAGCGCTTGCATGGCATGCAAGAGGTCAGCGGTTCGATCCCGCTTACCTCCACCAACCGAAGAAAGCGACGATGTCCCCATCGTCTAGAGGCCTAGGACATCGCCCTTTCACGGCGGTAACCGGGGTTCGAATCCCCGTGGGGACGCCAGAACAAGGCGGGTCGCCGTGAGGCGGCGCGCAAACCGGCAGAAAACTGCCGGTAGCAGGTCAGCGCGGAGTGGTAGTTCAGTTGGTTAGAATACCGGCCTGTCACGCCGGGGGTCGCGGGTTCGAGTCCCGTCCACTCCGCCAACAGAAAAGGGAGCCTTCGGGCTCCCTTTTTTTCGCCCGTCAAGCGAGTGTCATCGGAACGCGATCATCAGGATCGGGTACGGGCCGCCGTGACCGGCGGATAGCTCCGATGGCGGGCGCTCGCGGCGCTGGCATCATCAAGGTAAATTGCACTAGAGTTTTCCCCATGCGCTTCGGTACGGGATTCTCGATGGCAATGCCGATGTGTTCGTTAAACGACAGGAGCGGGACATACAATGAATATGAAAAAAATCGGGATCGTCGGTGCCGGAACGATGGGAAACGGCATAACCCAGGCATTCGCGGTGGCAGGGTTCGACGTCGTGATGAGCGACGTTGCGGACGCCGCGTTGCAGCGCGGTCTGGCGACCCTCAGCGGCAGTCTCGATCGGCTCGTCAAGAAAGACAAGATGACGGAAGCGCAGAAGGCTGAGGCGCTTGCGCGGGTGAGCGGATCGACGGAGCTCGGCGCGATGAGCGACTGCGACCTCATCATCGAGGCGGCAACGGAAAACCTCGCACTGAAGCTGAAAATCTTCGAGCAACTGGACGCCCTTGCAAAACCCGAAGCGATCATCGCGAGCAATACGTCATCGATCTCGATCACGAAGCTCGCCGCTTCCACGCGACGCGCCGACCGAGTTATCGGCATGCATTTCTTCAATCCCGTTCCGGTGATGGCGCTGGTGGAGCTCATTCGCGGCTTGCAGACGTCCGACGCCACTTACACGATGGTCGAGACGCTTGCCGGGGCAGTCGGCAAGACGTCGGTGCAAGTGCGCAACAGTCCGGGTTTCGTGGTCAACCGGCTGCTGTGCCCGATGATCAACGAGGCGATTTTTGCCCTCGGGGAAGGCCTTGCGAGCGCGGCCGAGATCGACGAGGCGATGAAGCTGGGCTGCAACCATCCCATCGGCCCGCTCGCGCTGGGCGACATGATCGGTCTCGACGTGGAACTCGCGGTGATGCAGGTGCTCTTCGAAGGTTTCAAGGATCCGAAGTATCGCCCCGCGCCGCTTCTCGTGGAGATGGTCGAGGCGGGCTATCTCGGCCGCAAGTCAGGCAAAGGTTTCTTCGAGTATAAATAAGCTGCTTCGGGGAGACGGCCGGCTGTAGAGTCCCGTTGTAGTGCCTCCTCCGGAACGCTGCAATAAAAACGCCACCCTCGGGTGGCGTCATGACTTGAACGTCCTGCTTCAGCCGCGGCGCATCGCGTCGAAGAACTCGCCGTTGCTCTTGGTGGCCTTGATCTTGTCGAGCAGGAATTCCATCGCGTCGATGTCGTCCATGCCATACAGTAATTTGCGCAGGATCCACACTTTCTGCAGTACGTCGGGCTTGAGGAGGAGTTCCTCCCGGCGCGTGCCGGACCGATTGACGTTGATCGCCGGATAAACCCGCTTCTCGGCCATGCGGCGATCGAGGTGCAACTCCATGTTGCCCGTGCCCTTGAATTCTTCGTAGATCACGTCGTCCATGCGGCTGCCGGTGTCGATCAGCGCGGTCGCGATGATCGTCAGCGACCCGCCTTCCTCGATGTTCCGGGCGGCGCCGAAGAAGCGCTTGGGCTTCTGCAGCGCGTTCGCGTCCACGCCGCCGGTGAGCACCTTGCCCGATGCGGGCACCACGGTGTTGTAGGCGCGCGCGAGGCGCGTCAGCGAGTCGAGCAGAATGACGACGTCCTTCTTGTGCTCGGTCAGGCGCTTGGCCTTCTCGATCACCATCTCGGCGACCTGGACGTGGCGAGAAGCGGGTTCGTCGAAGGTGGAAGCGACCACTTCACCTTTGACGGATCGCTGCATCTCGGTCACTTCCTCCGGGCGCTCGTCGATGAGCAGTACGATGACGACGACGTCGGGATGATTGGCGACGATGGAGTGGGCGATGTGCTGCAACATCACCGTCTTGCCGCTCTTCGGCGGGGAGACGATCAGGCCGCGCTGGCCTTTGCCGATCGGCGCGATCATGTCGATCACCCGGCTCGTGATGTTTTCTTCTCCGCGGATGTCCCGTTCGAGCTTGAGGCATTCGTTGGGGTGCAGCGGCGTGAGGTTCTCGAAGAGGATCTTGTGCTTGCAGGCCTCGGGAGGCTCGCTGTTGATCTTGTCCAGCTTGACCAGCGCGAAATATCGCTCTCCGTCTTTGGGCGTGCGAATCTCGCCTTCGATCGTGTCGCCGGTGTGAAGGTTGAAGCGCCGGATCTGCGACGGGGAAACGTAGATGTCGTCAGTGCCGGCAAGATAGGAAATGTCCGGGGAACGCAGGAATCCGAATCCGTCGGGCAGGACTTCGAGTGCTCCGTCGCCATAGATCGGTTCGCCCTTCTTCGCCCGGTTCTTGAGCAGGGCGAACACGAGTTCCTGTTTGCGCAACCTGTTGGCGCCATCGATTTCATTCGCGATGGCCATTTCCAGCAGTTCGCTTACGTGGAGGGACTTAAGCTCCGATAATTGCATGGCGAGAGGGCGCAACAAGGCGCTATTGGATGAAGCAGGTGAAGGGATCTGGGAGAGAGGCAATCGCGGCGCCGGGAATTTCGGCACGGGGCGCGGGAGGCGCCGCGGAAACGGATTGGACTGTAGCGCTGCTCAGAGGTTGCTGTCAATGAAGGCAGTGAGCTGGGACTTCGACAGCGCGCCGACCTTCGTGGCTTCGACGTTGCCGCCCTTGAACAGCATCAGCGTCGGAATGCCCCGCACGCCGAATTTGGCGGGCGTCTCCTGGTTTTCGTCGATGTTGAGCTTCGCGACTTTCAGCTTGCCGGCGTATTCCTTGGCGACGTCGTCGAGAATCGGCGCAATCATCTTGCACGGGCCGCACCATTCGGCCCAGTAGTCGACCAGCACGGGGGTCTGCGACTGAAGCACCTCGGCTTCAAAATTGCCGTCGGTGACGTAATGGATATGCTCGCTCATGTTTCCTCGCATCAGGGGTAACGGTAGTGCTTCGGATAGGGGGGCGGGCCCTGACGGACCCGGTCGACAAGGCGGAATCGAACCGCCTCGTGCTGGGAGTTTCCGAAAAGTTATGCGAAGCCGGCCCGCGCGTCAAGAAGTTCTCCGGGCCAAGGGGCTACACCGGGCGAGGCGAGGGAGGCGGCAATGGCACCAGGCGGGCTCTCTCGGCTATATTGTGAGCACTGGGAGTGCTGCCCATTTTGACCGCGTACCGAACTGATGGAGTTCAAATAATGACTTATGTTGTAACTGAAGCCTGCATCCGCTGCAAGTACACCGACTGTGTTGACGTCTGTCCGGTGGACTGCTTCAGGGAAGGGGCAAATTTCCTTGCGATCGACCCGACGGAATGCATCGACTGCACCCTGTGTGTCGCGGAGTGTCCGGTGGAAGCCATTTTTGCCGAGGACGACGTCCCCGAGGGGCAGCGTCATTTCATCGCCCTCAATGCCGAACTCGCGCAGCAGTGGAAGCCGATTGTCGAACGCAAGGATCCCTTGCCGGATGCCGACGAGTGGGCGAAGCGAACAGGCAAGCTCGACGAACTGACCAAATAAAGAACTCGAATAACGCAGTGGAGAGCCGCATTCGAGGTCTGCGCACGCCGCGACGACGAGTGCGGCGATTTATGCAGACGCTGTTCGTGCTCACGACATTCCACTAACATCGCCCAAGGTGAATTACATGAAAATGGTGGGGGAATACAAATGCTGGTGAGCGAGATTCTTGCGATCAAGGGCAAGGTGCTCTATACGATTGCTCCCAGCAGGAGCATGGCTGAAGCGGTAGCCATCATGACGGAGCAGGACGTCGGCTCGCTCGTGGTTTTTTCGCAGGGCCAGATGACCGGCATGCTGACTTTTCGCGAGGTGCTGCAGGCCGTACACAAGGGCGGCGCGGGGTGGGCCGAGATGCCCGTCGAAGCGGCAATGCTTCCCGGGCCGATGATCGCGTCCCCCGACATGGAAATGGATGCGCTGCGTCGCCTGATGGTCGATCACCACCAGCGTTATCTGCCAGTGATGGACGGTAATACGCTGATGGGCGTGGTGTCCTTCCATGACGTGGCGAAGGCGGTGCTTGAAGAGCAGAGCTTCGAGAACCGGATGCTGAAAAACTACATTCGCAACTGGCCGCGCGAGCCGGGCGAAGAGGACGAAAAATAACGCAGCAGCTTCTCGTTGCGGCGGATGCGCGAGTCCGGTGACAGGGCGTGACGATCATTGCCGCGGCTCCGATGACAGACCGGATCCCGCCGCCGCGTCTCTGACGCCGGGCGGGTTCCGGATGGCTTGATCAGATCACGCTTGCCGGCAGCGGTTTCTGGCTGAAGGAGTCGATGATGGAAAAGATCTGGCTGCAGAGCTATCCCCCGGGCGTTCCCGCAGAAATCGATCCCGACGAGTTCAGCTCCATCGGCGATCTGTTCAGCCGCAGCGTGCGGCAGTTTGGTGACCGGCCGGCCTACATCAACATGGGCAAGGGCATCAGCTATACCGAACTCGACCGCTTGTCCGTCCGGTTCGCAGGCTTCCTGCAAGGCGCGCTGAAGCTTCCGAGGGGCGCGCGCGTTGCGCTGATGATGCCCAACATGCTGCAGTACCCGATCGCCATGTTCGGAGTGCTCCGGTCCGGCTACGTCGTTGTCAACGTCAATCCGCTGTATACCGCTCGTGAGCTGGAGCATCAGCTCCGCGACTCCGGCGCCGAGACGATCGTCATCGTCGAGAATTTCGCTAGCACGCTCGAACAGGTGCTGCCGAAGCTCACGATGCCTCATATCGTCGTCACGAGCCTCGGCGAAATGCTCGGCTTTCCGAAAAGCCTGATCGTCAATCTGGTCGTCCGACAGGTCAAGAAGCTGGTGCCGTCATGGAATCTCCCAGGTCATGTGAGTTTTTCGGCGGCATTGTCCAAGGGCGCCGCATTCCCGCTCGAGCCGGTGAGCGTCGGACACGACGACATCGCCTTTCTCCAATACACGGGTGGCACCACCGGCGTGGCGAAAGGGGCAGTGCTGACCCATCGCAACATCATCGCGAACCTGCAGCAGGCACACGCCTGGATCCGGCCCTTCGTGCATGAAGGCGAGGAAATCATCATCACGGCGCTTCCGCTCTATCATATTTTTTCCCTGACCGCGAACTGCCTGACATTCTTCAAGCTCGGCGCGACGAACGTGCTGATCACCAATCCTCGCGACATTCCCGGCTTCATCAAGGAACTCGCCAAGTACAAATTCACCGCCATCACCGGGGTCAATACGCTGTTCAATGCGTTGCTGAACAACCCGGATTTTGCCAAGCTCGATTTCTCCCGGCTCCACATCGCGCTCGGCGGGGGAATGGCGGTGCAGCAGCAGGTGGCGGACCGCTGGCGACGGATCACCGGACAGCCGCTCATCGAGGCCTACGGACTGACCGAAACCTCGCCCGCGGTGACGATAAACCCGCTCGATCTGCCCGCCTTCAATCATTCGATCGGCCTGCCCGTTTCATCGACGGAAGTGAGCATTCGCGGCGACGACGGCAGCGAAATGCCGCTCGGGCAGCCCGGCGAACTGTGCGTGCGGGGGCCGCAGGTGATGCGCGAGTACTGGAATCGGCCGGAGGATACGGCCCACGTCTTTACGCCCGATGGTTTCCTGCGCACCGGTGACATCGCGACGATCGACGAAAAAGGCTTTGTGCGTATCGTCGATCGCAAGAAGGACATGATTCTGGTATCGGGTTTCAACGTCTTTCCGAACGAGATCGAGGACGTCGTCGCAAGCCACCCAAGCGTGCTGGAAGTCGCCGCAGTGGGCGTGCCGGACGAGCGCACCGGGGAAGCCGTCAAAGTGTTCATCGTGCGCAAAGATCCCTCGCTCACCCGCGAAATGATCATTGCGCACTGTCGCAAAAGCCTGACTGCATACAAGATCCCTCACCTCGTGGAGTTTCGCGACGAATTACCGAAGACGAATGTCGGCAAGATCCTGCGGCGCCTGTTGCGGGACGGGAAGGCCTGAACGAACGCGTTGCCGCGTCGCGCTTGTTTTTCTGTTCGATCCGTGGTTAGAATCCGCAGCACCGATCCCGATATTTGTAGTGCCATGACGCATCTGGTTCTCTCCCTCGCCGTAGTACTGCCGGTACGCGTAGTAGCAAGCGTAGGCAGGCGCGCGTCTTAAGGGCAAGGGACAACCAGGTAGCATCGATTCCAACCCCCGCCGGCGCGCAGGCCCGGCGGGGGTTTGTTTTTTGCGCCGCCGGTTCCTGCCGCCCGGATATGAACCGAAGGAGATCATGATGATTCAGATGACCGGCGCCGAACTGATCCTGCGCTTGCTTGAACGGCAGGGCATACGCACCGTTGCCGGTATTCCCGGCGGCGCTATCCTGCCGCTCTACGATGCGCTGTCGGGTAGCAAGCTGATTCGCCACGTGCTCGCCCGTCATGAACAGGGAGCCGGGTTCATCGCCCAGGGGATGGCCAGGGTGTCGGGCCGCCCGGAGGTGTGCTTTGCCTCGAGCGGCCCCGGTGCGACGAACCTGGTTACGGCGATCGCCGACGCGCATCTGGATTCGATTCCCATGGTGGCGATCACCGGGCAGGTGCCGCTTTCGATGATCGGCACCGACGCCTTCCAGGAAGCCGACATCTACGGCATGACGGTGCCGGTCACGAAGCATAATTTCCTCGTGCGCTCGGCAGCCGAATTGCTGGAGGTGATTCCCGACGCGTTTCGCCTCGCGATGTCCGGGCGTCCCGGCCCGGTGCTGATCGACATCCCGAAGGATGTGCAGACCCAGGTCGTGAGCTTCGATGCGTTTCCGCTGCCGGCCATCCCGAATGCCGCGCCCGCAAGCGATCCGGACGCGATCGAGGAGGCGGCACGACTCATCAATGCTGCGGAACGCCCGGTGTTGTATGTCGGCGGCGGCGTGATTCATTCCGGCGCAGCGCAGCAAATCGTCATGCTCGCCGAGCGTGCCGGCTTGCCGACCACGATGACGTTGATGGCGCTGGGCGTGATGCCGATCGACCACCCGCTTTCGCTCGGCATGCTGGGGATGCATGGCGCGCGCTACACGAATTTCATCCTCGAAGAATCGGACCTGCTGATCTGCGTCGGTGCGCGCTTCGACGACCGGGCGATCGGCAAGGCGGCGCAATTCTGCCCGCGGGCGAAGATCGTGCATATCGACATCGATCCGTCCGAACTGCACAAGATCAGGAACGCGCATGTCGCGATCAATGGGGATGTCGGCGTGGTTCTCGACGCGCTGTTGCCGCGGGTGAACATCAGGCTGCGCAAGCGCTGGCTGTCACATGTCGGCAGCCTCAAAAGCCGTTTTCCGCTGCACATGCCGAGGCTGGAGGATCCGCGCAGCCCCTATGGTCTCGTTCAGGCGGTCGCCTGTGCGGTGAGTGATGAGGCAGTGGTCACCACCGACGTCGGGCAGCACCAGATGTGGGTTGCCCAGGCTTATCCGTTTCGCCGGCCCCGTCAGTGGCTGACCTCCGGCGGGTTCGGGACGATGGGATTCGGCTTGCCGGTGGCGGTCGGCGCAGCGCTGGCAGCTCCCGCGCGAACGGTCATCTGCTTCACCGGTGATGGCAGCTTCAAGATGAACATCCAGGAACTCGCGACGCTCGCCGAAGAAGGGCTCAACGTGAAGATCGTGCTGATGAACAACAACTCGCTCGGGCTGGTGTATCAGCAGCAGAGCCTGTTCTACGGTAAACGGGTGTTCGCGTCGAAGTACCAGGGCGCACCGGATTTTCTGAAAATTGCCGAGGGCTTCGGCATCGACGGCGTCGATCTCGATACGGTCCGGAACCCCCGCGCGGCGCTTGCCCAGGCGCTGAACGCCCCGGGGCCGTGCCTGATCCACGCATCGATCGACTGCGAGGAATTCGTCTATCCGATGGTGCCTCCAGGCGGTGCGAACACCGAAATGATCGGAGGCTGACATGATCGAACAAGTTGCCGAACCCTTGCAGCAATCCGGCTTCGCCAAAGTCGTGCTGGAACTCGAAGTCAACAATCACCCCGGCGTGATGAGTCACATCTGCAATCTGTTCGCCCGTCGTGCGTTCAACGTCGAAGGCATCTTGTGCATGCCGCTGTCCGATCCGCGCCGCAGCCGCATCTGGCTGCTGGTGTTCGAGGACCAGCGGCTGGAGCAGATGGTGCTGCAGGTGGAGAAGCTCGTCGACGTATTGTCGGTGCGCCGGCACGGGGCGGAGCATGAAGTATTCGAACGGCTGGAGAAATTTTTCTACTGAGCATCGAGCGATCGCGCGAATGGGCTGCAGAGTGCGGAGAGCGGCCCGGACAAGACCGGGACGGCGTCCTGAAGCGCTGTGCTAAACTCGGCGCGTCTCCACCCCTCGTCTGAAATCGGGATTCGATGTCCGGCAATAGCTTAGGCAAACTCTTTTGCGTCACTTCTTTTGGTGAGTCGCATGGTCCGGCGATCGGCTGTGTCGTGGACGGGTGTCCGCCGGGCATGCCGATTTCGACGCAGGAGATCCAGGTCGAGCTCGATCGGCGCAAGCCCGGGACGTCGCGGCACGTCACGCAGCGGCGCGAACCGGACGAAGTGGAGATTCTTTCGGGGGTGTTCGAGGGCGTTACGACCGGCACTCCGATTGCGCTGCTGATTCGCAACCAGGACCAGCGCTCTCGTGATTACGGCAACATCGCCGAGACGTTTCGCCCCGGTCATGCCGATTATGCGTACTGGCAGAAATACGGGATACGCGATCACCGTGGCGGCGGCCGCTCGTCGGCGCGCGAGACGGCGGTGCGCGTGGCGGCGGGTGCGATCGCACGCAAATGGCTGAATCAGCAGTACGGAGTCGTCATCCGCGGCTTCATGTCGCAGCTCGGACCGATCGAGATCCCGTTCGTCGACTGGGATGAAGTCGGGCGCAACCCGTTCTTCGCCCCCAACGCGTCGATCGTGCCGGCGCTCGAGGACTACATGGACGAACTGCGCAAATCCGGCGACTCGGTCGGAGCGCGCATCGATGTCGTGGCCAGCGGCGTTCCGGTGGGCTGGGGGGAGCCGGTGTACGACCGGCTCGATGCGGATATCGCCTACGCGATGATGGGCATCAACGCGGTAAAAGGCGTCGAGATCGGCGCCGGTTTTTCCAGCGTTGCGCAGCGCGGCACCGAACATTCCGACGAAATGACCCCCGAAGGTTTCCTGTCGAACAATGCCGGTGGAGTGCTGGGCGGCATTTCGACGGGCCAGGACATTCTCGTGAGCATGGCTGTGAAGCCGACCTCGAGCATTCGACTCGATCGTCGCTCGATAGACAAGCAGGGCGACGCCGTGGTCATCAACACCCATGGTCGCCATGACCCGTGTGTCGGTATCCGCGCCACCCCGATCGCCGAAGCGATGCTGGCGATCGTGTTGATGGACCACGCGCTGCGTCATCGCGCCCAGTGCGGCGACGTTTCCTGCGCGACGCCGAAGCTCGCCCGGCTCGCGCCCTCCGGCGTGCAGCGCGTTCCCGCGCCCCCGCGCTGACGGCTTTGCCGTTCGTTCGGGCGCCGGCCGTGCGTCAGGCACTGTCTGCCGCCCGCCGCCGGCGCAGCTAGGGCTGCATCCGTGTTGCCGTACTGGCGCCTGTCCGCATACTACTTTTTCTATTTCGCGTTCGTCGGCGCCTTTTCGCCGTATTTCACGCTCTATCTCCAGTCGATCTCGCTCTCTGCAACCGATATCGCGATCCTGATGTCGCTGATGCAGGTGATGCGCGTGATCGCACCCAACCTCTGGGGCTGGCTCGCCGAGCATGCAGGACGGCGCCTGTTCATCATCAGGCTATCGGCGACTGCCAGCCTTGCCGGATTCTGCATCTTCTTCGTGACGACGCGCTTCGATGGGCTGTTGATCGCGATGGCGTTGATGGCCTTCTTCTGGAGCGCGGCGTTGCCGTTGGTCGAGAGCCTGACGTTCGCGCATCTCGGAGCCCAGGCAAGCCGTTACGGCAGCGTCAGGGTGTGGGGATCGATCGGGTTCATCGTCGCAGTGCTCGGCATCGGCTACCTGCTCGATTTCCTGCCGCTCGATTCGGTGCTGTGGATGACTGCGCTGGTGCTGGGAGGCATCGCGCTGTGTGCACTCACGCTGCCCGAAGCCCGCGTTCCGGCGCTGCACTGCGAGACCGGGCGCTTGCGTGACACGCTGCGCCGGCCCGAAGTGCAGGCCCTTTTCGGCGCATGTTTCTTCATGTCGGCGGCGCACGGCGCATTGTACGTGTTCTATTCGATCTATCTTGTCGATCACGGCTACAGCAAGGCCCTCGTCGGCTGGATGTGGACGCTTGGCGTGCTCGCCGAGATCGGGGTGTTCATGCTGATGCCCCGCATCGCCCGGTCGTTTTCGATGCGCACCATCCTGGTTTTCGCGTTCGCCTGCGCGGTGCTGCGCTTCGCGCTGATCGGCTGGGGAGTCGAGTCGCTGCCCGCCCTCGTGTTCGCGCAGCTGCTCCATGGCGCGACTTTCGGCGCCTATCATGCCGCAGCCATCGCCACGGTGAACCTCTGGTTCCCCGGCAAGCTCCAATCGAGGGGACAGGCGTTGTACGGGAGCATTTCCTTTGGTGCCGGTGGCATGCTCGGCGGGCTGCTGAGTGGTTTTACGTGGGAAACGATCGGGCCGGCCTGGACCTATACTTTCGGCTCCGGCTTTGCCTTGGGCGGCCTGCTGTGGTTGCTGTGGGGATGGCGCCCGGGGTTGGAAACGATCAAAGGAGAGGTAGCGTGAAAAACGGATTGAGGCATTGCATCGCGGCACTGATCGCCGGCTTTATCGCAGTTGGATGTCAGACGGTGCAAACCACGCGGGGCGGGACGGTCGGCGTGGAGCGCGGGCAGATGATGATGGTGTCGGCCGAGGAGGTCGAGCAGGCGTCGAGCAAGCAATACGCCGAGGTGCTGGCCGAAGCGCGCAAGAAGAACGCGCTCAATCGCGATCCGCGGCAGGTGGCCAGAGTCCGCGCGATCGCCAGTCGGCTGATTTCGCAGGCGACGGCATTCCGCCCGGATACCGGCGACTGGCAGTGGGAGGTCAATGTGCTCAGTTCCGACCAGCTCAATGCATGGTGCATGGCCGGAGGCAAGATGGCGATCTACTCGGGGCTGATCGAGCAACTCCAGCTGAGCGACGACGAAATTGCGGCGGTGATGGGGCACGAGATCGCGCACGCGCTGCGCGAGCATTCGCGCGAGCAGGTTTCGAAAGCGATGGCGACCGGTCTGGGCATTTCCGTCGCCGGAGCCTTGCTGGGCGTCGGCGAAGTCGGACAGGACCTGATGGGCATGGTGGCCAAGGTGACTTTCGAACTGCCCAATTCGCGCCTGCACGAAGTCGAGGCGGATCGTATCGGCGTCGAACTCGCTGCCCGGGCCGGCTACGATCCGCGCGCGGCAGTGGGCCTGTGGGACAAGATGGCGTCGCGCGCGAGCGGTTCGCCCCCGCAATGGCTGTCGACTCACCCCGCCCACGCAAACCGCCAGAAGGATCTGGCCGAATACGCAGCGCGGGTGATGCCGTTGTACGAAGCGGCCAAACGATGAAGAAAGCCTTGCGGGGCGCGGCTATTCACGCTGTCTCCCCTGTGAAATAATCAATCTCTTTTTCTTTCCACGGAAGGCATGGGATGGAAGCCCAAACGCTGTACGAAAAGCTCTGGTCCAGTCACGTCGTTCACCAGGAGGCGGACGGCACGGCGCTGATCTATATCGACCGCCACCTGATCCACGAGGTGACCAGCCCGCAGGCTTTCGAAGGCCTGAAGCTTGCCGGGCGCAAGCCGTGGCGCGTCAGCTCGATCGTTGCGACGGCCGACCACAACACGCCGACCGACCACTGGGAACGGGGCATTCTAGATCCCGTCTCGCGGCAACAGGTCGAAACGCTGGACGCGAACATCCGCGAGGTGGGCGCACTGGCCTACTTTCCTTTCAGGGACGCGCGCCAGGGCATCGTCCATGTGATCGGGCCCGAGATCGGCGCGACGCTCCCCGGCATGACGGTCGTGTGCGGCGACTCCCATACGTCGACGCACGGTGCCTTCGCCTGTCTCGCGCACGGAATCGGGACCTCGGAAGTCGAGCATGTGCTTGCGACCCAGTGTCTGTTGCAGAAGCGTTCCAAGACGATGCTGGTCCGGGTGGACGGCGAACTGGGCCGCGGCGTATCGGCGAAAGACATTGCGCTGGCGATCATCGGCCGCCTCGGTACCGCGGGCGGAACCGGCTACGCGATCGAGTTCGGCGGCAGTGCGATCCGCGCGCTGTCGATGGAAGGGCGGATGACGATCTGCAACATGGCGATCGAAGCCGGCGCACGCGCCGGTCTGGTCGCGGTCGACCAGACGACGATCGACTACCTGCGCGACAAGCCGCTCGCGCCGAAAGGCCAGGCGTGGGAGCAGGCGGTCGCTTACTGGCGCACGCTGAAAACGGACGATGGCGCGAAATTCGACAAGATCGTCGAACTCGACGCCGCGCAGATCCAGCCGCAAGTCACGTGGGGGACTTCCCCGGAGATGGTCGAGACGGTTTCGGGGCGCGTGCCCGATCCGGCCGGCATCGGCGATCCGGTCAGGCGCGAAGGCATCGAGCGCGCGCTGAAATACATGGGTCTCGCGCCGAACACGCCGATCAGCGAGATTCCCGTCGATCAGGTGTTCATCGGTTCCTGTACCAATTCCCGCATCGAGGACCTGCGCGAGGCGGCGTCGGTCGCGAAGGGGCGCAGCAAGGCGCCGAGCGTCAAGCGCGTGCTGGTCGTGCCCGGTTCGGGTCTGGTCAAGCGTCAGGCCGAGGCCGAGGGATTGCACGAGGTGTTCCTCGCTGCCGGATTCGAGTGGCGCGAGCCGGGGTGTTCGATGTGCCTCGCGATGAATGCCGACCGGCTCGAGCCCGGCGAACACTGCGCTTCGACGTCGAATCGCAACTTCGAGGGCCGGCAGGGAGCCGGCGGCCGGACGCATCTCGTCAGCCCGGCGATGGCTGCCGCGGCAGCGGTCGTCGGCCATTTCATCGACGTGCGCGAGCTTGCGTGATCGTCGCCGTGGCGCAGATATGAATATTTCGAAAGGATGGCGAGGCCATCCGGAGGTGGTGAGATCATGAAGCCGTTTACCGAACTCAACGGGCGCGTTGCCCCGCTCGATCGCGCGAACGTAGACACCGACGCGATCATCCCGAAGCAGTTCCTGAAATCGATCAAGCGCAGCGGCTTCGGCCCGAACCTGTTCGACGAATGGCGCTATACGGACCACGGAGAGCCCGGCCAGGATTGTGTGAACCGGCCGAAAAATCCGGACTTCGTGTTGAACCAGCCGCGCTACGAAGGAGCGCAGATACTGCTGACGCGCGACAACTTCGGCTGCGGCAGTTCGCGCGAGCACGCCCCCTGGGCGCTCGAAGACTACGGTTTCCGAGTGTTGATCGGCTCGAGCTTCGCCGACATATTCTTCAATAACTGTTTCAAGAACGGCCTGCTGCCGATCGTGCTGCCCGCGCCGGAGATCGACGAGCTGTTCCGGCAGTGCGAGGCCACCGACGGGTATCGGCTCAAGGTTGATCTCGCCACGCAGACGATCGTCCGTCCCGACGGCAAAACGATCGCGTTCGAAGTCGACCCGTTCCGCAAGGAATGCCTGCTCAACGGCTGGGACGACATCGGCCTGACGCTGCGGCATGCGGACAGGATTCGCACCTTCGAAGAGAAGCGCCGCGCCGACCATCCTTATTATTTTGTCGCCTGAGCCGGACCGGCCGGGCATAGCAGGAGACGTTTGCCGATGAAGATTTGCATTCTGCCGGGCGACGGCATCGGGCCGGAGATCACGGCCGAGGCGGTGCGCGTGATCGAGGCGCTGGACCTGAAGTTCGAGATGGAAGAGGCCCTGCTGGGCGGCGCCGCGGTCGATGCGACCGGCGATCCGTATCCGGAGGCGACGCGCAAGCTCGCCCGCGAGGCCGACGCGGTGCTGCTCGGCGCCGTCGGCGGCCCGAAGTGGGACACGTTGCCGCGCGAACAGCGCCCGGAACGCGGCCTGCTCGGCATCCGCAAGGATCTCGGCCTGTTCGCGAACCTGCGTCCGGCGATCCTGTACCCCGAACTCGCGAATGCGTCGTCGCTGAAGCCGGAGGTGGTGGCAGGGCTCGACATCCTGATCGTGCGCGAACTCACCGGCGACATCTATTTCGGCCAGCCGCGCGGGCTGGAGGTTCGTGACGGCGAGCGTTTCGGCTTCAACACGATGCACTACAGCGAGTCCGAGATTCGCCGCATCGGCCGGGTCGCGTTCGAGGCCGCGCGCAAGCGCAACAGGCGGCTGTGCTCGGTGGACAAGATGAACGTGCTCGAGACGACGCAGCTGTGGCGCGACGTGATGATCGAACTGGCCGCCGAGTATCCGGACGTCGAACTCAGCCACATGCTGGTCGACAACGCCGCGATGCAACTCGTGCGCGCGCCGAAGCAGTTCGACGTGATGGTCACCGGCAACATGTTCGGCGACATCCTCTCCGACGAGGCCTCGATGCTCACCGGCTCGATCGGCATGCTGCCGTCGGCCTCGCTGGACGCGAACAACAAGGGGTTGTACGAGCCGTCGCACGGCTCGGCGCCCGACATCGCCGGCCAGGGCATTGCCAATCCGCTGGCGACGATCCTTTCCGTCGCGATGATGCTGCGCTACACGTTCAATCAGGAAAATGGGGCGCTCCGCATCGAGAATGCGGTGAAGAAGGTGCTGGCGCAGGGCCTGCGCACCGGCGACATTTTCGAGCCGGGCACGACGAAGGTCGGTACGAAGCAAATGGGCGACGCCGTGTTGGCGGCACTCTGAGATTTCTGGCAATTCGAGGTGAAGGCAATGAACAAGGTAGGTCTGGTCGGTTGGCGGGGCATGGTCGGTTCCGTGCTGATGCAGCGGATGGTCGAGGAGGGGGATTTCGCCGATATCGAGCCGGTATATTTCTCGACGTCCGCGGCCGGCGGCAAAGCGCCGGCCTTCGGCGGCCGGGAAGCGCCGCTGGCGCTGCAGGACGCGATGAACGTCGACATGCTGCGGCAGATGGACATCGTCATCACCTGCCAGGGCGGCGACTACACGAAAGCCGTGTATCCGCAGCTGCGGGCGGCCGGCTGGAAGGGCCACTGGATCGACGCGGCGAGTGCACTGCGGATGGAAGACAACGCGGTGATCGTCCTTGATCCGGTCAACCTCGATGTCATCAAGGATGCGCTCGCGAAGGGCGGTCGCGACTGGATCGGCGGCAACTGCACCGTGTCGCTGATGCTGATGGGCCTGGGCGGGCTCTTGAAGCATGGTCTGGTCGAGTGGATTTCGGCGATGACGTACCAGGCCGCGTCGGGAGCCGGCGCGCAGAACATGCGCGAGCTGCTCTCCCAGATGGGTGCGCTGCATGACGCAGTGAAGGCTGAACTCGCCGACCCCGCCTCAGCGATCCTCGACATCGACCGCAAAGTCGCCGAGACAATGCGCTCGGCCGGTTTTCCGGCGAAGAACTTCCGCGGCGTGCCGCTGGCGGGCAGCCTGATCCCGTGGATCGACGTCCCGGTGGAAAACGGCCAGTCGAAGGAAGAATGGAAGGGTGGGGCGGAATGCAACAAGATACTCGGCAACCCGCCGTTCCGTAGTGCCGGCAGCGTGCCGATCGACGGTCTGTGCGTACGCATCGGTGCGATGCGCTGTCATTCGCAGGGATTGACCATCAAGTTGCGCAAGGACGTGCCGCTGGATGAGCTCGGCGAGATCATCGGCACGGCCAACGACTGGGTGAAGGTCGTTCCGAACGAGCGCGAGATCAGCGAAAGGGAACTGACGCCGACCGCCGTGACGGGGACGCTCAGCGTGCCGGTCGGGCGCTTGCACAAGATGGCGATGGGGCCCGAATACCTGGGTGCCTTTACCGTCGGCGACCAACTCCTGTGGGGCGCAGCCGAACCCCTGCGGCGCATGCTGCGAATCCTGCTGTCGCAGTAAAATCGCCGGCCGGAATCGTGCCTGACGCGGTTCCGGCCCCAATTTGTCTCCTGCATGTCACGAACGCCGTTCGGGGGAGGCGTTCGCCGGTGAATTGCCTGGGCAACCAGAGAATTGCTGCGAATATTGAAACAAAATGTTAGATTGCGCGGAGCACAGCGAGCGCTCGCTTGCGTTCACGACGCCATCTTCCACGCAGCTTGGTGCCCTTGCAGGGTGCGGACGATATACAGTTATGAAGACCTCGCTCAAGGCTTCCCTGATCGCAGCCGCGATCGCCACGCTTCCCTCCGGCAGTCACGCTGCCGGCCTTGGCCCGATCAACGTTTTGAGTGCCCTCGGCCAGCCGCTCAGGGCAGAGGTCGAACTCAACGCGACATCGCAGGAAATGCAGTCGCTGACCGCCAGGATTGCGCCGGCGGAAGCATTTCGGCAAGCGAGCTTGCCGTATTCCCCCCTCATGAGCGCGCTGAAGCTGGCGGTGGAGAGCCGCGGAAACCGCGGGGTGGTGCGCATTTCGAGCGACCGTCCGCTCAACGATCCTTTCGTCGATTTGCTCATCGAGCTCGACTGGACTTCCGGACGTGTCATCCGCGAATACACTTTCCTGCTCGATCCGGCCCCGGCAGGAACGCCGCCTGCAGTCGTGGCGGAGGCTGTAGCAGCTCCGACTGTCGCCGCGTCGCCAGGAACGCAGCGTGCTGCGCCACCATCATATCCGCCGCTTTCGGGCACCTCGGCTCGCCCGGCCCGGCATGAGGTACGGCGTGGCGATACGCTGCATGGAATCGCCGAAGCCCATCGTCCCTCCGGTGCGAGCCTCGATCAGATGCTGGTGGCACTGTTCCGCGAGAATCCCGATGCGTTCGAGGGCGAGAATATAAACCGGATGCGGGCCGGTGCAATTCTCAAGGTTCCCTCGGAGACGGCAGTGAGCGCAGTGGAACCAGCCCGGGCGAACCGGGAAGTCGTCACCCAGGCAGCTGATTTCGCAGCCTATCGAAAACGGCTGGCCGGAACCGTGGCCGCACGCGCCCCAGCAAGCGAACCGGCAGCGTCTCGGGCTGGTGCCGGCGCGATCGTCGCAAGAGTCGACGAACCTGCGGGGCAGGGGGCAGGCGGCGATCAGGTAAAAGTGTCCGCTCCCTTGAATCCGGCCGGCGCCCAGGCGCTGGCCGCCGAGTCTTCGCGCCTGGCCCGGCTTCAGTCGCTCGAGGAAGAATTGGTCGTCCGGGACAAGGCCCTGGAGGAGGCGAACAGCCGGCTCGCCACGCTCGAGGCCAGCATCCGCGAAATGCAGAAACTGCTGGAAATTCGAAGCGAGGGCCTCGGAGAGTTGCAGCAGCGGGCTGGCGGCAGTGCCTCGGACGGTGGTGCATCGCAGGCCAATGGACTGGCGGCAGCGGCGCCGGCCGGGGGCGATAGCACACAACAGCGGGCTCTCGAGACCCAGGCTTCGCGACCGCTCGCGGATGAATCGAAACCCGAAGCGCGGCTTCCGCCACCCCAGGCGGCGGAAGTTGCGGCGCCGGTTGTCGAGCCCGATTTTCTCCAGAGCCTCGCTGACGATCCGAAACTGCTTGCGGCAGGGGGCGGTATTCTCGTGCTGCTTCTCGGCTATGCGGGAATCAAGGTGCGTGAACGGCGCAAGGGGGAGCAGGACAGTCGCGACGCACTGGGACTCATGAGCGAGTTGCCACTCGCTGCGGGCTTTGGGGCGGCCGGCGGGCAGAACGTGAACACCGGGGACGGCAGCATCCTCGATACCGATTTCAGCCAGTCCGGCCTCTCCGCAATCGATACCGACGAGGGAGTCGATCCCGTTGCCGAGGCCGATGTGTATATGGCATACGGACGGGACGCCCAGGCGGAGGAGATACTCCTCGATGCGCTCAAGGCAGACACTTCGCGTCTTGCGATACCGCTGAAACTGCTCGAAATTTATGCCCAGCGCAATAGCCCGAAGCAGTTCGAAGCGACCGCGTCGGCACTCTATTCCCGTACCGGGGGGGCGGGGCAGGACTGGGAGAAAGCGGCGGAGATGGGCCGGAGGATGGATCCGGACAATCCTCTCTACGGTGCATCGAACGCGGCTTCCCGCACCGCCGCCAACGAACTTCGGCCAGGTGCGGCCACGATCGGCATGCTCCCCCTTGCAGCGGCCGGCGCCAGGTCTGGTACCGTGGCGGCGGAAGCCGGCGATACCTCCCCGGATTTCGATCCATCTGCTGCGTCGTTGCCAGCAGCCTCCGACAGCGTCGAGCGACCGGGCGGGAGACTGGATTTCACCTCCTATTCTCAGGACGTGGGCGATATTTCGCCGGCAGATCCCCTCTCGCTCGAAACCGGATCGGAGCTGTTGAAGAATCCGTGGGAGCCCCCCGCCAGCGAAACCGGGGACAAACCGGACGCTGACGCGGGCGACATCACACTGGAGGCAACCGAGCTCGATCCGGTCGTCTTCGATACATTGGCGGAGATCGATGCCGTAGCGCTCGACTTCGATCTGGATGTCGGCCTCCCCTGGGGGGACGAAGCCCTGCCTGCGAGCGGCGACCAGAAGGGCGGCGCGGCAGTCGACGCCCTGTTGTCGAACGGCCCGGCTCCGGATCCTGGTTTTTCCGGTGAAGCCGGTGCTCCGTCAGCGGCTCGAGCACTTCCGAGTGCAACGGTCGTCAGCGACAGCGGCGCAGACCTGCCGGCCCTGATGCCGGACACCCACTTCGATCTTCCGTCGGATATCGAGGGACTGGTGCCGGATGCCGAAGCGACCGATTTCAATCTCGATACGCCAACGCTGATTTCCGGTGAAGCGTCCGGCGACGCAAGTCTCGCCGCTCAGGATCCGGAGGAAACGACATTCGACAGCAACCTTCTCGACTTCGATTTCGATTTCGACGATGCCACTCCGCAGTCCTCGGCCGTTGTCCCGGCGTTGGACCCGTCGAGCGTCCCTCTCGAGGCGCCCGGGCACGATGAACGCGAGATCCCGCCATTGCTGGAGGTTCCGGCGAGCGGCGGGTTGAGCGACGAGGCAATCCAGGAAGTCGATACCAAGCTTGAACTCGCACGGGCTTATGAGGAGATGGGCGACAAGGAAGGCGCGCGCGAACTGATCGACGAGGTGCTGCGCGAAGGCTCGCTCGCCCAGCGCGAAGCGGGAAAGCGCCTGCTGGAGCAGCTTGTCTGACTGCAACGCGGGTCGAGTTTTCGCTATTGCCCGGCTTTCACCGCAAAGCGGCTTCGGCATGCATGCAGGATTACTGATACTGATGTGGGCCGCCGGCGTCACGGCCATACAGGCCATGTCCGGCGTGTGGCTTCTGGCCGCGGTGATCGGGAGCGGGCTCGTTGCATCGCTGCTGGCGCCCGAGCGGAGTTGGCGCCTTGTGCGGCGGGTGCGCTTCCTGCTGCTTGCAATCGTTGTCTTTTTTGCCTGGTTCACGCCCGGTGAGGCGCTCGTGACGGACTGGCCCGTGGTGAGCCCGACCGGGGAAGGCGTGCTGCTGGCTGCGCAGCACGGCGGGCGACTCGTCGCAGTCGTGTTTTGCGTCGCCATCCTGCTCCAGCGGCTTTCCGTCGATCGCCTCGTCAGCGGCCTGTATGCGCTGTTACGGCCGCTGGAGTTTGTCGGCCTGCCGGCAAGCCGGCTCGCGGTTCGCCTGTTGCTCGTGCTGCGCTACGTCGAAGCCGGAGCCGAGCATGGCTGGACACACTGGCTCGACGAGGCCGACGTTCCGTCGGACGAAACGATCAGTGTCGTGCGGGAGCCCTTCGGCTTGCGCGAGATCGCAGTATCGGCGTTGTGCATCGCGCTGGGGGTGGCCTGGCTGGGGATCGTGAAGTGAGAATCGTGCTTGGCGTGGAATACGCCGGAAGTGCATTCGAGGGTTTCCAGAGCCAGGCCCATGGGCGGACGGTACAGGATCACCTGGAGGCCGCGATCGGACATATTGCCGCACATCCGGTACGTCTCCACTGCGCCGGCCGCACTGACGCCGGTGTTCATGCGACAGCGCAAGTCGTGCATTTCGATACCGAGTCGGTCAGGCCGAACTCCGGCTGGGTGCGCGGCGTCAACAGCCGCCTGTCTTCGCCGGTCGTCGTGCGCTGGGCGACCGAGGCTGGCGACGGATTTCATGCGCGTTTTTGCGCGGTGTCGCGCCGCTACCGGTACATCCTGCACAATTCGCCGGTGCGCCCCGCGCTTCTCGCTGGCCGCGTCGGATGGTTCCATCCGCCGCTGGACGAGATCGCAATGGCCGAAGCGGCGCGTTGCCTCGAAGGATGGCACGACTTTTCCGCATTTCGCGCCGCCGGTTGCCAGGCCAAGTCGCCGGTGAAGCTGATGCACGAAGTCCGGGTGCAGCGCGCCGGGGACTACGTCGTGTTCGATTTCTGGGCCAATGCCTTTCTCCATCACATGGTGCGCAACCTCGTCGGCGCCCTGGTGTACGTCGGCAAGGGACGCCACTCGGCCGCCTGGCTCGCAGAAGTGCTCGCGGCCCGTGACCGCAGCCTCGCCGCGCTGACGTTTTCCGCTGACGGCCTTTACCTGTGTGGCGTCGAGTATGCCCCGCACTGGTCTCTGCCGGGTGAAGGGCGTATCATCGTCGTTCCTCGTATTCCTTTCGTCTGAGTGGCCCGAACCCGTATCAAGATCTGCGGCCTGACCCGCGCCGAGGATGTCCGGTCTGCGGTCGAGGCTGGCGCCGATGCGATCGGGCTGGTGTTGTATCCGCCCAGTCCGCGCTTCGTGTCATTCGAGGCGGCTGCAGAACTTGCGGCGCTCATCCCCCCGTTCGTCACCACTGTAGGACTTTTCGTCAACCCCGCGCCGGCTTTCGTCGCCGAGGCGCTGCGCTGTGTCCCGCTGCAGCTGCTCCAGTTCCACGGTGACGAAGACGAGCACGAGTGCGCCCGGTACGGGCGTCCGTGGGTCAAGGCGGCGCGGGTGCGTCCCGGGGTCGATCTGGTAGAATTCTCGGCTTGCCATCCGGGTGCCTCGGGGCTGCTGCTCGACGCGTTCGTCGAGGGCTACGGTGGCGGTGGCAAAGTATTCGACTGGACCCTGATTCCTGCAGGCCTGGACAAACCTCTGATCCTTTCCGGGGGACTCGATCCCGAAAATGTCGGCGAGGCCATCCGTCGCGTCAGGCCGTGGGCCGTCGACGTGTCGAGCGGCGTGGAATCGGGCAAGGGGACCAAGGACGCGGCGCGCATCGCTGCGTTCATCGCTGGAGTTCGACATGCAGATGGCTGACGCGCCTTATCGTTTTCCCGACCCGAGCGGTCACTTTGGTCCTTACGGCGGCGTCTTCGTTGCCGAGACGCTGATACCGGCGCTGGACGAACTGCGTGCGGCATACGAAGCCTGTCGCGACGACCCGGCATTCATCACCGAGTTCGAGTACGAGCTCAAGCATTATGTCGGTCGGCCGAGCCCGATCTATCACGCCCGCCGCTGGTCGGACCTGCTCGGCGGCGCACAAATCTACCTCAAGCGCGAGGACCTGAACCATACCGGTGCACACAAGGTGAACAACTGCATCGGCCAGGCGATGGTCGCGCGGCGCATGGGCAAGCCGAGGGTGATCGCCGAAACCGGCGCGGGACAGCATGGCGTTGCCACGGCGACGGTCGCCGCGCGTTACGGCATGGAATGTGTCGTCTACATGGGGTCGGAGGATGTCAGGCGGCAGGCTGCCAATGTCTATCGCATGAAGCTGCTCGGCGCCACGGTGGTGCCGGTCGAGTCCGGATCGAAAACCCTGAAGGACGCCCTCAACGAGGCGATGCGCGACTGGGTCACGAACGTTCACAACACCTTCTACATCATCGGCACCGTTGCCGGGCCCCATCCGTATCCGCTGATGGTGCGCGATTTCCAGACCGTCATCGGGAAGGAATGCCTGCTGCAGATGCCGGAAATGACGGGGCGGCAGCCCGACTGCGTGATCGCCTGTGTCGGTGGCGGGTCGAATGCGATGGGCATCTTCCATCCTTACATCGACGTGCCCGACGTGCGCCTGATCGGCGTCGAGGCGGCAGGCGAGGGGATGGAATCGGGCCGCCATGCAGCCAGCCTCACCGCCGGCAAGCCCGGCGTCCTGCACGGCAACCGGACTTATCTGCTGCAGGATGACGACGGCCAGATCATCGA
Source organism: Aromatoleum aromaticum EbN1 (assembly GCF_000025965.1). Taxonomy (NCBI): domain Bacteria; kingdom Pseudomonadati; phylum Pseudomonadota; class Betaproteobacteria; order Rhodocyclales; family Rhodocyclaceae; genus Aromatoleum; species Aromatoleum aromaticum. Next base: position 2,826,023 of record NC_006513.1, read on the forward strand.
GACGCATTCGATTTCCGCCGGCCTCGATTATCCGGGCGTCGGACCCGAGCATGCGTGGCTCAAGGACAGCGGCCGCGCGGAATACGTGACCGTCACCGACCAGGAGGCGCTGAAAGCGTTTCATGACCTGTGCCGCCTGGAGGGCATCATTCCCGCGCTCGAGTCGTCGCACGCGCTCGCCTACGCGGCAAGGCTCGCGCCGACGTTGCCGAAGGACAAGATCCTGCTGGTCAATCTCTCCGGGCGCGGGGACAAGGACATGCACACCGTCGCCGAGAAATCCGGCATCCAGTTCTGAGCCTGACGAGTCGCCTCGCGACCCGCATTCCTGACACCGAATATGTCCAAAATCCAATCCACTTTTCAGCGCCTGCAAGTCACCGGGCGGCGGGCGCTGATTCCCTTCATCACTGCCGGCGATCCGGCACCGGAGCTGACGGTGCCGTTGATGAACGCGCTGGTCGAGGGAGGCGCCGACATCATCGAACTGGGCGTTCCGTTCTCCGACCCGATGGCCGATGGTCCGACGATACAGCGCGCCTCGGAACGCGCTCTGGCCAACGGCATGACCCTGCGCAGGGTGCTCGATACCGTTCGCGAGTTCCGCACCGGCAACGCCGAGACCCCGGTGGTCCTGATGGGGTACGCGAATCCGATCGAGGCGATGGGCGTCGAGCGGTTCGTGTCGGCCGCGCGCGAGGCGCAAGTCGACGGCGTGCTGATCGTCGACTACCCGCCGGAGGAGTGCGAGAGCTTCGCGCGGGCGGCAAAAGACGCCGGACTGGATCCGATCTTCCTCCTCGCGCCGACCTCGACCGAGCAGCGTTTCCGCGACGTCGCGAGAGTCGGCAGCGGCTACATCTACTACGTCTCGCTGAAAGGCGTCACCGGCTCCGCGACGCTCGATTTCGACGAGGTGGCGGCGCGCATTCCGCAGATTCGCGCGCAGGTCGGCATGCCGGTCGGCGTTGGCTTCGGCATCCGCGATGCCGAGTCGGCGCGGCGCATCGGCGAAGTGGCCGACGCGGTGGTGATCGGTAGCCGCATCATCGAGGAGATCGAGCGCAGCCCGCGGGATCGGCTCGCCGCCAATGTCACTGCCTTCCTCAGGGAAGTCCGCACGGCGCTCGACCAAGTCGAAGGGAGCGTGCGATGAGCTGGCTGCAGAAACTGTTGCCGCCCAAGATCAAGCGGGCGGAATCGGCTGCGCGCAAGTCGATCCCCGAAGGGCTGTGGAGCAAGTGCTCCGCATGCGAAGCGGTGTTGTACCGATCGGATCTCGAAAGCAACCAGATGGTGTGCCCGAAATGTGGACATCACCAGCGCCTGCGTGCACGGGCGCGCCTCGACTTGCTGCTCGATGCCGAGGGACGGTTCGAGATCGGCGCCGAAGTGGTGCCGGTCGACCCGCTGAAATTCAAGGATTCGCGCCGCTATACGGAACGCCTGTCGGCGGCGAGCGCAGATACTTCCGAAGCCGACGCGATGGTAGTGATGCAGGGCGCGATCCTGACCGTCCCCGTGGTCGTCGCCTGCTTCGAGTTCGAGTTTCTGGGCGGTTCCATGGGTTCGGTCGTCGGCGAGCGCTTCGTCCGCGGTGCCAAGGCTGCGCTCGACCAGCGGCTGCCGTTCATCTGCATCACGGCGACCGGCGGCGCGCGGATGCAGGAAGGCTTGTTCTCGCTGATGCAGATGGCCAAGACGACTGCGGCGATCACCCAGCTCGCCCAGCGCAAACTGCCGTTCATCACGCTGCTGACGGATCCGACGATGGGCGGGGTGTCGGCGAGCTTTGCGTTCATCGGCGACGTCGTGATCGCCGAGCCCGGCGCGCTGATCGGCTTCGCCGGTCCGCGAGTGATCGAGCAGACGGTGCGCGAAACCCTCCCGGAGGGGTTTCAGCGATCCGAGTTCCTGCTCGAAAAAGGCGCGATCGACCTGATCATCGACAGGCGCGAGATGCGGCCGAAGCTTGCCGAACTGCTGACGCTGCTGACGCGTCAGCCGGCGATCGGCGTATAGGCCAAGCGGAACGACGCCCGATGCGATCTCCCGAAACCCTGAAAGACTGGCTGGAACTGCTGGAGCGCCGCCCGGGACAGCCGATCCGGCTCGGCCTGGAGCGGGTTGCTCAAGTCCGGGACGCTCTCGACAGCCAAAGCCGCGCGGTGGTGATAACGGTCGGAGGCACGAACGGCAAGGGATCGACATGCGCGATGCTCGAAGCCATTCTGATCGCTGCAGGCTATCGCGTCGGGTGTTACACGTCGCCCCATTTGCTGGGTTATAACGAACGGGTGCGCATCGATGGGCGCGCAGTCGGCGATGAAGCGCTCGTTGCGGCTTTCAATCATGTCGAACGAGCGCGCGGCGACGTCCCGCTGACATATTTCGAACAGGGCACGCTCGCTGCATGGCATGCGTTCTGCCGCGAGCCGCTCGATGTGATCATTCTCGAAGTCGGCCTGGGCGGCCGCCTCGATGCGGTCAATGTGTTCGAGCCGGATTGCGCCATCGTCACCAGCGTTGCGATGGATCACATGGATTATCTGGGCGATAGCCGTGAGAAAATCGGCTTCGAGAAAGCGGGAATCTTCCGCTCCGCTCGCCCCGCGATCTGTTCCGATCCGCTGCCCCCGGAATCCTTGATCGCGCACGCCCGGCAGATCGGCGCCGATCTCCGGCTGGTAGGCCAGGATTTCGGGTTTTCGGGCGATCGCACGCAGTGGACCTGGTGGAGCCGGGGCGGCCCCCGTCGCGGAGGGCTCGCGTACCCGTCGCTGCGCGGGGCGAATCAGCTGCTCAATGCGGCAGCGGTCCTGATGGCACTGGAAACCTTGCGCGAGCGTATTCCGGTGTCGATGCAGGCGGTGCGCGAGGGGTTGATGCTGGTCGAACTGCCGGGGCGTTTCCAGGTGCTCGCGGGGAAGCCCTCGGTAGTGCTCGACGTGGCCCATAACCCCCAGGCGGCCGGAGTGCTGGCTGAGAATCTTTCCAACATGGGCTACTTTCCGGAGACGTGGGCAGTATTCGGCATGCTCGCCGACAAGGACGTTGAAGGGGTCGTCAGCCTGATTCGCGACAAGATCGACCACTGGCTGCTCGCCAGCCTGCCCGGCGCGCGCGGTCTGTCCGCTCCCGCGCTGGCCGGGCGTCTCGCCGCGTCCGGAGTCAGCGGAGACGTGCGCTGTTTCGATCGGCCCTCGGACGCGTTCGACGTCGCCCGAGCGAGTGCCGAGGAGGGTGATAGAATTGTCGCCTTCGGTTCATTTCTCACGGTGGCGGACGTGCTCGAAGCGGTGCATGCCGCTCGCCACTGAGGTTTCGCGTGACAGATAACGACAACCTCGACCTCAAGAAGCGGTCGCGACGCCGTTTGGTGGGGGCCGCGGCCATTGCCCTGCTTGCGGCAATCGTGCTCCCGATGGTGATGGATCAGGAGCCTCGTCCGCCTGCGGAGGACATCCAGATCACGATTCCCGACCGCGAAGCCGACGCCGCACTTTCCCTGCCGATCGCCAGCCCCCCTGCAGCCCCCGTCGCGCCCCCGCTCGTGCAGTCGCCCGAGGAACAGCCGTCGTCGCCGGACAACACTGTCGAGGCGGACTCTGTACCTGTTGCGCCGCTTGCCGAGCCGAAGCCGCCGTCTCCCGCGCGTTCGACCGGCACTGCTCCGAAACCGGTCGAGCCGAACGTCCGTCCTGCGCCGGAGCGCCCGACTGCAACGTCGTCTGCCGATGAGGCGGCACGGGCGCTGGCGCTGCTGGAAGGCAAGAAGCCGGGTGCCGCTTCGACTGGCGAGTCTTTCGTGGTCCAGATCGGCGCGTTCGGCGAAGCATCGAAAGCGACTGCCCTGGGGGCAGAGCTCAAGAAGCGCGGATTTGCTGCCTATACGGAGAAGGCCGGTGCCGTCACGCGAGTGCGCATCGGACCTTTCGGCAGCCGTGAAGAAGCGGACAAGGCGGCCGAAAGGCTGAGATTGAGCGGTATGAGCGGCGTCGTGGTGCAGCGGTGAATCTGCTGCTGCGGGCCCGCGTTCCTGATGACCGCGTTTGACTACATTTTTCTGGGTGTGCTGGGATTTTCGGCGCTGATCGGCCTCTGGCGAGGTCTGGCAAGTGAAGTGATTTCCCTTTTGGCGTGGGTCCTGGCGCTGCTTGCGACCTGGCGCTACGGGAGTGATGTCGCAGCTTCGCTGGCCGGAATCGTGGCCGAACCCGCGTGGCGATATGTAGCGTCGTTTGCCATGATCTTCGTCGCGGTGCTGTTGCTGGGAGGGCTGTTGCGGTTTTTGCTCCGGGAATTGTTGAAAGCTGCCGGACTCGGCCCTGCCGATCATTTTTTTGGCGCGATTTATGGGCTGGCACGAGGCTTGGCGATAGTGTTCTCGGCAGTGCTGCTTGGAGGAATGGTCGGTGCGGCGCGGGAGCCCTGGTGGGCGAACGCAAAGTTTGCCCCGCCGATGGAAATGGCGGTGGTTTCCGTCAAACCGTGGCTGCCGGACGTGGTGGCCGACAGGATTCGTTTCAGATAGGTGTTTATTCCATGTGCGGAATTTTAGGGGTCGTCGCGACTTCCCCGGTCAACCAGTTGCTCTACGATGGCCTCCAGGTCCTGCAGCATCGCGGTCAGGATGCTGCCGGGATCGCGACTTCCGAGGGCGGACGCTTCTTGATGCACAAGGGGTCGGGCCTCGTGCGCGACGTGTTTCGTACGCGAAACATGCGCAATCTCGTCGGCAACTGGGGCATCGGCCATGTCCGCTATCCCACGGCGGGGTCCGCGTACAATCCCGCCGAAGCGCAGCCGTTCTACGTCAATTCTCCGTTCGGGCTGCTGCTTGCGCACAATGGCAATCTGACGAACTCGGAGGAACTCAAGCGGGAAATGTTCCTTTCCGATCTGCGGCACATCAACACGAATTCGGATTCGGAAGTGCTGCTGAACGTGCTTGCCCATGAATTGCAGGCAGCGGCGAAGGGTTTCAAGCTCGATGAGGACGCGGTTTTCCGCGCCGTCTCCGGTGTCCATCGGCGCTGCCGCGGCGCGTACGCGGTGGTCGTGATGATTGCCGGCTACGGCCTGCTCGCGTTCCGCGACCCGTACGGGATACGGCCGCTCGTGGTCGGGCGCAATGAGGTCGAGGCCGGACAGGAGTGGCTCGTCGCTTCGGAGTCCGTCGCGATGGATGTCCTCGGCTTCAGGATGCTGCGCGATGTCGCCCCCGGCGAGGCGATCCTCATCGATACGCAGGGGAATTTCCGGAGCCGGCAGTGCGCGGACAAGACTGTCGAAGCGCCCTGCATGTTCGAGTTCGTCTATCTCGCGCGGCCGGATTCGATCATCGACGGGGTGTCGGTGTACGAGTCGCGCGTCAAGATGGGCGAGTTCCTCGCCGACAAGCTCAAGCGCGTGATGCCGCATGCCGAGATCGACGTCGTGATCCCGATTCCCGACTCGAGCCGACCCTCCGCAATGGAAATGGCCCACCGGCTGAACCTTCCCTATCGCGAAGGCTTCGTGAAGAACCGTTATATCGGACGCACCTTCATCATGCCGGGACAGGCGATCCGGCGTAAGTCGGTGCGCCAGAAGCTGAACACGATTCCGCAGGAATTCAGGGGCAAGAAAGTGCTCCTCGTCGACGATTCGATCGTGCGGGGAACGACCAGCCGTGAAATCGTGATGATGGCGCGCGAGGCCGGTGCCGAGAAAGTCTATATGGCGTCGGCGGCGCCTCCCGTCCGGTATGCGAACGTGTACGGGATCGACATGCCGACGCGCGCCGAACTGATCGCCGCAAGCCGCGACGAGGCTCAGATCTGCCAGGAGATCGGTGCGGACGGACTGATCTACCAGGACCTCGCCGACCTGAAGGCGGCGGTGAGAGCCGTGAATCCGGCGATCAGCTTCTTCGAGACTTCGTGCTTCGACGGATGCTATGTGACGGGGGACATCACGCCGGAGTATCTCAACGGGATCGAGAACCGGCACGACGCCGGCAACCTCTCATCGGACGAGAGCGAGGGCGGACAACTCGACCTCAACCTCGTAGGTAGCCACGACAACTGACCCCACCCCATACCCATGAACCCCTACGAATTCGACACCCTGGCCGTGCGGGCAGGCACTGCACGCAGCCAGTTCAACGAGCACAGCGAGGCGCTTTACCTGACCTCGAGCTTCGTCTTCGGCAGTGCAGCGCAGGCCGCAGCGCGCTTTTCCGGCGAGGAGCCGGGCAACGTCTACGCGCGTTTCTCGAACCCGACCGTCACGGCGATGCAGGAGCGGCTCGCGGCGCTCGAAGGCGCCGAAGCCTGCGTCGCGACCGCATCGGGAATGTCGGCGATTCTCTCGCTGGCGATGGCGACGCTGAAAGCCGGCGATCACGTGGTCGCTCCGACGGGGCTGTTCGGTGCGACGCAGCAGCTGTTCGGCACGATTCTCTCGAAGTTCGGCATCGAGACCAGCTTTGTCGCCGCCACCGAACTCGATGCGTACCGCGCTGCGGTGACGCCGCGCACGCGCCTCTTCTTCGTCGAAACGCCGTCGAACCCGCTCACCGAAGTCATCGACATCGCGGGAGTCGCGGAGATTGCCCACGCTGCAGGCGCGCTGTTCGCGGTCGACAATTGTTTCTGCACTCCCGCATTGCAGCGCCCGCTGGAACTGGGCGCCGACGTCGTCGTGCATTCGGCGACCAAATACCTCGACGGGCAGGGAAGAGTGCTCGGCGGCGCAGTGGCCGGGGCGAAAGTCGTCGTCGACGAGGTGCTCAAGTTTTTGCGTACTGCCGGGCCGAGCATTTCACCATTCAATGCATGGGTGATTCTGAAAGGTCTGGAGACGCTGCGCATCCGGATGGACGCGCAGTCGGCAACCAGCCTGGATCTGGCGCGCTGGCTGGAACAGCAGCCGGGAGTGGTACGCGTGTTTTACCCCGGCCTCCCATCGCATCCGCAGCACGCACTTGCGATGCGCCAGCAAAAATCCGGCGGTGCGATCGTCAGCTTCGAAGTCGCAGGGGGCCGCGAACGTGCGTGGCAAGTCGTCGACGGCACGCGCATGATTTCGATCACCGCGAATCTCGGCGACACGAAAACGACGATCACTCATCCGGCGTCGACGACGCACGGCCGCATCAGCGCCGAAGCACGCGCTGCTGCGGGAATCGGAGAAGGACTGCTGCGCGTGGCGGTCGGTCTCGAGTCGATCGAGGACCTGCGTGCCGACCTTGCCCGGGGTCTGCGAGCCTGATCCTTCGGCCTCACTGACGCAGGCGCAGTCAGGTGCCGAGCTTCGCTCCGAAGCGGAGCGCCACCGGGGGCCCAGCCCCGTCCCAGCGCAGATAGGGCGCGTCGTCGTGCCAGTCGGCGAGCACCCATCGTTCGCATGAGCGGCCGTCGACGACATGCACGTGATGCGCCGGACGATGCGTATGGCCGTGGATGAGCGTCGGATAACCGTGCTCGCGCAGCAGCGTTTCGACGGCGAATGCATTGACGTCCATGATGTCGCTGGCCTTTTCCTGCTTCGCGGTTTCGCTCTGGAATCGCAGGCCCTCGATGACCTGTTTGCGCTGTGCGAGTGGCCGTTCCAGAAAGGCTAGTTGCCAGGCAGGATCGCGAACCAGGCGGCGAAACGACTGGTAATGCTCGTCGTCGGTGCACAGGATATCGCCGTGACTCAACAGTACCCCTTCGTTGTCGAAATCGATCAGCGTCGGATCGGGAAGGATTCGCAGGCGGGCTCTGCGGGCGAATGATTCGCCAAGCAGAAAATCGCGGTTGCCCGGCAGGAAGAAGAGACTTGTTCCCGTCTCGGCGAGCGCCGCCAGCGCGTCGCTTACTGCGTTGTCCAGTGGCGTCGCGTCGTCATCCCCGGCCCAGTATTCGAAAAGGTCGCCGAGGATGTAGAGAGCCTGGACGCTGCGCGCCGGGCCCTGAAGGAACGCGAAAAAAGCCCGGAGCGTGACGGGCCGTTGCTCGCACAGGTGGAGGTCGGAAATGAACAGGGCCGACATCGAGGCCTGTGCCGGCAAGTTATGCAGCGAGTCAGACGATTTCGGCACGCTCGATCACGACGTCCTCGACCGGCACATCCTGATGAAAACCGCTGGAGCCGGTCTTGACCGAGCGGATCGCATTCACGACATCCATGCCTTCGGTAACCCGGCCGAACACGCAGTAGCCCCAGCCCTGGGTGTCCGCCGAACGGAAATCGAGGAAGTCGTTATCGGTCACGTTGATGAAAAACTGTGCCGTAGCGGAGTGCGGGGCCTGCGTGCGGGCCATCGCGACCGTGCCGGTGACGTTCTTCAGGCCGTTGTCGGCTTCGTTCTTGATCGGCTCGCGAGTGGGTTTCTGCACCATGCCGGGTTCGAAACCTCCACCCTGGATCATGAAACCCTTGATCACGCGATGAAAGATCGTGTTGTCGTAATGCCCGGCTGTAACGTAGGCGAGAAAATTCTCGACCGTTTCCGGAGCTTTCTCGGAATCCAGTTCGAGGGTGATCGTACCGTGGTTGGTATGAAGCTTGACTGCCATGGAAAGCTCCTGGTCGGGCTTACTGCTGGGTGGATTTTGCCGGCACCGCATCCACGATGCGGATCGATTCGATCATGACCGGCTGCTCGGGAACGTTCTGCATGCCATTCACGGTGTGGGTCGGAAGCCGGCCGATTTTCTGCACGACGTCGAACCCCTCGGTGACCTTGCCGAAAACGGCATACCCCCAGCCGTCGCGGGACGGGTAGTCGAGAAAGCGGTTGTCGACGAGGTTGACGAAGAACTGTGCGCTGGCCGAATGAGGATCGGCCGTGCGAGCCATCGCGAGCGTGCCGGCTTCGTTGCGCAGGCCGTTTTTCGCTTCGTTCTCGATCGGGGCACGGGTAGGTTTCTGTCGCATCGCCGCGTCGAAGCCGCCGCCCTGAACCATGAATCCATCGATGACGCGATGGAAAATGGTGCCGTTGAAGTGGCCGCTCTTCACGTACTCAATGAAGTTCGCGACCGATTTAGGTGCCTTGTCGGCGAAAAGCTCGACCATTACCGGACCTTCGCTGGTCCGCATCTCGACAACCGGGTTGGCTGCGCCGGCGGAAACGAGCCAACCGAACAGAAAGAGAGAGGCGAGCAGGCGCTTCATTGTCGGGTTTCCAGGAGTGAGGGAGGGGAGAGTTTATCCGGCGATGCCTTCGCGGTGATCGTCGAGCCCTGCGTCGGGTGCTGAACGCCGCACGGCTGAATCCAGCAACGAAGGGATTCGAACCGGCCCCGGATCGGAACATGTCGTCGTTGTGCTAGAATCACCGCCACTTTCCGTGAAATCCGCGCGGATCGACGCGATATTCTATCAAAGAAAACTGCGCCGCATCGCAATCGAGTGATGGAGGCGAAACGGCTGGGGCGGACCGACGGGTGCCGCCCTTTTTGTTGTATCGGTGGCGCTTGCCGATTCTGTTTGCGATCCTGCGAATCGGCTGCCCAGAACCCGACCAGGCGGAAGAAACATGCTGCACATTCACAATACGCTGACACGAAGAAAGGAAGCCTTCGTTCCGATCGCCCCGGGCAAGGTGCGGATGTACGTCTGCGGGATGACGGTCTACGACTATTGCCACCTCGGGCATGCGCGCGTGATGGTGGTGTTCGACATGGTGGCGCGCTGGTTGCGGGCAAGCGGTTTCGAACTGACGTACGTGCGGAACATCACTGACATCGACGACAAGATCATCAGGCGGGCGGGCGAGAAAGGCGAATCGATCCGCACCCTGACGGACCGGTTCATTGCCGCAATGCACGAGGATGCGGACGCCCTCGGCGTGCTTCGGCCCGACCACGAGCCGCGTGCGACGGAGTATGTGATGCAGATGCAGTCGCTCATCGGCCGCTTGCGGGACAAGGGTCTCGCCTATGTCGCCGGGAATCGTGACGTGTGCTACTCGGTCCGAAAATTCGACAGCTATGGTCGGTTTTCCGGCAAGTCTCTCGACGAACTGCGCGCCGGCGAGCGCGTCGAAGTCGCCGGCGACAAGCAGGATCCGCTCGACTTCGTGTTATGGAAGCATGCCCGGACCGACGAACCCGATGAAGTCAAGTGGGCGTCGCCGTGGGGAGCGGGGCGCCCGGGCTGGCACATCGAGTGCTCGGCGATGAGTTCGGACCTGCTGGGCGAACAGTTCGACATCCACGGCGGCGGCCAGGACCTGCAGTTTCCTCATCACGAGAACGAGATCGCGCAATCCGAGGGCGCGCACGGGCATACGTTCGTGAATTACTGGATGCACAACGGATTCGTCCGTGTCGACGACGAAAAAATGTCGAAATCGCTCGGCAACTTCTTCACGATCCGCGACGTCCTCGAGCGTTTCGACCCTGAAGTCGTCCGTTTTTTCATCCTGCGCGCGCACTACCGCAGTCCGCTGAATTATTCCGACGCGCACCTCGAAGATGCGCGCCAGGCGCTGACACGCCTTTACACAGCGTTGCGCAACGTCCAGCCGTCCGATGCGCAAGTCGATTGGGATGAACCGCACGCGATGCGATTCCGCGCCGCGATGGACGACGATTTCAACACGGCGGAAGCGGTGGCAGTGCTTTTCGAGCTCGCGAACGAAGCCAACCGCAGCGGATCCGCCGCGACCGCGGCCCAGTTGAAGGGGCTGGGAGGCGTGCTCGGACTGCTTGCGCGCGAGCCGGCGAGCTTCCTTCAGGGCAGGATGGCCGGCGAACCGGACAAGGGGGAAGGCGTCGCGATCGAGTCGATGATCGAGCGCCGCGCGCTGGCGAAGAAGTCGAAGGACTACGCCGAGGCCGACCGGATCCGTGCGCAACTGCTCGCGTCGGGAATCGTCCTCGAGGATACGCCGCACGGCACCGTCTGGCGCCGCGCCTGAACGCGCTGCGTCCGGAGACTCGCGAACGCAAGCCTCCAGGCACGCAAGGATGGCCTTGGCGAGCCTGGGCCTCAGGCACCGAAAAAGTCCTTGACCTTGTCCATCCAGGATTTGGCTTTGGGGTTGTGGCGGTCGGCGTCCGAGCTGGAAACCTCCTCGAATTCGCGCAATAGCTCTTTCTGACGTTCCGTGAGATTGACCGGGGTTTCGACGACTACATGGCACATCAGGTCGCCGTGGGCCTGCGAGCGGACGTTGCGGATTCCCTTTCCACGCAGCCGGAACACCTTGCCGCTCTGCGTCTCGGCGGGAATTTTCAGTCGGGCCATGCCTTCGAGCGTCGGGATTTCGATCTCGCCGCCGAGCGCCGCGGTCGTGATGCTGATCGGCATCTCGCAATGCAGGTCGTCGTGGTCGCGCTGGAATACCGGGTGGGCGCGGATATGGATCTCGACATACAGGTCTCCCGGTGGCCCGCCATTGACACCCGGTTCGCCGTGACCGGCGTGTCGCAGGCGCATTCCTTCGTCGATTCCCGCCGGGATCTTCACTTCCAGCGTCTTCTGCCGCTTTACCCGGCCGGCGCCGCCGCAGTCGCGGCACGGATCGGGAATGATTCGCCCGGTGCCGTGGCATTTCGGGCAGGTCTGCTGGATCGAGAAGAAGCCTTGCTGGATGCGCACCTGGCCGGCGCCACCGCAGGTGGGGCAGGGCTTCGGCTGCGTGCCGGGTTTCGCGCCGCTGCCATGACAGGTTTCGCATTCCTCGACGGTCGGGATGCGGATCGTCTTGTCGGCGCCGCGGGCCGCTTCTTCGAGGGAGATTTCGAGGTTGTAGCGAAGATCAGCGCCGCGATACACGTTCGAGCGCCCGCGTCCGGCCCCGCCCGCACCGCCGAAAATATCGCCGAAGATGTCGGAGAACGCATCCGCGAACCCATCGAAACCCTGCCCGCCAGGCCCGGCACCCGCAGAGGGATCGACCCCGGCATGTCCGTAGCGGTCGTACGCAGCGCGCTTTTGCGCATCGGACAGGATCTCGTACGCGTTTTTCGCTTCCTTGAAGTGGTCCTCGGAGTCCTTGTTGTCCGGATTGCGGTCCGGGTGATGCTTCATGGCCAGCTTGCGGTAGGCCTTCTTGATCTCGTTGTCCGAGGCGTCGCGGTTGACACCCAGCACCTCGTAGTAATCCCTTTTTGCCATCTTGGTTCGCTCAGGCTGTGAGACCGGGAGGGTCTCCCGATCATGCAAAAGGCCGAGCCGGCCAGTGCGAGGCGCACCGGCAGGGGCTCGGCCGACATCCCGCCTTCCGGCGAGCGATTACTTCTTGTCTTTGACTTCGGTGAACTCGGCGTCGACGACATCGGCATCGGCAGCTTTCGAGCCGCCCGTGGAGCCGCCGCCGGCTGCCTCGTCCGTGGCGCCGCCTTCAGCGCCCTGCGACTGCGCATACATCTGCTCGCCGAGCTTCTGGCTGGCCGTCGCCAAAGCCTGCATCCGGGCTTCGATCGTGTCCTTGTCGTTGCCCTTCAGCGCCTCTTCCGCGTCCTTCATCGCCTGTTCGATCTTTTCCTTCTCGTCGGCGCTGATCTTGTCGCCGTATTCGGTCAGCGATTTCTTCACCGAATGCACCAGCGCGTCGCACTGGTTGCGGATATCGACCAGCTCGTGGGCCTTCTTGTCTTCCTCGGCGTGCGCCGCGGCGTCCTGCACCATGCGCTGGATCTCGTCCTCGGACAGGCCCGAGTTCGCCTGGATCTTGATCTTGTTCTCCTTGCCGGTCGCCTTGTCCTTCGCCGAGACGTGCAGGATGCCGTTCGCGTCGATGTCGAACGTGACCTCGATCTGCGGCATGCCGCGCGGAGCGGGCGGGATGTCGGACAGGTTGAACTGGCCGAGGCTCTTGTTGCCGGAGGCCATTTCACGTTCGCCCTGCAGCACGTGGATCGTCACCGCGCTCTGGTTGTCGTCGGCCGTCGAGAACACCTGGCTCGCCTTCGTCGGCACGGTGGTGTTCTTCTGGATCAGCTTCGTCATCACGCCGCCGAGCGTCTCGATGCCGAGCGACAGCGGGGTCACGTCGAGCAGCAGCACGTCCTTGACTTCGCCCTGCAGCACGCCGCCCTGGATCGCTGCGCCGACGGCAACGGCTTCGTCCGGGTTCACGTCGCGGCGCGCTTCCTTGCCGAAGAACTCCTTGACCTTCTCCTGCACCTTCGGCATCCGGCTCTGGCCGCCGACCAGGATCACGTCGTCGATGTCGTTGATCTTCAGGCCGGCATCCTTCAATGCGACGCGGCACGGTTCGATTGTGCGCTGCACCAGATCTTCGACGAGCGATTCGAATTTGGCGCGCGTGATCTTCACTGCGAGGTGCTTCGGACCCGACGCATCGGCGGTGATGTAGGGCAGGTTCACTTCGGTCTGCTGGCCCGACGACAATTCGATCTTCGCCTTCTCGGCCGCTTCCTTCAGGCGCTGCAGCGCGAGCACGTCCTTCTTCAGGTCGACGCCCTGTTCCTTCTTGAACTCGGTGACGATGTAGTCGATCAGGCGCTGGTCGAAGTCCTCGCCGCCGAGGAAAGTGTCGCCGTTCGTCGCGAGCACTTCGAACTGGTGTTCGCCGTCGATGTCGGCGATTTCGATGATGGAGATATCGAAGGTGCCGCCGCCGAGGTCATAAACCGCGATCTTCGAGTCGCCCGGCTTCTTGTCCATGCCGAACGCGAGCGCTGCGGCGGTCGGCTCGTTGATGATGCGCTTGACCTCGAGCCCTGCGATGCGGCCGGCGTCCTTGGTCGCCTGGCGCTGGCTGTCGTTGAAGTAGGCCGGCACCGTGATGACGGCTTCGGTGACTTCCTCGCCGAGGTAGTCCTCGGCAGTCTTCTTCATCTTGCGCAGCACTTCGGCGGAGACCTGCGGCGGGGCGATTTTCTTGCCGCGCACTTCGACCCACGCGTCGCTGTTGTCGGCCTTGCAGATCGTATAGGGCATCAGGTCGATGTCCTTCTGTACTTCCTTCTCTTCGAAGCGGCGGCCGATCAGGCGCTTGACGGCGAACAGCGTGTTCTTCGCGTTCGTGACCGCCTGGCGCTTGGCCGGCGCGCCGGTCAGGATCTCGCCGTCTTCCGCGTACGCGACGACGGACGGGGTGGTACGTGCGCCTTCGGAGTTTTCGATGACCTTGGGCTTGCCGCCTTCCATCACGGCGACGCAGCTATTCGTCGTGCCCAGGTCGATACCGATGATTTTTCCCATTGCCGTTCCTTTCAAGTGAGGGGTGAAGGGTGAGGCGGAGGACGCCTGGCGTCACTGCCGTAACCACGCCTCACCGGATTTTCGTTGTTTAGTAGATCGGGGCGCCGCGCCGGATTTCAAGCATCCGCGGCGAGGCTTATGTGCCCTTGGCTTTCGAAACCATCACCATTGCAGGGCGGATCACGCGCCCGTGCAGCAGGTAGCCTTTCTGCAGCACGTTGAGGACTGTATTCGGCTCGCCTTCGGCTTCGATCGCGCTGATCGCCTGGTGCTTGTTCGGATCGAACTTTTGTCCGGCCGGGTCTTCTTCGGTGAGGCCTCCGTTCTGGAAGGCAGCGTTCAGTTGCTTGAGCGTCAGTTCAACGCCTTCCCGCAGACTCTCCAGAGTCTGTTTCTCGATCGTGAGCGCGGCTTCGAGGCTGTCCTTGACCGGTAGCATGGCGGCGGCGAATTTCTCGGCTGCAAACTTCGACGCCTTGGCGATGTCTTCCTGCGCCCGACGGCGGACGTTCTCGGTTTCTGCCCGGGCTCGCAGCCATGCGTCGTGGTGTTCGGCGGCTTTCAGCTCAAGTTGACGCAGGGTTTCTTCGATGCGCGGCATCGTGTCCGTATCGGGAGGTGCCTGTTCGTTCGTCGGTTGCGGCGGCACTGATTCACCATCTGGAGGCTGGGGCAGTTCGCCCTGGATTTCGGAAGGCTGCTTGTTTTCCTGCATGGGTGAAATCTTCCTTTGTTCTTCGACCGTGCCCAATTGGGGGCATGATTCCATTTTTCAAGGGGGCAAGCGACTTTTCGAAAGTTGCCGGTTTGTCGGCGGGTGTGTCACGATTCGGCCCCTTCGCGTGAATGTCGCGAGGCAGTGCTTACTGCGGGCGGGAAGGCATGGAACGAGGATGAGCGAGATTTCGCACAGCATCGGAAAATACCGGGTCATCGAGGAGGTGGGGCGCGGTGCGACTGCCATCGTCTATAAGGTGGAATCGCCCGATGATCCCGAACCGCTGGCCGTCAAGCTCGTCCGCTTCCAGGACAAGGCGAGGGACGAGGCGAAGTGGAACCGTCGCCTGCTCAAGCTGCTGAAGGCCGAACAGGCGGTCGTCAGCCGCCTCGACCATCCGAACATCGTCCGCATCCATGAAGTCGTCACCGAGCCGGACCAGGCTTACGTGGTGATGGAGTATTTCCCCGGCGAGTCGCTCGAACGGTACTGCAGCTTCGAGCGGCTGCTGCCGATTCATCGCACGATCGGCATCGTCTTCAAGTGCTGCATGGCACTCGACCACGCCTATCGGCAGGGGGTTGTCCACCGGGACATCAAGCCGGCCAACATCCTGGTCGACGAGAACGACAACGTAAAGATTACCGATTTCGGCCTGGCGCTGAACATCAACAAGAAGGTCGAGACCGACTCGACTTTCATCATGGGCGTCGGTTCGCCCGCCTATATGAGCCCCGAGCAGATCAAGGGCTACCCGCTGAACCAGAAAACCGATCTGTATTCGCTCGGCGTCGTGCTGTTCCATTTACTGACCGGCCGCTTGCCGTTTCGTGCGGCGAATCCGGCGCAGCTGATCTACAGGATCATCAATGCGGATCCGCCGCTGGTTTCGCAGCTGAACCCGGATATGCCGGAGCTGATGAACACGGTCCTGCGCAAGGCGCTGGAGAAGGATCTTTACTCGCGCTACCGCAACGGCGCCGAGTTTGCGAAGGATCTGTCAGCGGTGCGCTACAAGATCGTCGACGAGGACGTGCCCCAGGATACGACGCGGTTCGCGACCCTGCGCAAGCTCGCGTTCTTCACCGAATTCGACGACGTGGAATTGTGGGAAGTGTTGCGCACTTCGACCTGGCGCAGCGTGGCGGCACGGACGACGCTGATTCGCGAGCGCGACGCCGACCAGCGCTTCGGCGTCGTGGTGGCCGGCGAGGTGGAGTTGTCGGTCGAAGGGCGCAGGGTGCAGCGGCTCGGCCCGGGCGAGGTCTTCGGCGAGCTGGCGTGGCTCGATACGATCGACCACCGACATCCGGTGAGCGCGGTCGCAGTGGCGCCAACGAGTTACATCGAGATCAACCCGGCGGCGTTGGCGCTGGCGACGGAAGAGGTGCGGGAACTTTTCCGCCGGCTGCTGGCGACGACGGTCGCGCGGCGGTTCGCAGGTGCCGCGCGGCAACTCGCCAGGCATTGCGAGCCGGCCGTTATCGGCGATCTGACCGCCAGCGGGGGGCTCGACCTGCAGATCCTCGACGACTGAGTCGGGAAAATCGCAGGGCCCGGGAGGCCATGATCAGTTCCGGCGCCGCGTGGTTACGATGCGGACCTGTCTGCCGTCACGCCCGCTCAATGCGACGCTTGCGAGCCAGGCGAGCAGGCTGTAGAGCAGTGCGGCCCAGAAGGCGGTCCAGAAGTCCGGGACGTATACACCACTGACGAGGCTGGCGACGGCCCAGAACAGCAATGCATTGATCACGAGCGTGAACAGCCCGAGTGTCAGCAGTGTGATCGGCAGCGTGATGAAGATCAGGATGGGCCGGATCAGCGTATTGATCAGCGCGAGCAGCAGCACAGTGACGAGCGCTGCGGCATAGCTGTCGACGCGCAAATCGGTGATGACTTGCGGGAGCAGCATCAGCGCGACCGCATTGAGCAGCCACTGCAGCGCGAGTCTGAAACGAGGATCCATTTCAGCGCTCCGCTCCTGCGGTACGTGCCCGTTGGGCTGTCGCCGCGAGGAGTTCCGCCGCCGGCACGGGAGCTTCGAGCCAGTCGCCGATCCGGCTGCGGACGATGTCGGTCAATGCGGCAATCCAGTCATGTCGCTCGTTGAGGCAGGGAATGTAATGAAAAGCCTTGCCGCCGGCGCCGAGGAACGCCGTCCTGCATTCGAGGGCGATTTCCTCGAGGGTTTCGAGGCAGTCCGAAGCGAACCCCGGGCAGATCACGTCGACGCGGCCGGTTCCTTTGCGGCCGAGTGCTTCGAGAGTCGGCTGAGTATAGGGTTTCAGCCATTCCGCCTTGCCGAAGCGGGACTGGAAAGTGAGCTGCCAGCGCTCGGGCGGCAGGTCGAGCTTCGCGGCGAGCAGGCGGGCGGTGACATGGCACTCGCAGTGGTAAGGATCGCCCAGATCGAGCGAGCGCTTCGGTATGCCGTGAAAGCTCATCACGAGCTGATCCGGCTCGCCGTGTTTTGCCCAGTGGTCGCGTACGCTCCTGGCGAGCGCTCCGACGTAGCCGGGGTGATCGTGAAAGTTCCGTACATAGCGGATCTCGGGCAGGTTGCGCCAACGGGTCAGGCAGCCCGCGACCTCGTCGATGACGCTCGCGGTGGTGCTCGCCGCATACTGCGGATACAGCGGCACGACGAGGATTCGGCTGCAGCCCTCGGCTTTCATGCGGCCGAGTATGTCGGATATCGAGGGCGCCCCATAGCGCATCGCCCAGTCGACGACGACGCTGGTCACCCCCGCGTGGCCCAGATACCCGGCAAGGAGTTTTGCCTGTCGTTCGGTGTGGACTTTGAGCGGGGAACCGGCGTCGCTCCAGATGGCCGCATATTTCTCGGCCGATTTCTTCGGCCGCAGGTTGAGAATGACTCCGTTCAGAATCGGCCACCAGATCGCGCGCGGGATCTCGACGACGCGCGGGTCGGAGAGGAATTCCTTGAGATAAGGGCGAACCGCTGCGGCAGTCGGCGCCGCGGGAGTGCCGAGATTGACAAGCAGGATACCGGTGCGCTCGGGAGTGCCGTGGGTGTGGGCGGGTTCGGGCCAGTAACGGGCCATGCAAGTCCTTTGGGAGCGGGCCGAGGCGTTCAGCCAGGGCTCGAGAGCGCGTTCGACAGGAGGCGGGCCGTGATGTCGACGATCGGGATGACTCGGTCGTAGGCCATGCGCGTCGGGCCGATGACGCCGACCGAACCAACCACTTTGCCGTTGACTTCGTAGCCTGCGGTCACGACGCTGCAGCCGTCGAGTTGCGAGAGCCCGGATTCGTCACCAATGAAGATCTGCACGCCGTGCGCGCGATTCGAGAGGTCGAGCAGCTGCATCAGGCCGGTCTTCTGCTCGAACAGCTTGAACAGTTCGCGCAGGCGCGCCATGTTCGACGACAGGTCCTCGACGTCGAGCAAGTTGGTTTCACCCGACAGCACATAGCTCGCGCTGTCTTCGGCGGCCGCGTTGCCGGCCTCGACGGCGGCCGTCATGAGTTCGCTCATGTCGCTGCGCAACTGCTTGAGTTCGTCGCGGATGCGGGCACGGATGTCGTCGAATCCGAGGCCGACGAAGTGCTCGGTGAGGTAGCTGGCCGCCTCGGCGAGCTCGGCTGAGGAGTAGGCGCGGCGCGTGATCAGGATGCGGTTCTGCACGTCCCCGGCAGTGGTCACGATGATCAGCAGGATGCGGTTTTCGGCCAGGCTGATGAACTCGATCTGCCGGATCTTCACGGTATCGCGGCGCGGGGAAACGACCACGCCGGCGAACTGCGTGAGTTCGGACAGCAGGTGCGATGCGGAATTCATCAGGCGCTGCGGCTGATCGGGCTGCAACTGGCCCTTGAGTTCGCGCACGCGCGCCTGTTCGAGCGGCTGCACGGTCAGCAGCGAATCGACGAAGAAACGGTAGCCCAAGGCGGTCGGGATGCGCCCGGCCGAAGTGTGCGGGCTGGTGATGAAGCCTTTCTCCTCTAGGTCGCTCATCACGTTGCGCACCGTCGCCGGCGACAGCTCGAGGCCGGAATAGCGTGAAAGTGCACGCGAGCCGACCGGCTGACCTTCGACGATGTATCGTTCGATCAGGGTCTTCAGCAGTATCTGTGAGCGGGGGTCTAGCAGCTTCATTATCCGTTACGCACTATTGCGGTGATTCTAACAGCCTGTGGGCGAACGCTGTCGTCTGCCAAGGCATTAAGCGATGTGGTTTAATCCGCGCATGAGCAAGAACTTCCGCGTCGTTGCACTGATCGGCAAGTACCAGAGCCCCGAGGTGGCGGAGGCGGTGCTGCGCATCGCCGAATTCCTGCGAGTGCGCGGACTTGACGTGTGGATCGAACAGGGGACCGCAAGTTCCATTGGCATGGCCGGCCAGTTTGCCGTTGCGAGCTACGAGGAGATCGGCGCGCAGGCGGATCTCGCCGTCGTGCTCGGGGGCGACGGCACGATGCTCAATACGGCGCGCCGGCTTTCCCAGCACGGCGTGCCGCTGGTCGGAATCAACCAGGGCAGGCTCGGTTTCCTCACCGATATCTCGCGCGACGAAGCGTTGCCGAAACTCGGCGAGATTCTCGAGGGACGCTATACCGAGGAGTCGCGCGCGATGCTCGATGCCGAAGTGCTGCGGGCGGGCCACCGCGTATTCCAGACGCTCGCGCTCAACGATGTCGTGATCAACAAGGGCGACCTGGGGCGGATGATCGAGTTCGATCTGTCGATCGACGGGGAATTTGTCTATACGCAACGCTCGGACGGGATGATTCTGGCGACCCCGACGGGTTCGACGGCATACGCATTGTCGGCCAACGGGCCGATCCTCCATCCGAACGTCGGGGGGATCGCCCTTGTGCCCTTGTGCCCTCACGCACTCACCGCGCGTCCGGTCACGTTGCCGGATACTTCCCATATCGAGATCGTGCTGTTGCCCCAGCATGATGCCCGGATACATTTCGATGGCCAGGCCCGCTTCGACGCCCGCGCCGGCGACCGGCTGCGAGTCACCCGTTCGCCCGATGTCGTCCGCCTGCTGCATCCGCAGGGCTACAGCTATTTCGCCATGCTGCGTGAGAAGCTCCACTGGAGCGCGACGCCGCGTCGTCCCTGACTAACCAATCGTTTTCCGACCCTGCCCCGCTCATGCTCCGTCGCCTGGCCATTCGGGATTTCGTGATCGTCGACCGCCTCGAGCTCGAGTTCGAAGCGGGGTTCGGCGCGCTGACCGGGGAAACCGGGGCGGGCAAGTCGATCCTGCTCGATGCGCTCGGCCTGGCCCTGGGCGGACGTGCCGACGCCGGCGCAGTGCGCGCGGGATGCGGCAAGGCGGATATCGCAGCCGAGTTCGACCTGCCGCCGTCGAGCCCGCTCGGCGAGTGGCTGGCGGGGCAGGACCTGACGGCGGATGATGGAGTGGTGATCCTGAGACGGGTGGTCGAGGCCGGCGGGCGCTCGCGGGCGTGGCTCAACGGCGTGCCGGTCACGCAGGGGCAGTTGCGCGAAGCGGGCGACTGGCTTGCCGACATTCATGGCCAACACGCCCATCACGCGTTGCTCAAGCCCGACGCGCAGCGGGCGCTGCTCGACATGCACGCAGGGGCCGCGGCGCTCGCCGCCGACGTCAGCGCTCGCTTCCACGCCTGGCAGCGCCTCATCGAACTGCGTCGTGCTGCGGACCAGGATTCGGCGGCGTCCGAGCGTGAGCGTGAACTCCTTGCCTGGCAAATACGCGAACTCGACGAGCTCGGGTTCAGCACCGAGGAGTGGGACCGCATCAATGTCGAACATGCCCGTCTTGCCCATGCGGCGGGTCTGATCGAGGGAGCGGACGAAGTGCTCGGCACCCTCGGCGAAGGCGATCTGGCGCTCGCTTCGCAGCTGCGCCACGTCAGCGTCCGGGTCGAGGGGATGGCCGAGATCGATTCCGATCTTGCCGATGTCCGGGAACTGGTCGCCGGCGCAGCGATCCAGGCCGACGAGGCGCTGCACGCGCTGCGGCGCTACCGCGAGCGGCTCGACCTCGATCCTCAACGCCTGGCCGAGATCGAGCGGCGCATCGAGGACGTCATGGCGCTGGCGCGCAAGCACCGCGTGGCGCCGGACGAGTTGCCGGATCTTCGCGCTGATTGGGCGCGAAAGCTCGACGACCTAGTTTCGCGCGCGGATCCGGTCCGTCTTGGCGAAGAGGAAAAGCGCCTCCACGGCGAATACGAGGCAGCCGCACGGCGGCTTTCCGCAGCACGGGTGCCGGCAGCCGAAGCTTTGTCGCGCGGCATCACCGACGCGATGCAGACGCTGGCGATGGCCGGCGGAAAGTTCGAAGTGGCGCTCGAAACCTGTGTCTCGCCGATGGCCTATGGCCTGGAATCGGTCGAATTCCGCGTCGCCGCGAACCCGAACCAGTCGTTGCGCCCGCTCGCGAAAGTTGCGTCGGGGGGGGAGCTGTCGCGCATCGGACTCGCAGTCCAGGTCATCGCCAGCCGCGACTCGGCGACGCCGACACTGATATTCGACGAGGTCGATGTCGGGATCGGCGGGCGGGTCGCGGAGATCGTCGGCCAGTTGCTGCGCCGGCTGGGGCAGGAGCGTCAGGTGCTGTGCGTGACGCATCTGCCGCAAGTGGCGGCGTGCGCCGACTGGCAATGGAGCATCGCCAAGGCGCGACGCGGGTCGGAAGTCCTGAGCACGGTTTGCGTCCTGAACAGGGAAGCGCGGGTCGAGGAGATCGCCCGCATGCTCGGCGGCGTGAACATCACCGAGACGACCCGCCGTCACGCGGCGGAAATGCTCGGTACGGAGTCGTCCGGACGCTGATCGCAGGGCCGTCTGCCGCGGCCGAAGAAACGACCCCGGGAGTGATGTTCCTGGTCAGTCTTCCTCTTCCAGTTTGCGGTTGGGACAGTCCTTTCTCAGGCAGTCCGCATAAAGATAAAGCGCGTGTTCGCGGACGATGAAACCGCGCTCTTCAGCGATCCTGTTTTGCCGCCGCTCGATTTCCGCGTCGAAAAACTCTTCCACCTTGCCGCACTGCACGCACACGAGGTGATCGTGATGGCCGCCTTTCTTGAGTTCGAACACCGCCTTGCCCGACTCGAAATAGTGCCGTTCGAGCAGGCCCGCCTGCTCGAACTGGGTCAATACGCGGTAAACAGTCGCCAGTCCGATATCCATTCCCTCGGCAATCAGGAGACGGTAGACGTCCTCGGCAGTCAGGTGGCGCAGATCGGATGTCTGGAACAGATCGAGGATCTTCAGGCGCGGATAAGTGGCTTTGAGGCCGATGTTTTTCAGGTTTTCCGAATTTTCTGACATGGTCGCCCCGCTGGGTGGCCCGGAGCCAATAAGTCATGGCTCGTGCCCGCATATGATATATTTTTTCGCCTTTGCCTGAACGATACGCCGTCTGGCGCCACCGACCAAGAACTCCATCCATGCGCTTCGTGACTCTCATGGCGGCCGTCGCCGCCTTCGGCCTGTCGGCCGGTTGTTCCATCAGCTCGCTCACCGATCAGATCAATCCCTACCGTATCGACGTGCGGCAGGGCAACTACGTCGATCAGGAAATGGTGGCCAGGCTGAAAAAGGGCATGACGCGCGAGCAGGTGCGGTTTGCGCTCGGCACGCCGCTCATCGTCGACGTGTTCCATTCCGATCGCTGGGATTACGTCTACCGCTTCCAGCCCGGCAGAGGCGAACCGCAGCAGCGCACGCTGAGCGTTTTTTTCGTCAGTGACCGGCTCGATCGCGTCGAAGGGGACATCGAACCGGGCGATGCGCAGGCCGCGACGGCGGCGCCGCAGGCCGAGCGCAGCCGCGTCGTCGAGATCGCGCCGGCCGCCGAGGATTGAGCCGGGTGGCCTGGAAGCGATCGCGCATCGCGCGAGGCTCCCGATCATGTCGAGCAAAAGGAATTCATTGATGTTGCCATTGCGCATTGCCATAGCGGGTGCATCCGGCCGGATGGGCCGGATGCTGATCGAAGCCACGCTGAAGGAGGAGGGAGCGGTGCTCGCTTCGGCCTTCGACCGTCCCGGCACGACCTTCATCGGTCGCGACGCCGGCGAACTGTCCGGAAGCGCGACCGGGATTCTGATCACAGACGATCCGCGCGCCGCGATCGCAGCGGCCGACTGCGTCATCGATTTCACGCGTCCCGAAGGCACCCTCGCGCACCTTGCCCTCGCGCGCGAACTCGGCAAGGCGATGGTCATCGGCACGACCGGCTTCTCGACGGCCGAGAAGGAGGCGATTGCCGCTGCGGCACAAGCCATTCCGATCGTGTTCGCGCCGAACATGGCGGTGGGCGTGAACGCGGTGTTCAAGCTGCTCGAAGTGGCGGCCCGCATTCTCGACGACGGCTACGACGTCGAAGTGATCGAGGCGCATCACCGCTTCAAGGTCGATGCCCCGTCGGGTACCGCCCTGCGCATGGGCGAAGTGGTCGCATGCGAACTGGGGCGCGATCTGGAAACGTGCGCGATCTACGGGCGGGAAGGGGTGACCGGGGAACGCAAGGCCGAGACGATCGGCTTTTCCACGATCCGCGGCGGCGACGTGGTCGGGGATCACACGGTTCTGTTCGCCGGTATCGGCGAGCGTATCGAGATCACTCACAGGTCCGGCAGCCGCATGCCGTATGCTTCCGGT
This sequence comes from Aromatoleum aromaticum EbN1, assembly GCF_000025965.1. Classification (NCBI taxonomy): domain Bacteria; kingdom Pseudomonadati; phylum Pseudomonadota; class Betaproteobacteria; order Rhodocyclales; family Rhodocyclaceae; genus Aromatoleum; species Aromatoleum aromaticum. The sequence goes on from NC_006513.1 coordinate 2,849,530, forward strand.
TCGCTGCGCGCGGCGCGTTTCCTTGCCGGGCGTTCGAGTGGCCTGTTCGACATGCAGGACGTGCTCGGCCTGCGCTGATCCGGGCGCGGCGACGACGGGTGCGATTGCCTCGACAGGCGCCAAACGCTATAATCAGCGGCTTCTTGAAAGCGGGATTGGCCGGTCGGCTCGTCCCGTTTTTTTCACATTCGGGGTGGCTCGATAGCTTTTCCCGTGTCTTTTCGGCTGAACTCAGGAGTTTGTCGTGACTGCTTCCCCGCCCGCCCTACTAGCGCTTGCCGACGGGACGGTATTTTTTGGCAAGGGAGTCGGTGCGGCCGGCAGCACGGTCGGTGAGGTGGTGTTCAACACCTCGATGTCCGGTTATCAGGAAATCCTCACCGACCCGAGCTACTGCCGCCAGATCGTAACGCTGACTTATCCGCATATCGGCAACACCGGCATCAATCGGGAAGACGTCGAAGCAGGGCGTGTTCATGCCGCAGGTCTGGTGATCCGCGACCTGCCGATACTGCCGTCGAACTTCCGCATGGACCAGACTCTCGATGCCTATCTCAAGGCCGAGAACATCGTCGCGATTGCGGGGATCGACACCCGCAAGCTGACGCGTGTGCTGCGCGAAAAAGGCGCGCAAGGCGGCTGCATCGTCACTGCGGCCGACGGTGCCACCTTGAATCCCGATGCGGCGATCGCCGCGGCTCGTGCGTTCCCCGGTCTTGCGGGCATGGACCTGGCCAAGGTCGTCTGTGTCGAAAGTCCGTATCAATGGACCGAGGGCGAGTGGGCGCTCGGCAGCGGCTACGGCGAGCGGGGAGACGGGCGCTACCACGTCGTCGCGTACGATTACGGCGTCAAGCGCAACATTCTGCGGATGCTCGCGAGCCGGGGCTGCAGGCTCACCGTTGTCCCTGCGCAGACGCCGGCTGCGGAAGTCTTCGCGCTCGATGCCGATGGCGTTTTTCTGTCGAACGGTCCGGGGGATCCGGGCGCCTGCGATTATGCGATCGCGGCAGTGCGCAGTTTCCTCGAGCGCGGCATCCCGACCTTCGGCATCTGCCTGGGCCAGCAGCTGATGGCGCTCGCGGCCGGCGCCAGGACGGTCAAGATGAAGTTCGGCCACCATGGCGCGAACCATCCGGTCAAGGATCTCGAATCCGGGCAGGTCCTGATCACCAGCCAGAACCACGGCTTCGCGGTCGATCCCGATACGCTCCCGGGGAATGTGCGCACGACGCATGTGTCGCTGTTCGACGGCAGCCTGCAGGGGCTCGCCTGGAACGACGTGCCGGCGTTCTGCTTTCAGGGACATCCCGAAGCGAGTCCGGGGCCGCACGACGTGTCATACCTGTTCGACCGTTTCATCAGGATGCTCGAGACGCGCGCCAAGTAATTCGCCAGCGGCAGCCCGAGTTGCCGCTCATCAACGCAAGACCGAGGTTAGGCAATGCCTAAGCGTACAGACATTCAAAGCATACTCATCATCGGCGCCGGTCCGATCATCATCGGCCAGGCGTGCGAGTTCGACTATTCCGGGGCGCAGGCGTGCAAGGCGCTGCGCGAGGAAGGCTACAAGGTCATCCTCGTCAATTCGAATCCGGCGACGATCATGACCGACCCGGAAACGGCTGACGTCACGTACATCGAGCCGATCACCTGGCAGGTGGTCGAGAGCATCATCGAGAAGGAACGGCCGGACGCGCTGCTGCCGACGATGGGCGGGCAGACGGCGCTGAACTGTGCCCTCGACCTCGCCCGCAACGGCGTCCTCGAGAAATACGGCGTCGAACTGATCGGTGCGTCGCGCGACGCCATCGACAAGGCCGAGGACCGCCTGAAGTTCAAGGACGCGATGACGAAGATCGGGCTCGGTTCGGCCCGCTCGGCGATCGCGCACAGCATGGAAGAGGCGCTGCAGGTGCAAGGTGGCATCGGCTTTCCGGTGATCATCCGACCGAGCTTCACGCTCGGCGGGACCGGCGGCGGCATCGCCTACAACATGGAAGAGTTCGACGAGATCTGCAAGCGCGGTCTCGAGGCGAGCCCGACGAGCGAGCTGCTGATCGAGGAATCGCTGATCGGCTGGAAGGAATACGAGATGGAAGTCGTCCGCGACCGTGCGGACAACTGCATCATCGTGTGCTCGATCGAGAACCTCGACCCGATGGGCGTGCATACCGGCGACTCGATCACCGTCGCGCCCTCGCAGACGCTGACCGACAAGGAATACCAGATCCTGCGTAACGCCTCGATCGCGGTGCTGCGCGAAATCGGCGTCGATACGGGCGGCTCGAACGTGCAGTTCGCGATCAACCCGAAGGACGGTCGCATGATCGTCATCGAGATGAATCCGCGCGTGTCGCGTTCGTCGGCGCTGGCCTCGAAAGCGACCGGTTTCCCGATCGCGAAGGTGGCGGCGAAGCTTGCCGTCGGCTACACGCTCGACGAGCTCAAGAACGACATCACCGGCGGTGCCACGCCGGCTTCGTTCGAGCCGTCGATCGACTACGTCGTCACGAAAATCCCGCGCTTCGCATTCGAGAAGTTCCCGATGGCCAACGACCGCCTGACCACCCAGATGAAGTCGGTCGGCGAAGTCATGGCGATGGGCCGCACGTTCCAGGAATCGTTCCAGAAAGCGCTGCGCGGCCTCGAGGTCGGCGCCTACGGTCTCGACGAGGTCGAAGCGGATCGCGAGGACCTCGAGCATGAACTCGCGAACCCGGGCGCGCAGCGCATCTGGTACGTCGGCCAGGCGTTTCGCGAAGGTTACACGCAGGAGCAGCTGTTCAACCTGACGAAGATCGATCCGTGGTTCCTCGCGCAGATCGAAGACATCGTGCTGACCGAGAAGGCGCTCACGGGCCGCTCGCTGAAGGCGCTCCTGGCTGCCGAGCTGCGCGAGCTGAAGCGCAAGGGTTTTTCCGACCGGCGCCTCGCGAAGCTGCTCGGAGTCGACGAGACCGCGGTGCGCCTGCACCGCCACGCGAACGGCGTGCGGCCGGTGTTCAAGCGCGTCGATACCTGCGCCGCCGAGTTCGCGACCTCGACCGCCTACATGTACTCCTCGTACGAGGACGAGTGCGAGGCACGCCCGACCGACAAGAAGAAGATCATGGTGCTCGGCGGCGGACCGAACCGCATTGGGCAGGGGATCGAGTTCGACTACTGCTGCGTCCATGCCGCACTCGCGCTGCGTGAGGACGGCTATGAGACGATCATGGTCAACTGCAATCCGGAAACAGTGTCGACCGACTACGATACGTCCGATCGCCTGTATTTCGAGCCGATCACGCTCGAAGACATCCTCGAAATCGTGCATGTCGAGAAGCCGGTCGGCGTCATCGTCCAGTTCGGCGGCCAGACGCCACTCAAGAGGGCGCAGGCGCTCGAAGACAACGGCGTGCCGATCATCGGCACCAGCCCGGACATGATCGACGCTGCCGAGGACCGCGAGCGCTTCCAGAAGCTGCTGAACGATCTCGGCCTCAAGCAGCCGCCCAACCGCACTGCCCGGACGCCGGAAGCCGCGGTGCGGCTCGCGGCGGAGATCGGCTATCCGCTGGTCGTGCGTCCGAGCTACGTGCTGGGCGGGCGCGCGATGGAGATCGTGCACGAGCAGAAGGATCTCGAGCGATACATGCGCGAGGCGGTGAAAGTCTCGAATGAATCGCCGGTGCTGCTCGACCGCTTCCTCAACGACGCCACTGAAGTCGATGTCGATGCGCTGTCCGACGGCAGGCAGGTCATCATCGGCGGCATCATGGAGCACATCGAGCAGGCCGGCGTCCATTCGGGCGACTCGGCGTGCTCGCTGCCGCCTTACACGCTCTCGGCAAAGCTCCAGGACGAGCTACGTCGCCAGACCGAAGCGATGGCGCGGGCGCTGAACGTGTGCGGCCTGATGAACGTGCAGTTCGCGATCCAGGGCGACGGCGACGAGGCGACCGTCTACGTGCTCGAAGTCAATCCGCGTGCGTCGCGCACGGTGCCGTTCGTGTCGAAGGCGTGCGGCCTGCAACTGGCGAAGATTGCCGCGCGCTGCATGGCCGGACAAAGCCTGGCCAGCCAGGGCGTGACGACCGAGATCGTGCCGCCTTACTACGCGGTCAAGGAAGCCGTCTTCCCGTTCGTCAAGTTCCCGGGCGTGGATACGATTCTGGGGCCGGAAATGAAGTCCACCGGCGAAGTGATGGGCGTGGGACGCAGCTTCGCCGAAGCTTTCGTCAAATCGCAGCTCGCTGCCGGCGTACGCCTGCCGCAGTCCGGCACGGCCTTCATCAGCGTCAAGCCGACCGACCGTGGCGTCGCGGTCGAAGTGGCGCGCGAGCTTCATGAGCTCGGCTTCGGACTGGCCGCCACCCGCGGCACGGGCTCGGCGATCGAGGCCGCCGGGCTACCCGTCACGCTGGTCAACAAGGTCAACGAAGGCCGTCCGCATATTGTGGACATGATCAAGAACAATGAAATCAGCCTCGTGATCAACACGGTGGAGGAAAAGCGCCAGGCGATCATCGATTCGCGCTCGATCCGCACCAGCGCTCTCGCGGCGAAACTCACGGTATTCACCACCATCGAAGGGGCACGCGCCGCATGCATGGGGATGCGCCATCTCGAGGAGCTGCAGGTGTACGGATTGCAGTCCCTGCATGCCGAACTGACCCAAAAATCATGATCAAGACTCCTCTTACCGTCGCGGGTGCGGAAAAACTTCGCAATGAACTGCATCGGCTGAAAACCGTCGAGCGCCCCAGCGTGATCGCCGCGATCGCAGAAGCGCGTTCCCATGGCGATCTGTCGGAAAACGCCGAGTACGACGCCGCCAAGGAGCGCCAGGGATTCGTCGAGGGCAGGATCAAGGAGATCGAAGGCAAGATTTCGAGTGCGCAGATCATCGATCCGAAATTGCTCGACGCCGACGGGCGATGCGTGTTCGGCGCTACCGTCGAGCTGGAGGATATGGATACCGGACAGACGGTGATGTACCAGATCGTTGGCGATGACGAGGCGGACCTGAAGGAAAACAAGATTTCGATCAGCTCGCCCATCGCGCGTGCCTTGATCGGCAAGTTTGCAGGGGACATCGCCGAAGTCCACGCCCCGGGCGGGGTGAGGGAGTACGAGATCATCGACGTCCGCTACGTGTGAACGGAGAGCCCGTTTCGCACCGGGAGCCTCGTTCGGGCATCAGCCGGGAAACATCGTGAGCCGTCTTTCCGAGCATCTGCTGGTCGTGTTGATCACGCTTTGGGCCGGAGCACTGTGGTCGATCGGGTACATCGTCGCGCCCACCCTGTTCGGCATGCTTTCCGATCGTGCGCTCGCCGGCAACATCGCCGGCCGCCTGTTTGCGCTGGTGGGGTGGATCGGGGTCGGTTGTGCCGTCTACGTGCTGGGTTTCATGCTCGCACGCTGGCGGTGGCGAGCGTTCCGGAGCGGACTGTTCTGGCTGGTTGTGGCGATGCTGCTGGCGACGCTCGCGAGCCGGTTCGGCATCCAGCCGCTGATGGCGCAGATGAAAGCGGATGCCTGGCCGCGCGAGGTGATGGACACCGTGATGCGGGACCGCTTCGCCACGTGGCATGGCGTTTCGAGCGTGCTCTATCTCATCCAGAGCGTGCTCGCGTTGCCGCTGGTGCTCAGTGTCCGCAAATTGCTCGGCCGCTGACGGGGTGTCCCGTCAGGCGGATTATTTGCGGCCGGCGGACTCGGTTTTGCGCGTATAGGTCCGGCTGCGCTTGGCCGCGAGGCGCTTCTTGTCCGAGGCGGCCTTGATCAGCGCGGTGCGACGTGCAGCGGCTGCGAAGGCCCGTGCCGATTTCGCTCTCGCGACGCCCGTGTTCGCGCTGGATATCGCGGTCTTCCCCTGGACGGATTTTTCGGCTTCTTCCCGCCGTTCGCGCCAAATGACGAGAATGGTGCCGATGTGCTGGATAGGGGAGGCACCGAGGGCGTCGCAGACCGCTTTCATCAGTGCGTCGCGTGCAGCGCGTTCGGCGCCGTGGACCTTGATCTTGATAAGCTCGTGCGCCTGCAGGGAACGGTCGATTTCGCCCAGCACGGCTGGCGTCAGGCCGTTTCCGGCAATGCTGACGACGGGGTTCAGATGGTGGGCGCCGGCACGCAGTTCGCGCCGCCGGGCGGGGGTGAGCTCGCTCATACTTTTCTCAAATCTTTCAGGGGCATGGATTCTACTCCGATGAAGCGAACCAAGACCAGCAAGGCGTGGATGCAGGAGCATGTCAACGACCCGTACGTCCAGCGCGCAAAAAGCGAAGGTTACCGGTCACGGGCAGCATTCAAGCTCATCGAGCTCGATGACCGCGATCGCCTGATGCGAAGCGGAATGGTCGTCGTCGATCTGGGCGCTGCCCCGGGATCCTGGAGCCAGGTCGCACTGCGGCGAGTGGGGCGCGAGGGGCGGGTCTTCGCACTGGACCTGCTGCCGCTGGACCCGCTAGGGGGCGTCGAGTTCATCCAGGGCGACTTTCAGGAAGAGCCGGTGCTTGCCGAACTCGAGTCGAGGCTCGGCGGGCTCCCCGTCGACGTCGTGCTGTCGGACATGGCGCCGAACATGTCCGGCATCGATACAACCGACCAGGCCCGCTCGATCTACCTCGGGGAACTGGCGCTTGAGTTCGCGGGGCACCACCTCAAGCCCGGGGGAGGTTTCGTTGTGAAAGTGTTTCAGGGACAGGGTTTCATGGAGTATCGAAACGAGGCCGCGAAGCATTTCCACGCGCTGCACGTGCGAAAACCGAAGGCATCGCGCGACCGCAGTGCGGAAGTGTATCTGGTGGGTGTCGGCTACCGCGGCAGCTAGGCTCCTCGTTACAGCGCCAAAACTGTGGAACTCCACAGTCGGGCACCGAGTCTTCCATTTATGCTGCCGGACGCGGCAAACCTTTTCACGGTCATATTGCAATTCAGGCCGGCGACCCCATATCGGAATCGTTATGGCGTGCCGATCAGGTGATTGAAACAGCCCATCGGGCCTATTGGTTTACGCCGCGGAACGTTCGCCACTAGAATGAGTCCATCTGTCGCTGCCCCCGTTGGGCTCTCAAGGAAAGAAGTTGAATAATCTCTTCAAGAATCTCGCGATCTGGATGGTTATCGGCGTCGTGCTGATGACGGTATTCAACCAGTTCAATACGCGGCAGGTTTCGGCCAGTACGATGGAGTACTCCCAGTTTCTGGAGGAAGCCAGGGCCGGGCGCATCGCGAAAGCGACTATCGACGGCCGTCTGGTGCGTGCGACGACGCAGGAAGGCCGGCAGATCACTGTGTATACGCCTGGTGTGCAGGATATCTGGATGGTGTCGGACCTGATCCGCGCCGGCGTGGCCGTGAACGCGTCGAAGCCCGAAGAAGAGCAGTCGTTCCTGATGAGCATCTTCGTTTCCTGGTTCCCGATGTTGCTGCTGATCGGCGTCTGGGTGTTCTTCATGCGGCAGATGCAGGGAGGCGGACGGGGCGGCGCGTTTTCGTTCGGCAAGTCGAAAGCCAGAATGCTCGATGAGAGCGCCAATTCGCTCTCTTTTGCGGATGTCGCAGGCTGCGACGAAGCAAAGGAGGAAGTGTCCGAACTCGTCGATTTCCTGCGTGACCCGTCCAAGTTCCAGAAACTTGGCGGGCACATTCCGAAAGGCGTGCTGATGGTCGGTTCGCCGGGTACCGGCAAGACTTTGCTCGCGAAGGCGATTGCCGGCGAGGCGAAAGTGCCGTTCTTCTCGATTTCCGGCTCCGATTTCGTCGAGATGTTCGTCGGTGTCGGCGCGGCGCGCGTACGTGACATGTTCGAGCAGGCGAAGAAACACGCGCCATGCATCATCTTCATCGACGAGATCGATGCTGTCGGACGTCAGCGTGGCGCAGGCATGGGGGGCGGCAACGACGAGCGCGAACAGACTCTCAACCAGTTGCTCGTCGAGATGGACGGCTTCGAAGGGCAAACGGGAGTCATCGTGATCGCCGCGACGAACCGCCCTGACGTGCTCGATCCGGCGCTGCTGCGCCCGGGACGGTTCGACCGGCAGGTTGTCGTCCCGCTGCCCGATATCCGGGGCCGGGAGCAGATCCTGAAAGTCCATATGCGCAAGGTGCCCATTGCACCGGACGTCGAACCTGTCGTCCTTGCGCGCGGCACGCCCGGATTTTCCGGCGCCGACCTGGCGAACCTCGTCAACGAAGCGGCATTGTTCGCGGCGCGGGGCGGCAAGCGACTCGTGGATATGGAAGACTTCGAGCGCGCCAAGGACAAGATCATGATGGGGTCCGAACGTCGTTCGATGGTGATGCCGGAAGAGGAACGCCGTAACACGGCGTACCACGAATCCGGTCATGCGTTGGTCGCGAAGTTGCTCGACAAGACCGACCCGGTGCACAAGGTCACGATCATCCCGCGAGGTCGTGCACTGGGGGTGACGATGCAGCTGCCGGAGCAGGATCGTTACAGCCAGGACCGCGAACGGCTGCTCCAGACGATCGCCGTGCTGTTCGGTGGCCGGATCTGCGAAGAGATCTTCATGGACCAGATGACTACCGGCGCTTCGAACGACTTTCAGCGGGCCACTGACCTCGCTCGCCGGATGGTGACGCAGTGGGGCATGTCGGACAATCTCGGGCCGATGGTGTATGGCGAAGAAGAGGGAGAGATCTTTCTCGGCCGGCAGGTGACGACCCACCGGAACGTGTCCGAAGCCACGATGCAGAAAGTGGATGCCGAGATACGCCGCATCATCGATCAGCAGTACGCACTGGCGCGGCGCCTGATCGAAGACAACCGCGACAAGATCGAGGCGATGACGCGTGCGCTGCTCGAATGGGAAACTCTGGATGCGGAACAACTGAACGACATCATGGCGGGACGTGCTCCGCGGGCACCCAAGCCGATCACTCCGGCGCAGAGTCGCCCGAAGGACGACGCTCCGGGAGCCGAGCCCACGGCGCCGGCCCCGGCAGCGTAAATTCTCGGCCGACAAGAAGTTCGACCTTCCCTCGGGCCGGCATTTAGCCGGCCCGAGTTCATTTGAGGACTGATATGCAGGTTTTGAGATGCGGTCGATTCCGCCTGGAACTCGACCGCCCACACATCATGGCGATCGTCAATGTCACGCCGGACTCGTTTTCTGGCGACGGCCTCGGTCGGGATCTGGACACAGCGACGCGAAGGGCGCAGGCGGCAGTCGATGCGGGAGCGGATCTGCTCGACATAGGGGGCGAGTCGACGCGCCCCGGGTCGGAGCCTGTCTCCGAGCAGGAGGAACTCGACCGCGTCATCCCGCTGGTCGAACGTCTGGCTGATTGGTCCGTGCCGGTTTCGGTCGACACGTTCAAGCCGACCGTGATGCGGGAATCCCTGCGGGCCGGGGCGAGCCTGATCAACGATATCAACGCGTTCCGGGCGCCGGGTGCGATCGACGCCGTGCGGGACAGCGAAGCGGCACTGTGCGTGATGCACATGCAGGGCGAGCCCCGCGGCATGCAGTCCGATCCCCGCTACGATGATGTAGTCGCGGAAGTGCTCGAGTTCCTGAACGACTGTGTTCGGGCTCTCGCGGACAAAGGCGTGGACAGAGACCGGATCCTCCTCGACCCCGGGTTCGGATTCGGCAAGACCCTCGAGCACAACCTCGCGCTGTTCCGCGCCCTCGACCGCTTCGTCGGGCAAGACTATCCGGTGCTGGTCGGAGTGTCGCGAAAGTCCATGATCGGGGCGATCACGGGACGAGCGGTCGGCGAGCGAGTGCATGGCAGCGTCGCCGCGGCGCTGATCGCTGTCGAGCGCGGTGCTCGGATCGTGCGAGTCCATGACGTCGCCGCGACGCGCGATGCATTGAAAGTGTGGCAGGCGGTAACCGGCGTCCCGGCATAGGCAGGAGTGCACGAAGTCTCCCCGTCGTTGATGCGATAATTCGTTTTTCGACGAATGTCGCGGGGGAAAAATGGGGAGAAAGTATTTCGGCACCGACGGCGTACGGGGGCGGGTCGGCGATTCGACGATCACGCCCGAATTCGTCATGCGTCTCGGCTATGCAGCCGGGGTGACGCTGGTGGGGCGGGAGCAGTTGCCTCCCGGAGAGCGGCCCGCGATTCTCATCGGCAAGGACACCCGCATTTCCGGCTACATGCTCGAGGCCGCTCTCGAAGCCGGATTTGCAGCGGCGGGCGTCGATGTGATGCTTGCCGGTCCGGTGCCGACGCCAGCGGTGGCCTATCTCACCCGTGCGCTCCGTCTCCAGGCCGGAGTCGTCATCTCCGCCTCGCACAACCCTTACGACGATAACGGCATCAAGTTCTTTTCGGCGAACGGCACCAAGTTGCCGGATGCGCTCGAGGAAGAAATCGAGTTCCGGGTCGATCAGCCGATGGTCTGCGCCGAGGCATCGCGCCTGGGCAAGGCGCGACGGATCGTCGATGCGGCGGGACGTTACGTCGAGTTCTGCAAGAGCGCGTTTCCGAACGAGTTCGACCTGCGTGGTTACCGGATCGTCCTCGACTGCGCTCACGGCGCGGCCTATCACATCGGACCGAGCGTGTTTCACGAACTGGGCGCGGAAGTGATCCCGCTGGGAGTCGAACCCAACGGATTGAACATCAACGACCAGGTCGGCGCCACGCATCCGCAGACGCTGCGTTCGGCAGTACTGGCGAACAAGGCGGACTTCGGCATCGCCCTCGACGGCGACGGCGATCGCGTCGTCATGGTCGATGGAGACGGCGAGCTTTACGATGGTGACAAGCTGCTGTACGTGATTGCAGCGTCGCGGCAGGCCGAAGGGCGCCTGGAAGGCGTCGTCGGCACGCTGATGAGCAATCTCGGCCTCGAGCGCGCGATCGGCCGCCTCGGCCTTGCCTTCGCGCGAGCCAAGGTCGGTGACCGCTACGTGCTGGAAACCATGCATGAACGGGGCTGGAGGCTCGGCGGGGAAAACTCCGGCCATATCATCTGCCTCGATCGTCATACCACGGGCGACGGCATCGTCTCCGCGCTCCAGGTTATCGCGGCGCTGATCAAGGGCCAGTGCACGCTGGCTACCGCGTGTGCGGACCTCGTCTTCTATCCGCAGAAACTCATCAACGTGCCTCTGGCCGCAGGATTCGACTGGCGGTCCGACGAGCGCATCGACCAAGCGCGCAGCGACGCCGAACTGGAACTCGGCGAGCAGGGCCGGGTGCTGCTGCGCCCTTCAGGAACCGAGCCGTTGCTCCGGGTCATGGTGGAAGGAAAGGACGGTTCCCAAGTCGAGAGACTGGCGCGACATATCGCCGACTGCGTTCGGCACGCCAGCGTCTGACGAAGGGCCGCGAGCTTTCGGGCCTTCGGCAACGAGGGCTTCGACCGCCTCGTCGTAGCCAATTCTGCGGTTTCGGTTGAGGCAGCGCAGCGCCCAGCTTCGCCTGTAACACTCCTGAAATATTGCGTCCGTACACTTCGGCCGCCCGAGCAGCATCGAGCCGAATCTTTTTTTGTGAAGGATATCGGCTTCGCGATCGATGCGGCGGCTCGGTGCTCGCCACTGTCAAATTTCTGACACATTTGGCGAGGATGATTCGAGGCGCCTCAAGCCGCGGCAACATCGCAGCGGCACCGGGCATCGTTCATTTACCAGGAGATTCCGTATGTCGGGTTTCAAGCAGGTCGCCTTGGCGACCGCTCTCGTCCTGTTCGGTTCGCACGCTGTGCACGCCCAGTCCATCGTGAAGGTGGATGGCTCCAGCACCGTGTTCCCGATCACGGAGGCCGTAGCCGAAGATATTCAGAAAGCCAGGAAAGGCTCGGTGAAGGTCACGGTCGGCATCTCGGGCACCGGCGGCGGTTTCAAGAAATTCTGCCGCGGCGAGATCGATGTTTCGGGCGCGTCGCGTCCGATCCTGAAAAAGGAGATGGAAGCATGCGCGAGCGCCGGCATCAGGTATTACGAACTGCCGGTTGCCTTCGACGCCTTGACGGTCATCGTCAACCCGAAGAACACCTTCGTCAAACAGCTGACCGTCGAGCAACTCAAGAAAATGTGGGAGCCTGACGCACAGGGCAAGGTCACCAGCTGGAAGCAGATCGACTCGTCGTTCCCGGATGTCCCGCTGAAGCTTTTCGGCGCGGGCTCGGATTCCGGCACTTTCGATTATTTCACCGAAGCGGTCGTGGGCAAGGCGAAAGCTTCGCGCGGTGATTTCACCGCCTCGGAAGACGACAACGTCCTCGTTCAGGGCGTTTCACGCGACCAGAACGCAATCGGCTACTTCGGTTATGCCTACTACGCGGAAAACCAGGGCAAGTTGAAGGCCGTGCCGATCGTGAACAAGGAAGGCAAGGCGGTTTCGCCCGGTCCCGACTCGGTGATCAGCGGCGCCTACAATCCGCTGTCGCGCCCGATCTTCATTTATGTCAGCGAAAAGTCGCTGGAGAAGCCTGAAGTGCGCGATTTCGTGGCTTACTACATGAAGAACGCTTCGGATCTTGCGACCGAAGTGAAATATGTTCCGCTGCCACCGAAGGCGTATGAAACCGCGATGGAGAATGTGAACAAGAAGAAGGTCGGCACCGTTTTTGGCGGTGAAGCGGAAGTCGGCGTCACCATCGAGTCGCTTCTGAGCCGCGAAGCAAAGCTCTGACGTCCGGGTGCGCGGGCGGCGCCCGCGCACCCTTTACCCTGTCAACGGGCCAAGAATGCAAGACGCAAACAGCATGGAATCGCTCGAAGGCGCATCCTTCGAGCCGCTGAGGGTCAGCGACCGGCTGGCCAGGAAGGCGCTGCGCCACACGAAGGAACGCGTCATCGAGGCTCTGCTTTTCGGCGCAGCGGGTGTCTCGGTGCTGACGACGGTGGGCATCGTGTGGGTGCTGGTCAGCGAGTCCTACCACTTCTTCACGGTCGTGCCGATCTGGTCCTTCCTGACCGACACGATGTGGACGCCGCTTTTCGCCGACGCGCATTACGGCATCCTGCCGCTGCTTGCCGGCACGCTTACGACTTCGCTGGTCGCGCTCGTGGTCGCGATCCCGCTCGGGACGACGATCGCGATCTACCTCTCGGAATTTGCAAGGCCCGCCGTGCGGGAAGCCGTGAAACCGTTTCTCGAACTCCTCGGCGGCATCCCGTCGATCGTCTACGGCTACTTCGCGCTGATCGTCGTCATACCGCTGTTGCAGCTGTTGATCCCGGGCTTGCCCGGGTTCAACATGCTCGGAGCCGGCATCGTAATGGGGATCGCGATCATTCCCTACGTCAGTTCGCTCGCGGAGGACGCCATGCGAGCGGTGCCGATGAGCATGCGCGAGGGTTCCTACGCGATGGGCGGCACGAAATTCCAGACCGCCGTCCGGGTCGTGATACCTGCGGCGCTTTCGGGCATTTTGTCGGCGTACATTCTCGGGATTTCGCGCGCCGTGGGCGAGACGATGATCGTTGCGGTCGCTGCCGGCATGCAGCCGAACTTCACGATGAATCCGATGGAGCCGGCACAAACGATTTCGGCATACATCGTGCAGGTCGCGCTCGGCGACCTGCCTCACGGCTCGATCGGTTACCAATCGATTTTCGCCGCAGGACTGAGCCTCATGGTGATGACGCTGCTCCTCAATGTCGCCGGTCACTTTGTCCGCCGCCGCTATCGTGAAGCCTATTGAGAGGATGAGCATGATTCCCGCGGATCTCTCCGGTATTCAGCGCATCATCCGGCGCAACAAGCGACGGGACCTGATTTTTGCGATCTTCGGTTTCGTGGCGTTGCTGATCGGCGTGCTGACCTTTCTCGCATTGTTCCTGCAGATGGCCTTTGCGGGATGGGAGCGATTGACCCCGGACTTCTTCACCTCTTTCCCGTCACGACGTGCCGGTCAGGCAGGGATCCTCTCCGCCTGGGTGGGCTCGGTGCTCGTGATGCTGGTGACTGCGGTGTCGGCCGTCCCGCTGGGTGTCGCTGCAGGGGTGTACCTCGAGGAATATGCGACGAGGAGTTTCGTCACCGATCTCATAGAAATCAACGTGACCAATCTCGCCGGGGTACCTTCGATCGTCTACGGACTGCTCGCGCTCGGGGTCTTCGTCTACGCCTTCGGCTTCGGCCAGAGCATCCTGTCGGCGGGCCTGACGCTGGGCCTGCTGATCCTTCCCGTCGTCATCGTTGCCACGCGGGAGGCGATCCGCTCGATTCCGCAGCACATCCGCGAAGGGGCCTATGCGCTGGGGGCCACGCGTTGGCAGGTCACGCGTGATCATATCGTGCCCTATTCGATGCCTGGCATCCTTACCGGTGTCATCATCGGCATGTCGCGGGCGATCGGTGAAACGGCGCCGGTCATCACGATCGGCGCGCTGACCTTCATCGCCTTCCTGCCGGAGTCGCCGATCGGGCCGGAGTTTCCCTGGGTGAACTTCGAGTGGCTGAAATCGGGGTTCACCGTCATGCCGATCCAGATGTTCAACTGGACTTCCCGTCCGGAGGAGGCTTTCCAGCAGAACGCCGCCGCCGCCGGTTTCGTGCTGGTTCTCATGACCCTGGCCATGAACGCGATTTCCATCTGGATTCGTTATCATCTGCGCAAGGACATCAAATGGTAGGCAATATCGTAATGCGTTCAATTGATCGACCCGGCGGGCAGGCGGCAAGACCGACCATCGGGAGTGTCGCTGGCGCATCGAACACGCGCACACGCGATGCCCGCTCTTTGCCCGACACACCGCCACTCAAGGCGGCAGCGGAAAACTTCAGTTTTTATTACGGCCAGTTCCAGGCACTTAAATCCATCACTCTGCCGGTCTACGAGAAGCACGTTACTGCGCTGATCGGGCCGTCCGGATGTGGCAAGTCCACGCTGCTGCGGGCCTGCAACCGGATGCACGATCTCTCTCCGGGCAACCGGTACGAGGGCGCGATCCGGTTGCTGCCCGACAACACCAATCTGCTCGACCCCGCCGTCGATCCCATCGAGGTCCGGATGCGAATCGGCATGGTGTTCCAGAAACCAAACCCGTTCCCGAAATCGATCTACGAGAATGTCGCGTACGGACTGCGTATCCGAGGGGAAAAAAGTCGTTCCGTCCTCGACGATCGCGTCGAGGAGGCCCTCAAGGGCGCGGCTCTGTGGGCGGAAGTCGCACATCGCCTGAACGAACCTGCGTTTGCCCTGTCCGGCGGGCAGCAACAGCGACTGTGCATCGCGCGTTGCCTCGCGACAGACCCCGAAGTGCTGCTGTTCGACGAACCGACCTCGGCGCTCGACCCCATCGCCACCGCCAGCATCGAAGAACTTATCGACCAGCTGCGGCAGAAGGTCACGATTCTGATCGTCACGCACAACATGCAACAGGCGGCGCGGGTGTCGGACTTCACCGCCTACATGTATCTCGGGGAACTGATCGAGTTCGGCCAGACCCGCCAACTGTTCGTGAATCCTGTTCGACGGGAAACCGAGGACTACATCACAGGACGCTTCGGCTAGGTATCAGGCCGCACACCAGCTTTTCTGCGGTCCCCCGCTTGGCCCGGCCGCGCGGGTGGTCGAGGGCATCGCCTTTACCCCGTAGGGCCGGGCACGATAGAATGGCTCGATTTGACGGATTCGAGTGCATGGAACGCAAGCTTGTCGTCGGCAACTGGAAGATGAACGGCGATCTGGTAAGCAATCAGGCGCTCTTCGAACAGCTTGTCGACCGTAGTCCCTCCAGCATCGATACTGCCCTGTGTGTTCCGTTTCCTTATCTGGCGCAGGGTCAGCGAGCGTTGTCGGGGAGTGCGATAATGCTCGGCGCCCAGAATCTGAGTGAATTCGATGCCGGAGCGTATACGGGCGAAGTCAGCGGGCGGATGCTTTCGGACTTCGATTGCCGCTTCGTCATCGTCGGCCATTCGGAGCGGCGTACGGTGTTCCGGGAGGATGACCAGCTGGTTGCGCGAAAGGCACGTGCCGCGCTGGCGGCAGGTCTCGTGCCTATCGTATGCGTCGGCGAGTCGCTTGCCGAGCGGGACGCAGGCCAGGCAGAAGACGTCCTGTTGCGCCAGCTCGAAGCATTGGTCCAGCTGCTCGACGGCGCGTCGCTGGCACGGCTTGTGATCGCGTACGAGCCGGTGTGGGCGATCGGGACCGGACGGGCGGCTTCCCCGGAGCAGGTCCAGGAGATCCTTTCGTTCGTACGACGCTGGTTGTCCGGTCACGTGGGAAATTCTCGCGCGATCCGGATCCTGTATGGGGGAAGCGTGAAGGCAGACAGTGCCGCTGCATTGTTCAGTCTGCCTGATTCGGACGGCGGGCTGATTGGCGGCGCGTCGCTTGTTGCCCAGCAATTTCTTGAGATCTGTGAAGCTGCTGCCAAGGCTGCACAGGACGGCAATATGGGTGATTTCAAAGGTTCTCGATGAGTAATTATATTTTTTCAATCGTTCTGACGATTCACGTGCTGGTTGGCCTGTTCATCATCGGACTGGTGTTGATGCAGCACGGCAAGGGGGCGGATGCCGGAGCGGCATTCGGTGGTGGTGCTTCCGGCAGCGTGTTCGGATCATCCGGTTCGGCGAATTTTCTCAGTCGCACGACAGGCGTCCTTGCCACGGTCTTTTTCATAACCAGTCTGAGTCTCAGCTACCTGGCGAGCAACAAACCGAGCCAGCCTTCGAGCGTGATGGAGGGCGCTTCGGCCTTGTCCGCGCCCGCGACGGACGCGAGTCCGGCTGACGGCGGCGCGGAGGATTCGAAGGCGAAGGCGATTCCAAAATAAGTTCATTTTGGGTTTGCGCACTGCGGAAAAAGTCGTATAATTTTTTGGCTGTAACAACGTGGCCGACGTGGTGAAATTGGTAGACACGCCATCTTGAGGGGGTGGTGGCGAAAGCCGTGTGAGTTCGAGTCTCACCGTCGGCACCAGGTTTTGAAGATCGCCCGCTAATGCGGGCGTTTTCATGCCGTGCAACAGTGAAGTCAGCGCAAATCTAATATCCAAAACGGGGTGTTTCGATGCTGGAAAACTACTTTCCTGTCCTGATGTTCATCCTCGTTGGTCTGGGATTCGGTCTGGTTCCCGTGATTCTCGGGCGTGTTCTCGCTCCCTATCGGCCGGACGGCGAGAAGCTGTCGCCTTATGAGTGCGGCTTCGAGGCGTTCGAAGATGCGCGCATGAAATTCGATGTGCGCTATTACCTCATCGCCATTCTTTTCATTCTCTTCGATCTCGAAATCGCCTTTTTGTTTCCCTGGGCGACTGTATTTCAGGAATTCATTGCAGCCGGCGAAATTGCCTGGTTTGTATTCGGTTCGGTAATGGTTTTTCTTGCCGTGCTGGTTATCGGCTATGTCGTCGAGTGGAAGAACGGTGCACTCGACTGGGAGTGATGCATGAGCATTGAGGGCGTTTTTCGCGAGGGATTTGTTACCACCTCGCTCGATGCGGTGATCAATTGGACGCGCACCGGTTCTCTGTGGCCAATGACCTTCGGCCTGGCCTGCTGTGCCGTCGAAATGATCCACGCAGGCTGCGCACGATACGATCTCGACCGCTTCGGCGTGGTGTTTCGTCCCAGTCCCCGGCAGTCGGATCTCATGATCGTGGCCGGTACGCTTTGCAACAAGATGGCGCCGGCATTGCGCAAGGTTTATGACCAGATGGCCGAGCCTCGTTGGGTGATCTCGATGGGCTCGTGTGCCAATGGCGGCGGCTATTATCACTACTCGTATTCGGTCGTGAGAGGGTGTGATCGCATCGTGCCGGTCGATGTCTACGTGCCCGGTTGCCCCCCGACTGCAGAAGCGTTGCTGTACGGCATCATTCAGTTGCAGAACAAGATCAAGCGCACTAACACCATTGCGCGGTGACAGGTGGCCCATTTATGAGTTCGAAGCTGGAACGTCTGAGCAGTTCGCTGCAAAACATCCTGGGTGCGAAGGTGCGGTCGGTGGTCGTCGATCGCGGGGAGGTCACGCTCGAAGTCGCAGCGGCCGATTACCTCGCCGCGGCACAAATGCTGCGGGACCATCGTGATCTGCGATTCGAGGAACTGATCGACCTCACCGGTCTGGATTATTCGGCTTACGGGAACGGAGCCTGGACGGGTAAGCGGTTCGCCGTCGCCGTGCATCTGCTTTCTCTCACGCACAACTGGCGCATTCGTTTGCGTGCCTTCGCCGATGACGATGCCTTTCCGATGTTCGAGTCACTGGTTGGAGTATGGCCAGGTGTCAATTGGTACGAGCGCGAGGCCTTCGATCTCTACGGCCTCATGTTTGCCGGCCATCCGGATCTGCGCCGAATCCTGACGGATTACGGCTTCGTGGGCCATCCGTTCCGCAAGGACTTTCCTGTTTCCGGCTACGTCGAGATGCGTTACGACCCCGAGCAGGGAAGGGTGGTGTATCAGCCCGTGACCATCGAGCCGCGTGAGAACACGCCGCGCATCGTGCGCGAAGAGAACTACGGGGATGTTGGCAATGGCTGAGATTCGCAATTACACAATCAACTTCGGCCCGCAGCATCCTTCGGCCCACGGCGTGCTTCGTCTGGTGCTTGAGCTCGACGGCGAAGTCGTCGTGCGTGCCGACCCGCATATCGGCCTGCTCCATCGCGGAACGGAGAAGCTCGCGGAAACACGTACCTGGGTGCAATCGGTCCCTTATATGGACCGGCTCGACTATGTGTCGATGATGTGCAACGAGCACGCCTACTGCCTGGCGATCGAGCGTCTGCTGGGGCTCGAAGTGCCGATTCGCGCCCAGTACATCCGGGTCATGTTCGATGAGATCACCCGGATTCTGAATCATCTTCTCGGCATCGGCACGCACGCGCTCGATATCGGCGCGATGACGATGGTGCTGTATACGTTCCGCGAACGTGAAGATTTGATGGATGCCTACGAGGCGGTTTCAGGTGCGCGGATGCATGCCGCGTATTACCGTCCCGGCGGCGTCTATCGCGACCTGCCGGACCGCATGCCGCAATATGTTGTCAATAAGTTCAAGAACGCGAATACCGTCCGCGAGCTGAACGAGAACCGCCAGGGTTCGTTGCTCGATTTCCTGGAGGATTTCACTGAACGGTTCAACGGCTACTGTGACGACTACGAAACGCTCCTCACCGACAACCGGATCTGGAAACAGCGCACGGTGGGTATCGGTGTGGTCACGCCCGAGCAGGCCAAGGCCTGGGGATTCACCGGGCCGATGCTGCGGGGTTCCGGCGTCGCGTGGGACTTGCGCAAAAAGCAGCCTTACGAAGTGTACGACCGCATGGACTTCGACATTCCGGTCGGGAAGAACGGCGATTGTTACGACCGTTACTTATGCCGCATGGAAGAGATGCGCCAGTCGAACCGCATCGTCAAGCAGTGTATCGACTGGTTGCGCAAGAATCCGGGGCCGGTCATCGCGGACAATTACAAGGTTGCGCCGCCGCCGCGCGAGAGGATGAAGGGCAACATGGAGGAGCTGATCCACCATTTCAAGCTCTTCACCGAAGGCATGCATGTCCCGAGCGGAGAAGTGTACGCGGCAATTGAACACCCGAAGGGCGAGTTCGGCGTCTATGCCGTCTCGGACGGCGCGAACAAACCTTACCGTCTGAAGCTCAGGGCGCCGGGGTTCGCGCATCTCGCGGCGATGGACGAGATCGCCCGCGGCCACATGATCGCCGACGTGGTCGCGATCATCGGCACGATGGATGTGGTGTTCGGCGAAATCGACCGCTGAACGAACTGGCATGACAAACGTCGGCAGGCAATCCGGGAAGACGAACACGAAATGCTGAGTCAGAAATCGCTACAACAGATCGATCGCGAGATCGCGAAATATCCGCCAGATCAGAAACAGTCGGCGGTAATGTCGGCGTTGCGCATCGCCCAGATTGAAATGGGCTGGCTGGCGAAAGAGACGATCGAATTTGTCGCCGGCTATCTCGACATGCCGGCAATCGCCGCTTACGAGGTGGCGAGCTTCTACAACATGTACGATCTTCAGCCGGTGGGACGCCACAAGATCACGGTGTGCACCAACCTCCCGTGCGCCCTGTCGGGGGGCGTGCATGCAGCCGATTATGTGAAGCAGAAGCTGGGGATCGATTTCAACGAGA
Organism: Aromatoleum aromaticum EbN1; assembly: GCF_000025965.1. Classification (NCBI taxonomy): domain Bacteria; kingdom Pseudomonadati; phylum Pseudomonadota; class Betaproteobacteria; order Rhodocyclales; family Rhodocyclaceae; genus Aromatoleum; species Aromatoleum aromaticum. The sequence continues at coordinate 2,869,584 of NC_006513.1, forward strand.
CCACGCCGGACGGCAAGTTCACCCTCAAGGAGGGTGAATGCATGGGAGCCTGTGGCGACGCTCCAGTGCTGCTGGTGAATAATCACCACATGTGCAGCTGGATGACGACGGAAAAGATCGATCAACTGCTGGCCGATCTGGAAAACAAATGAGCGCACGCGGACTTATTCTCGCCGGCGTCGACGGCGACCGCACCTGGCGGTTACAGGACTATATCGGGCGCGGCGGTTATTCCGCTCTGAAAAAAATCATTGCGGAAAAGATTCCGGCCGAAACGGTTATCGCCGAATTGAAGGCTTCTTCGCTGCGCGGACGCGGCGGTGCGGGTTTCCCCACCGGGCTCAAATGGAGCTTCATGCCGCGTTCATTCCCGGGAGCGAAATATCTCGCCTGCAATTCCGACGAGGGCGAGCCGGGTACTTTCAAGGACCGCGACATTCTCCGCTACAACCCGCACAGCGTCATCGAGGGCATGACGATCGCGGCGTATGCGATGGGATGCGAGCGGGGCTACAACTACATCCACGGCGAGATTTTCGAGATCTACGAGCGCTTCGAGGAGGCGCTGGCCGAAGCGCGTGAAGCGGGCCTGCTCGGGCAGAAAATCCTGGGTTCGGATTTTTCGTTCGAGTTGTTCGCACACCACGGCTACGGTGCCTACATCTGTGGTGAAGAGACCGCGTTGCTCGAGTCGATCGAAGGCAAGAAAGGGCAGCCGCGCTTCAAGCCGCCGTTTCCGGCAAGCTATGGCCTTTACGGCAAGCCCACGACGATCAACAACACTGAAACTTTCGCCTCGGTGCCGTTCATCATCAATATGGGCGGCGAGAGTTTTCTCAACCTCGGGAAGCCGAACAACGGCGGCACGAAGTTGTTCTCGATTTCGGGACACGTCAATCGTCCGGGGAATTACGAGATCGGAATGGGCACTCCCTTCGCGGAGTTGCTCGAAATGGCTGGCGGAATGCGCGGCGGGGGCAAGCTCAAAGCCGTCATTCCCGGCGGCTCGTCATCGCCCGTGTTGCCGGCAGCCGTGATGATGGACTGCACGATGGACTACGACTCCATCGCCAAGGCAGGGTCGATGCTCGGTTCAGGCGCGGTGATCGTCATGGATGAGACCACGTGCATGGTGAAGGCGCTCGAACGCCTGTCGTATTTCTACTTCGAGGAGTCCTGCGGGCAGTGCACGCCGTGCCGTGAGGGAACCGGTTGGCTTTATCGGGTGGTTCATCGGATCGAGAACGGGTTGGGACGTCGCGACGATCTCGATCTGCTCAACTCGGTGACCGGCAATATCATGGGACGCACCATTTGCGCCCTCGGTGATGCCGCGTCGATGCCGGTGCAGAGTTTCATCAAGCACTTCGGCTCGGAGTTCGAGTACCACATCGAAAACAAGAAATGTCTAGTGCCGCCCGAGGTTCAGTACCAGGGCAGCCAAATCTACGTGAGTCCGTGATGCTAGAGATCGAAATCGACGGCAAGCAGGTATCGGTCGAGGATGGCAGCACCGTGATGGATGCCGCGACCAAGATCGGTGCATACATTCCGCACTTCTGTTATCACAAGAAACTATCCATCGCGGCAAATTGCCGCATGTGTCTCGTTCAAGTCGAAAAGGCGCCGAAGCCGCTGCCCGCATGCGCGACTCCGGTCACCAACGGCATGAAAGTGTGGACGCGGTCGGACCAGGCGATCAAGGCGCAAAAGGGGGTGATGGAGTTTTTGCTCATCAACCACCCGCTCGATTGCCCGATCTGCGATCAGGGCGGCGAGTGCCAGTTGCAGGATCTCGCAGTCGGTTACGGCGCGAGCCAGTCCCGCTACGAGGAAGAAAAGCGCGTCGTGTTCAACAAGAACCTCGGCCCGCTCGTGGCGACCGACATGACGCGTTGCATCAACTGCACACGCTGCGTGCGCTTCACGACCGAAATTGCAGGCATGATGGAACTCGGCCAGGCATTTCGCGGCGAGCATGCCGAAATCATGCCGTTCATCGAAAAGACGCTGGACTCCGAGCTGTCGGGCAACATCATCGACCTTTGCCCTGTCGGTGCGCTGACGTCGAAGCCCTTCCGTTTCGCTGCGCGGACGTGGGAGCTTTCCCGGCGCAAATCGATCAGCCCGCACGATTCGCTCGGCTCTAACCTTGTCGTTCAGGTCAAACACGACATCGTCAAGCGTGTGCTGCCGCTCGAGAACGAGGCAATCAACGAGTGCTGGCTGTCCGACAAGGACCGTTTTTCGTACGAAGGCCTGAACAGCGAGGATCGGCTGACGGTCCCGATGATCAAGCAGGATGGTGAGTGGAAAGAAGTCGACTGGCAGGCAGCGCTCGAATTCGTCGCGAACGGTCTGCTCGCGACGGCGAAGGAGAATGGGCCTGCGACAATCGGCGCCCTGGCATCGCCTCATTCGACTCTCGAAGAATTGCACCTGTTGCAGAAACTCGCGCGCACGCTCGGTACCGACAACATCGACTTCCGGCTGCGCCAGTGGGATTTCCGCGCGGACGGTCACCGGAGCGGCGCTCCGTGGCTCGGGATGGCGATCTCCGAGGTCGCGGAGCTGAATCGGCTGCTGATCATCGGCAGCTCCTTCCGCAAGGAGGCACCGCTGCTGGCGCAGCGCGTGCGACAGGCGGCCAAGCGCGGGCTGCAGGTGAATGCGATTCATGCCGCAAGCGACGACTGGTTGTTGCCGGTCAGGAACCGGGCGCTGGTCGCTCCGTCGGCAATGGTCGGCATGCTGCTGCAGGTCGCGGGAGCTCTGGCGGCCGAAAAAGGTCTGTCGGTTGCAGACGAAATTGCTCCCCGCGTGCCTGCCGAGATCTCGGATGAAGCGCGTGCGATCGCGCAGAGTCTCTCCTCGGGCGCTCGCGTTGCCGTGTGGCTGGGCAATTTTGCGGAACAGTCCGAATTCGCCGCTGACCTGCAGGTCGTCGCACAGGAGATCGCCCGCTTGAGCGATGGATCCCTGGGCTTCATCGGCGAAGCGGCAAACAGCGTCGGCGGGTATCTCGCGAAGGCGGCACCCATCGTCGGCGGGTTCAACGCCCGGCAGATGGTCGAGCAGCCGCTGAAATCCTATCTGCTGCTCAATGCCGAGCCGGATCTCGATTTTGCGCATCCCGTCGCAACGATGGCGGCACTGCGCGGCGCGCGGCTGGTCGTAGCGCTGTCCGCATTTACGTCGCCAGCGCTGCGCTCCTGTGCAACCGTGCTGCTGCCGATTGCTCCCTTTACCGAAACGTCCGGCACGTTCGTCAATTGTGAAGGCAGGGCGCAGAACTTCAACGCCGTCGCGCGTCCGCGCGGCGAGGCTCGACCCGGCTGGAAAGTGCTTCGCGTTCTCGGCAACCTGCTCGAACTGGAAGGGTTCGACCAGAACGATTCCGAGGCGGTCGCCGCGGAAGTGCTGTCTACCGACGTCGCCGAGCGCCTCGGGAACGGCGTGTCGGGCATCGAGCTTTCGGCGCGTCCTGCTGTTGCAGGCGGGCTGGAGCGCGTAAGCGACGTGCCGATCTATTTCGCCGATCCGCTGGTGCGCCGGTCGCCTCCGCTGCAGAAGACGCGGGATGCCGCCGCACCGTCCGTTCGGGCGAGCTCGGCAACCTTGGCGCGCCTGGGATTCGAAGCAGGAGCACGGGTTCGGGTAAGGCAGGGCGGGGCCGCCGTTGAACTCGCTGTCGTCGTCGATGAAAACGTCGCCGACAAGTGCGTTCGCATTGCTGCCGCTCATCCTGTGACCGCAGCCCTCAGCCCGATGTGCGGCGAAATCAGCCTGGAGCGTGTTTGATGGAAGCTTTGCTCGAACCCGTGGTGCAGTTGTTCGGGCCTGCGTGGCCCGCCGTGTGGACCCTCACGAAGATCGTTGCGATCATCGCGCCGTTGATGCTTTGTGTAGCGTATCTGACCCTGGCGGAGCGCAAGGTCATCGGCTACATGCAGGTGCGGATCGGGCCGAACCGGGTCGGTCCGAAGGGACTGCTGCAGCCGATTGCCGACGGGATGAAGCTCCTTTTCAAGGAAATCATCGTCCCGACCGGCGCCAGCAAGGGGCTGTTCATCCTCGGCCCGATCCTGGCGATCGCGCCCTCGCTGGCAGCCTGGGCAGTGGTGCCGTTCGGCGAGGGAATGGTGCTTGCCGATGTCAACGCGGGGCTGCTGTTCCTGCTGGCAATCACGTCGGTCGAAGTGTATGGCGTCATCATCGCGGGTTGGGCGTCGAACTCGAAATACCCGTTTCTCGGTTCCATGCGGGCTGCAGCACAGATGGTGTCGTACGAAGTCGCGATGGGTTTCGCACTGATTTGTGTGCTGCTCATATCGGCGAGCCTCAATCTCACCGACATCGTTCGTTCGCAGGGACAGGGTCAATTCCACGAAATGGGTTTGTCGTTCCTGTCGTGGAACTGGATCCCGCTGTTTCCGATGTTCATCGTGTTCCTGATTTCGGGCATTGCGGAAACCAACCGCGCGCCGTTCGACGTCGTCGAAGGGGAGTCCGAAGTCGTGGCCGGCCACATGGTCGAGTATTCGGGGATGGCGTTCGCGCTGTTCTTCCTTGCCGAATACGCGAACATGATCCTGGTCTCGATCCTGACGTCGGTGCTGTTTGTCGGTGGCTGGCTGTCCCCGGTCAGTTTCCTGCCTGACGGGTTCTTCTGGCTGGCGTTGAAAACGGCATTTTTCCTGTTCGTGTTCCTGTGGGCGCGAGCAACGTTCCCGCGCTTTCGCTACGACCACATCATGCGGCTGGGCTGGAAGGTATTCATTCCCATCACCCTGGTGTGGGTGATCGTGGTGGCAGTGTGGATGATGTCTCCGCTGTCGATCTGGAAATGAGAGGCTGAAGATGGGTGCGAAGGATTACATCGGTAGCCTGTTCCTCACGGAACTGATCAAGGGCCTGGCGCTGACCGGGCGCCACCTGTTTGCGCGCAAGATCACTGTGCAGTTCCCGGAGGAGAAGACGCCGGCGAGCCCGCGGTTTCGTGGACTGCATGCGCTGCGCCGCTATCCGAACGGAGAGGAGCGGTGCATTGCATGCAAGCTTTGTGAAGCGGTCTGCCCGGCGCTGGCGATCACGATCGAATCCGAGCAGCGGGACGATGGGTCGCGGCGCACCAAGCGCTATGACATAGACCTTACCAAGTGCATTTTTTGCGGTTTCTGCGAGGAAGCATGTCCGGTCGACGCGGTGGTTGAAACCCGAGTGATGGAATATCACGGTGAGAAACGCGGCGATCTCTACTACACGAAGCAGATGCTGCTTGCGGTGGGTGATCGTTATGAAGCACAGATTGCTGCCGATCGCGAAGCCGACGCCAAGTATCGCTAAGGGAGGGCGCTGACGGGCGCCACGAAAAGAAAATGGATTTCAAGACTTTCGTCTTTTACGTTCTTGCCGTGATCATGGTTTTCGCCGGGTTGAGAGTCATTACGGCTCGAAACCCGGTACACGCGGCCTTGTTCCTGGTGCTGTCGTTCTTCTCGGCAGGCGGGATCTGGCTGTTGCTGGCGGCGGAGTTTCTCGCGGTTGTCCTCGTGATGGTGTATGTGGGCGCAGTCATGGTGCTGTTCCTGTTCGTCGTCATGATGCTGGACATCAACCTCGATCGGCTGCGACAGGGATTCTGGAGCTATCTCCCGGTGGGCGCGCTGATCGGCGTGCTGCTGGTGGTCGAGATGGCGCTGGTGCTCGGTGGGCGGTACTTCGGACTGGAAGCAATGCCCGAGCCGCCGGCGGCTCAGGCGGGGTACAGCAACACGCGTGAGTTGGGGCGGCTGCTCTATACCGATTACGTGTATCCGTTCGAGCTCGCTTCGCTGTTGCTGCTCGTGGCGATGATCGTCGCGGTGACCCTGACGCTGCGCAAGCGCAAGGGCGTGCGTTATCTCAATCCGTCCGAACAGATTTCGATCAAGCGTGGCGATCGCGTCGAACTGATTTCGATGCCCGCCGAGAAAGAATAAGAACCGCTGCCGCTGTTAGGCCGATGCAATCAGGGAGTCATTGATGCTTTCGCTTTCCCACTATCTCGTTCTGGGCGCGATCCTGTTCGCGATCAGCGTGGTCGGGATTTTCCTCAACCGGAAGAACCTGATCGTCCTGCTGATGGCTATCGAGTTGATGTTGCTCGCGGTCAATCTGAACTTCATTGCCTTTTCGCATTATCTCGGCGATCTGGCAGGGCAGATCTTTGTTTTCTTCATTCTCACCGTGGCAGCAGCGGAATCGGCAATCGGTCTTGCGATTCTGGTGGTGTTGTTCCGCAATCTGCGGACGATCCATGTGGATGATCTCGACAGCCTCAAGGGTTAAGGAAGCGGCTCGATGACGGACATGCAAAAGCTTTATCTCCTGGTGCCGCTGGCACCGCTGGCCGGCGCACTCTTCGCCGGACTGTTCGGCAAGGCGATCGGACGCGCCGGCGCGCACATCGTCACGATCCTCGGTGTCGCAGTGGCGCTCGCGGCATCCGTGGTGATCTATCAGGACGTGCAGGCCGGGAATACCTTCAACGGAACCGTGTATACGTGGATGAGGACCGGAAACCTGACCCTCGAGGTCGGCTTCCTGATCGATTCGCTGACCGTGATGATGATGCTCGTCGTGAGCTTCGTGTCACTGATGGTGCACATCTACACGATTGGCTACATGCATGACGACCCGGGCTATCAGCGGTTCTTCAGCTATATCTCGCTGTTCACGTTTTCGATGCTGATGCTGGTGATGTCGAACAACTTCCTCCAGTTGTTCTTCGGCTGGGAAGCAGTGGGCCTCGTCTCGTACCTGCTTATCGGCTTCTGGTATGAGCGCCCGACGGCGATCTACGCGAACCTCAAGGCGTTCATGGTCAACCGCGTGGGCGACTTCGGGTTTCTGCTCGGCATCGGCCTGATCGCCGTCTACGCCGGAAGCCTCGATTACGCCGAAGTGTTCGCCAAAGCGGGCGAACTCGCCGCGCAGGACATGGCGGTCACGGGCTGGCCGCTGATCACCGCGATCTGCATCTGCCTGTTCATCGGCGCGATGGGAAAATCCGCACAGGTCCCGCTGCATGTCTGGCTTCCCGACTCGATGGAAGGCCCGACACCGATTTCCGCGCTGATTCACGCGGCGACGATGGTGACAGCCGGCATTTTCATGGTCGCGCGCATGTCGCCGCTGTTCGAGCTGTCGGACGTCGCGCTGTCGTTCGTGCTCGTGATCGGCGCAACCACCGCGCTCTTCATGGGTTTCCTCGGCATCGTCCAGAACGACATCAAGCGCGTCATCGCGTACTCGACGCTCTCGCAACTGGGCTACATGACCGTCGCCCTGGGTGTCTCGGCGTATTCGGCCGCAGTGTTCCATCTGATGACGCACGCGTTCTTCAAGGCGCTGCTGTTCCTCGGCGCCGGTTCGGTCATCATCGGCATGCATCACGATCAGGACATGCGCAACATGGGTGGCCTGTGGAAGTACATGCCCGTGACTTGGTTCACGTCGCTGCTGGGGTCGCTCGCGCTGATCGGCTTTCCGTTCTTCGCGGGTTTCTATTCGAAGGACTCGATCATCGAGGCGGTGCATGCTTCGACGATTCCGGGGGCCGGCTACGCGCTGTTCTGCGTGCTGTTCGGTGTCTTCATTACCGCATTTTATTCGTTCCGCATGTATTTCCTTGTTTTCCACGGCAAGGAGCGGTTCGGCAACGGCCATGGGCATCATGATCATGTCGGCGATCATGACGACGAGGAACCGTCTACCGATCACCATCACGGCCTGGCGCCCGGACAGAAGCCTCACGAGTCGCCGTGGGTCGTCACGCTGCCGCTGGTGCTGCTCGCGATCCCGTCGGTCGTGATCGGGTTCTTCACGATCGAGCCGATGCTGTTCGGAGAATGGTTCAAGGACGTGATTCACGTCGGCGCCAACCACGTGGGTCTGTCCGAACTGGCCGAAAACTTCCACGGGCCGGTGGCCATGGCGGTCCACGGGCTGCAGACCGCGCCGTTCTGGCTCGCGATGGGTGGCGTCGGGCTCGCCTGGTTCTTCTACATGGTGCGGCCGGACATTCCGGCAGCGATACAGCGCACCTTCCGGCCGTTGCATGCGCTGCTCGAGAACAAGTATTTCTTCGATCGTTTCAATGAAATCGTTTTTGCCGGCGGCTCGCGGCAACTCGGCAAGGGATTGTGGAAGGGCAGCGACCAGGGGTTGATCGACGGAATCGCGGTGAACGGGACCGCCAGGCTGGTCGGCTGGGTGGCACAGGTCAGCCGGCTGTTCCAGACGGGGCACCTCTACCAGTACGCGTTCGCGATGATCATCGGGGTCTTCATTCTGCTCACCTTCTGGTTCAACCTCGGTTGAACGGGCAGGAACAGTGAATAACGATAAACGCGCGTCGGTCGTCGACGCACTTGACGGAAAGTAACGATGACGGGTTTGCCATTCCTGAGCCTTGCGATCTGGGTACCGATCCTGGGGGGGTTGCTCGTGCTAGCGACCGGGTCGGATCGTAATGCGCCGCTGGCGCGATTCCTGGCCATGCTGGTCGCCATTGCCGGTTTCCTCGTGACGCTGCCGCTGTACTCGCAGTTCGACGCGAGTACCAGCGCGATGCAGTTCGTCGAGATCCTGCCGTGGATTCCGCGATTCAACATCAATTACCACCTCGGGGTCGACGGGATTTCGGTCCTGTTCATCCTGTTGAATGCGTTCATCACCATCGTGGTAGTTATTGCGGGATGGCAGGTGATCCGGGAGAAGGTGGCGCAGTACATGGCTGCGTTCCTGATCATGTCGGGCCTGATGAACGGCATCTTCTCGGCACTCGATGCCATACTGTTCTACACGTTCTTCGAGGCTTCGCTGATCCCGTTGTATCTGGTCATCGGCATCTGGGGCGGCACGAACCGGGTATACGCCGCAATCAAGTTCTTCCTCTATACGCTGCTCGGCTCGCTGTTGATGCTGGTTGCGTTGCTGTATCTGTTCATGGAAGCGGGTGGCAGTTTCAACATCCTCGACTGGCACCAGCTGCCGCTCGGGATGGGCCCGCAGACGCTGATTTTCTGGGCCTTCCTCATCGCGTTCGCGGTGAAGGTGCCGATGTGGCCTGTTCATACGTGGTTGCCCGATGCGCACGTCGAGGCGCCGACCGGAGGGTCGGTGGTGCTGGCGGCGATTGCCCTGAAGCTTGGCGCCTACGGTTTCCTGCGTTTCTCGCTGCCGATCGTCCCGGACGCGGCCCAGGCGATGGCGCCAATGATGATCGCGCTGTCACTGATTGCGGTGATCTATATCGGGTTCGTCGCCATCGTGCAGACAGACATGAAGAAGCTCGTCGCGTACTCGTCGATCGCACACATGGGTTTCGTCACGCTCGGGTTCTTCATGTTCAACACCCTCGGCCTCGAGGGGGCGCTCGTGCAGATGGTTTCGCACGGCTTCGTCTCGGGCGCGATGTTCCTTTGCATCGGCGTGCTTTACGACCGCATGCATACGCGCAACATCGCGGACTACGGCGGCGTGGTGAAGGTGATGCCCAAGTTCGCGGCATTTTTCATGCTGTTCTCGATGGCCAATGCCGGATTGCCGGGAACCAGCGGCTTCGTCGGCGAGTTCATGGTGGTTCTCGGCGCAGTCCAGTTCAATTTCTGGGTTGCGTTCGGGGCAGCGATCACGCTGATTCTCGGCGCCGCATACACCCTCTGGATGTACAAGCGCGTGATGTTCGGCGTGGTCGGCAACAGCCATGTGGCACAGCTGAATGACATCAACGGACGAGAGTTCGCGTTCCTCGGGGTTCTGGCCCTCTGCGTGCTGGCAATGGGCTTGTATCCGTACCCCTTCACCGAAGTCATGCACGCTTCGGTCAATGAACTCCTGCGGCACGTTGCCGTAAGCAAGCTCTAATCGAGCGGGCGAGACTTTTTTCGGACTGGTCAGAAGATGAATTTCGTTATTCCCGACTTCTACCCCGCGGCGGCCGAGATTTTTGTTGCCGTGATGGCGCTCATCATCATGATGGCGACGACTTTTGCGCGGCGGATTGCACGCGGTCTGGCCTACTATCTGACCCAGACAACTCTGGTCGTCGCCGCGTTGATCACGATTGGGACAATGGACGGTCAGGTCACGTTGACTTTCAGCAACATGTTCATTTCGGACCTGATGGGGGATTTCCTCAAGGTCATGATCTACTTCACCGTCGCGATCGCCCTGCTGTACGGGCGAGGCTACCTTGCAGACCGCAACATCGACCGCCCCGAATACTATCTGCTCACGCTGCTGATGACGCTCGGCATGATGGTGATGGTCACGTCGAACCACATGTTGTCGCTGTACATCGGACTGGAGATGATGTCGCTGTCGCTTTACGGGATGGTGGCATTCGACCGCGAGTCGGCTCGTTCGACCGAAGCGGCGATGAAGTATTTCGTGCTCGGCGCGCTCGCGTCCGGCCTGCTGCTGTATGGCATGTCGATGGTTTATGGCGCAACCGGCAGCCTCGAGTTCTCGGGGATCGCGCAGTCGATCTATCACCAGGCTGCGAACAAGACCGTGCTGCTGTTCGGCGTGGTGTTCCTGGTCGCGGGAATCGCGTTCAAACTGGGAGTGGTGCCTTTCCACATGTGGGTGCCCGACGTCTATCAAGGCGCTCCGACCGCCGTGACGCTGATGATCTCGTCGGCACCAAAGCTTGCCGCGTTTGCCATGGCGATGCGGCTACTGGTGTATGGCCTGTTCGAACTGGCGGAACAGTGGCAATCGATGCTGATGTTCCTCGCCGTGCTGTCGATCATTCTGGGCAACTTCGCGGCGATCGCCCAGTCGAGCCTCAAGCGGATGCTGGCGTATTCTGGCATTTCGCACATGGGTTTCGTACTGCTGGGGCTGCTTTCCGGCGTGGTCGAGGGCGACCGTCATTTCGCGCTCAACGCCTACAGTTCGGCCATGTTTTACGCCGTGTCGTACGTGATCATGAGCCTTGCCTCGTTCGGAATGGTGATCCTGCTGTCGCGGGCGGGGTTCGAAGCCGAGAATATCGACGACTTCAAGGGCCTGAACAAACGTAGTTCCTGGTTCGCTGCAATGATGATGGTCGTCATGTTCTCGATGGCGGGCATCCCGTTCTTCATCGGATTCTTCGCGAAACTGGCCGTGCTTCAGGCAGTCGTCGCAGCGGGCTATGTGTGGCTCGCCGTGCTGGCCGTGATGATGTCAGTGATCGGCGCGTATTACTACCTGCGCGTCGTGAAGGTCATGTATTTCGATGAACCTGTCGATTCCGCGCCGATCCGAGCTCCGGCGGAAGTACGAGTGATGCTTTCGGCCAACGGTCTGGCGATCGCGGTACTCGGCCTGCTGCCCCAGGGACTGATGTCGGTCTGCGCCTATGCCTTGCTCGCCTCCCTCTGAGCGGGATCCCCTCGAAGAACTCGAACTCGACTCCGAGCGGGTTTTCGACGGGGCGTTGCTGGAGGTCAGCCGCGATCGCGTCAGGCTCCCCGACGGCGCGGAATCGATGCGCGAATATGTGCGACATCCCGGCGCGGTGGTGGTGCTTGCGGTGCTTCCCGACGACAGGCTGCTGTTCGAGCGCCAGTATCGCTACCCCCTTCGGCGTGCCTTTATCGAGCTGCCGGCTGGAAAGATCGATGCCGGCGAAGACCTGCTGAGTTGTGCTCGGCGGGAGCTGCGGGAAGAGACCGGCTACGAGGCCGACGAATGGCAGTATCTGGGTGTGATGCACCCGTGCATCGGCTATTCGAACGAACGCATCGAGATTTTTCTCGCACGTGGCCTCACGCATGTCGGTAATGCCCTCGACGACGGTGAGTTTCTCGAGGTCCTGACCCTTTCCGTCGAGGAGGCGCTGGAAGCTGCGCAGGACGGACGCATCACGGACGGCAAGAGCATCGTTGCGCTGTTCCGTGGCTTCCGTGCGCTGGGCTTGGCGGTGGGGCCGGCTGGCGGCGGCTGAAGAGTCTCGAGGCAGCCCTGCCTCGCTGGGCCGCCTGTTTCTTTCCGATGCGCGAAAGCCCGCGATTTTCCGATCGCGGGCTTTTGTCTGGTTCCTCAGCCGCAGGTCCCGACGGCCCCGCAGGCGGTGCAGAAATCGCAGCCGTCCTTGCGGATCACCGAATAATTCCCGCATTCGGCGCATAGCGTGCCCTGCATGACTTTCGGGTCGCTGTTCTCGCGCGGCGCCTCGAGAATACCCATCTCGCGGAGTGGATAACCTTTTTCATCGAGGACGCCGAGCATCGCGTAGCGGTGGATGATCAACTGCGCCATGTACGCGACGGTGCTGGGGTAGTTCTGCTGCCGCTTCGTCCCGGGCACGAACGCCATGAAGTCACCGAGGGGTTCCGGGTAGTTCAACAGCTTGCGCAGCTTCATGCCGATCCATGCCGGGTCCATGACGCGCATGTCGAGCGACAGGATACGGGTCAGCCCGTCGAGCGCTCGAGGGTAATTGCCCGAGAGCCACAATGAGTACGGTCGGGTGACGCCCACCGAGAAGTCGTCCTGGGCCGGTAGCGTGATCTCCTTCATCCCCAGCACGAAGTCTTCTCCGGTAGCAGGGTTCTGGATGTCCACAGTCCAGGACAGCGTACCGTCGGTGCCGGTCTTCGGCTCCTGCAGGCTGAACAGCGTGTCGAGAACCGGGGTCGGGCCTTCGACGGCGAGTGCGCCGAGCCGTTCGCAGCGGTAGCGCACGACCTGTGCGAAGGCGGAGACGGCACCCGGAAAGAGTTTTTTCTCTCCGTGGGGCGGGAACGGCATCTCGAAGGATTTTTCGCCGATCGTCATGGCCAGCGTCTCGAGCTTCAGCTTGAGCCAGCCGTGGTCGTTCGCGCGCATGTCCATCGAGAGCGTCTTGGCGACCGCGCCGAGCCCGCGCGGCTGGTCGGCGCCGTTGACCCAGACTTCGAACGGGAAGCCGCCGGCACCCTGGGTTTCGGTTTCGATGTGGCCGACGAACAGCGCGAATTCACCTTGCGGCGTGCCGAGCATGTAGGTCCACGCGAGGTTGCCGTCGGGCAGTTCCGGGCGGCCAGGCCAGCGCAGGCTCGACAGCACCGGCGCAGGGAGGCTCTTGATCGCCAAGCGCTTGTTGGGCCCGGAAAATTCGATGTCCTGCGGCTGCTTCGGTGCGGCGGATGGCGTCACCGACAGCACCGAACCGAGCACCGAGTTCGGACGATAGGTCGCAAGACCCTTGAGACCGGCTTTCCACGCGGAAAGGTATAGATCCTCGAATTCGGCATATGGATAGTCTTCCGGTACGTTCACGGTTTTCGAGATCGACGTGTCGACGTACGGGGCGACCGCTGCGACCATGTCCTTGTGGGCTTGGGCGGAAATTTCGAGAGCGGTGACGAAATAGGGCGGAAGCTCGTCGACATTGCCGCCCAGGTGCTTGAATAGCCGCCACGCGTAATCCTCGACCGGGTATTCCTTGTAGGTCCCGTCGGCCATGCGCTTGCGGCGCGTGTAAGTGTAGGAGAACGGTGGCTCGATCCCGTTCGACGCGTTGTCGGCAAAAGCGAGCGAGATCGTGCCGGTGGGGGCGATCGAGAGAAGGTGGGAATTGCGCAGCCCGTGCTTGCGGATCTTGTCCTTGAGGTCGGCGGGCAGGCGCGATGCGAAGTTGCCGCCCGACAGGTACAGGTCGGCGTTGAACAGCGGGAAAGCCCCGCGCTCTTTCGCGAGCTCGACCGAAGCGAGGTAGGCGCGGTCTCGCATGTACTCCGAGATCTTCGTCGCCACCGCGCGCGCGTCGGGCGAATCGTAGCGCTTGCACAGCATGATCAGCGCGTCGCCAAGTCCGGTGAAGCCGAGGCCGACGCGCCGTTTCGACTGTGCTTCGTTCTCCTGTTGCGGCAACGGCCAGTGCGTGACGTCGAGCACGTTGTCGAGCATGCGGATCGCGACGTCGACGACCTTGCCGAACGCCGGGTAATCGAATTCCGCCTTGTCCGTGAAAGGGTGCTTGATGAACGGCGTGAGGTTGATCGAACCAAGGTCGCAGCAGCCGTATGGCGGCAGCGGTTGCTCGGCGCAGGGGTTGGTCGCTTCGATCGTTTCGCAGTAGTGAAGGTTGTTGTCCTGGTTCATCCGGTCGAGGAACAGGATTCCCGGCTCGGCGTGGTCGTACGTGGAACGCATGATCTGGTCCCACAGCTCGCGCGCGGGGAGCTTGCGGTAGACCCACAGGCCGTCGTCACGCTGGTAGGCGCCGGCCGCCTTCAGCTCTTCGATCGGTTCGGCCTTGTGCGCGAGTTCGACGTCGGCATCGGTGTCGACAGCCTTCATGAACGCGTCGGACACGCCCACCGAGATGTTGAAATTGGTCAGGTCGCCATGATCCTTGGCGTGGATGAATTCCTCGACGTCTGGATGGTCGCAGCGCAGCACGCCCATCTGGGCACCACGACGAGCACCTGCCGATTCGACGGTTTCGCAGGAACGGTCGAATACGCGCATGTAGGACACCGGACCGGAAGCATTCGAAAGCGTGCCCCGGACCAGCGCGCCCTTTGGCCGGATGCTGGAAAAGTCGTAGCCGACGCCACCGCCGCGGCGCATCGTTTCTGCTGCCTGGGCGAGGGCGGTGTAGATGCCGGGGCGTCCATCGACCGCTTCGGTGACTGAATCCCCGACCGGCTGGACGAAGCAGTTGATCAGTGTCGCCTGAAGATTCGTTCCGGCAGCGCTGTTGATGCGGCCGGCGGGAACAAAGCCTTTTTCCTGGGCTTCGAGGAATTTCGCTTCCCAGTGTGCACGCTTGTCTTCAGCTTCGACAATCGCCAGCGCACGCGCCACCCGGGCGCGCACTTCACCCACGCTCCGTTCGTCACCCTTGGCGTATTTTTCGACCAGAACTTCGCCGGAAATCTCCTGCGGCGCCAGCGTGGATGCGTCGGTCTTGCCCTTGGCCTGATGATGGATAGCGATGCTCATGGTCTTTTTTGGAGTTGTCTGAAGGTGACCGAAGAATAGCGCGTAAAGGTCGATAAGGCAAAAAAATAAATTGTATTTTAAACAACATCTTATCGTTTATTTCAGTATGTCAACAGCTCGACCGGTACTATATGTAGTAGGTCGGATGTGGGCGCTTTTCGCCCGATTCCGCGCCCCGCAAGGGTCTTGGGGTGGTTCGTCCGGAAGTGGTGACGGAGACGCGATGAAAAGAATTCCTGTCGCCTCGGCGTCCGGCCGAAAGCGAAAAAGCGGCTGCCGTCTTGCCGACAGGGGAGGACCGGGATGGTCCAGTTTGCAACGTGATTCGGGCAGCTGTCCCGTCCGGCGGGTTGTTGGGAGAGGTCGTTCCCCCGCCGGGCGAATCACGTCTTCCTCTTGCTCAGAGCGGTCCGGAAGGAGTATCCGCTGCCGATTTCGGCCCGGGATGGCGCGACGAAAATGTGACGACACGGCCCGGCAAGGGTTCAGGCTGGAGCGTTGCATGGTCGATGCCGAACTGCTCGGCGAGGAGCCGTTGCAGCGCCACGAGGGTTGTCGGCCACGCTTGCGATGAGTGCAGGACGACATGCGCCGAAAGTGCGACATGGTTCGAGTCGAGGCTCCACACATGCAGGTCGTGAATCGAATGCACTCCTTCGACTTCCGCCATCGCGTGGCCGATCGCCGCCAGCGAGAGATTGTCCGGCACGCCTTCGAGCAGCGTGTGGGTCGCCACGCGAAGCAGTTTCAGTGTCGAGGCGAGGATCAGTCCGCAGATCAGCATCGACAGCAGGGGGTCGGCGGGGTACCAGCCGGTGTAAAGGATTACGATCCCGGACGCGAGTGCGGCGACAGAACCGAGCAGATCTCCGAACACGTGAAGCAGCGCGGCACGCGTGTTCAGATCGCCTTCGCCGTGCGACAGCATCCACGCGACGATCACGTTGATCGCCAGCCCCAGCGCGGCGACGCCGATCACGGTGCCGGCCTGCACCGGTTGCGGCGTGATCAGGCGCTCGATCGCGTGCCACGCGATCAGCGCCACGACGAACAGCATGAACAGTCCGTTGAGCATCCCCGCGAGCGTCTCGACGCGGCGCAGCCCGTACGTATGGCGGGCGCTGGAGGGACGGCGCGCCAATATGCTCGCCGCGGTCGCCAGTGCCAGGGCGAGGCTGTCGGTGAGCATGTGTCCGGCATCGCCGAGCAGCGCCAGCGAACCTGACCACCAGCCTGCCATGGCCTCGACTGCCGCGAAGCCCAGAGTCATCGCGAGCGCCCACGGCAAGGCGTGGTTGGAGCGCCCGTCGGTATGGACGGGTTTGCCGTGCCCGTGATGCGCGTGATCGTGGATCGCCGTCATCCTGTTCGTGGTTGTCGGAAGGTGCCCCCGCATTCCCCTGCAGGGATGCCTAGAATGACTATGTTTCGGGCCCGATTCCCGCCATGGCGACGGGGGGCAGGCGCACATGATCGTCCGGACGCGAGCGTTCGGGCGGCTCAACCGGAGTCGAAGTATGCGCATTGTTTCGTGGAACATTCAATGGGGCCGCGGCGCGGACGGGCGCGTCGACCTGGAACGGACTGTTGCGGCGATCCATGACATCGGCGATGCGGAAGTGATCTGCCTGCAGGAAGTGGCGCAGAATTTCCCCGGCCTCGAAGGCGGTGACTGCGAAGACGAAGTCGCGATCCTGGCTGCGGCCTTTCCCGGCCATGAAGCGATGTATGGGGCCGGTATCGATGTGCCCGACGGTGCCGGCGGGCGGGCGCGTTTCGGCAACCTGATGCTGTCGCGCCTGGAGGTCGGCCCGGTATTCCGGCATCTGCTTCCGTGTCCCGCCGACCCGGGACAGGCCGCGATGCAGCGCTGCTGCGTCGAGGCCGTACTGCAGGCGCCATGGGGGCCGGTCCGCGTTCTGACGACGCATCTCGAATACTATTCCGCGCGACAGCGCGCAGCGCAGGTGGCGATGTTGCGGGCGCTGCAGAAGGAGGTTGCCGGACAGGTCGCCGCCGGCCCTGCCGGGCGGGAAGCCAGCCCGGCCTTTGCGGCAGGGCGCCGACCGGTGACCGCAGTCGCCTGCGGGGACTTCAATTGTGAGCCGGGATCGGGCGCCTATACGCTGATGTCGGCGGATATCGCGTTACACGTGCCGCCGTGGCGGGACGCCTGGCGCGTCAAGCATCGCAGCCGCGCACATGACCCGACGGTCGGCCTTCACGGTGCCGAGTGGCCCGGGCGGACCTATTGTTGCGATTACGCGTGGGTTTCGGACGATCTCGCCGCCCGTGTCGCGCAAGTCGAAGTGTACGCCGCGACTCCGGCGTCCGACCATCAGCCGCTGGTGCTCGAGTTGAACGATGGATGACGTTCTTCAGCCTGCCGGCGCGGCCGGCAGGACAACGAGGTCGCGATACGCGTGCCAGCTCGCGTGGCCGACGATCGGCATCAGCACCACCAGTCCGAGATGGAAAGTCATGAATCCGATCACCGTGAGGCCGGCGATCATGAAAGCCCATACGATCATCGCGCCCGGGTTGCGCATCAACGCCCCGACGCTCGTCAACATCGACGAAATCGCGTCCTGGTTGCGGTCGAGCATCAACGGCACGGAAATCACGCTGACGGCGAACACGATCGTCGCAAAGATCAGGCCGACGCCGAAATACACGAGCAGGAACTCGAGGTTGTCGAGGGCCAGCAACTGCGCCAGAAAGCCTGTCAGGTTCGGCATCTCGTTGGTGTAGAACAGCGCGAACACGACCATTGATGCGCGGGCCCAGACGAGGAACACGATGCCCAGCACGACGGCGAAAATGCCGATGTTGCCGGCGTTGCGCTTCCACACCGTCAGAGTCGGAAGGAGGGCGCAGGTCGCGCCTTGCTCGCGCCGCCGGCTGATCTCGTAGAGGCCCATCGCGAGAAACGGCCCGAGCAGGAGAAAGCCCGACGTGAGCGCGACCGTGTAGGCGTAAGCGTGCTCGAAAACCATCGTGACGAGCAATCCCATCGCGGCAAAGCAGAATCCGTAAAACAGGCTCGGTATCGGGCAGGCACGGAAATCCGCCCAGCCGCTCCTGATCCAGTGCAGCGGCGCACCCGCCCCGACGTCCCGGACAACGGGAAACACCCACTCCTCGGTTCCCAGCTTGACATCCTCCGGCTGCGACATCTCTCTCTCCTGTTGTGGACTTTGTTGTCGATGCAGCGCACGGATTGCCTCTTTGTCTTGTTGTCAGCGGCGGGTGAGGAAGCTCCGTATGGCATTGCCCACTGCATCGGGGGCCTCCGCCAGCATTGCGTGCCCGGCACGAGGAATGGATATCATACGTGCGCCGTCCGCTACCCCGGCAAGCGCTTCATGCAGGGGTTTGACTGCGCGCCTCGGAGTCATCTGGTCGCGATCGGCGCAGAGCAGCAGCGTCGGGCAGCGGACCGCCGCCGCAGCTGCGAGACCGTTTTCGTAGGCGTTGCAGGCGCCGAGGTCGATGGCCAGCACGCTGTCGCCCTGTCGTTCCATGAGGCGGCGATTCAGCCCCATGAGCGAGATTCCCGGCACGGCGCTCGCCCCGAGCTGCGACGCGAAAGTGTAGGACCACTGGTTGATCATCGCATGGGCCACGGCCCGGTCATCGTGCGCCGCGGACAGCAGCGGTGCGGCCACCGGCATCGGCGCGACGCTTCCGAGCAGAATCAGCTGCGTGATGCGGTCGGGGAACTGTGCCGCCGCCTGCAGCGCGACGAGCGATCCCATGCTGTGACCGGCGATGGCGGCACGCCGGACGCCGGCCGCATCGAGCAGCGTCGCGAGCCAGTCTGCGAGCGCTTCGATCGACGCGAGCGGGGCGCCGCCCGAGCGGCCATGTCCGGGAAGATCCGGGGCGAGCACCGAAAAGCCGTGGCGCGCGAGGTGGCGCGCCTGGAAGTTCCACACGCTGTGATCGTGAGCGGCGCCATGCAGCAGCACGACGACCGGCTGCGCGGGCGCGAAACTCTGCCCGCCGGTGTAGATGAAGACCGGGAGCCCGGATACCGTCAGCTGCACCGCGCTACCCTCACGCCAGTCGGCCGGCGGCATACAGTCCGCGGTCCAGGTCTTCGATCAGGTTGTCGACGTGCTCGAGCCCCACCGACAGTCGCAGCGTGCCTTCGCCGATCCCGGCGGCAGCGAGTCCGCAGGCGGACAGGCGGGAATGGGTCGTGCTCGCCGGGTGGCTGACGAGCGACTTCGCCTCGCCGATGTTCGCCAGGTGCGAGAACACTTTCAGGCTCTCGATGAAGGCGCGCGCGGCTTCTCGCCCGCCGGTCAGTTCGAAGGACAGGATCGCTCCCGCGCCATCCGGCAGCAGGCGGCTCGCCAGTTCGTGATCGGGATGGGTCGCGAGCCCGGGATACGCGACGCGTGCGACGAGCGCTTGACGGGCAAGGTGGGCGGCCACGGCACGCGTGTTCGCGACGTGCGCCCGCATCCGCAGCGGCAGCGTTTCGATGCCTTGGAGGATCTGGAATGCGTTCATCGGCGAGAGACAGGCGCCGAAGTCCGGCAGCGCTTCGCACCGCGCGCGCAGCAGGAAAGCCGCGACTGGAGACTCCTCGCCGAAATCCATGCCGAGAAAGCCGTCGTACGGCTCGGTCAGCGTCGGGAAGAGGCCCGACTGCTCCCAGTCGAACTGCCCGCCATCGACCAGCAGGCCGCCGACGGCGACGCCGTGGCCGCCGAGAAACTCGGTGGCCGAATGCAGGACCAGGTCTGCGCCGAGCGACAACGGGCGCTGCAGGCAGGGTGTGGCCAGGGTCGCATCGACGAGCAGCGGGACGTGCCGGGCATGGGCGATTGTGGCGACGGCGGGAATGTCGAGCACCTCGAGCCCGGGATTGCCGAGCGCCTCGCCGAACAGCAGACGGGTTTCGGGCCTGATCGCGTCGCGCCATTCGTCCGGACGGCGCGGATCGACGAAAGTCGTCCGGATACCGAAGCGCGGCAGCGTGTGGGCCAGCAGATTGCGCGCTGCACCGCCTAGCGCACGCGACGCGACGATATGATGGCCGGCGCCCATCAGTGTCGCGATCGCGACATGCAGCGCAGCCTGGCCGCTCGCCAGCGCAATCGCCCCGATTCCCCCTTCCAGCGCCGAGACGCGCTCCTCGAGGACTGCGTTGGTCGGGTTCGAGACGCGCGTATCGACGTGTCCCGGGCGTTCATGGTTGAACAGCGCCGCAGCGTGCTCGGCATCCGGAAAGACGTAGCCGGCGGTGAAATAGATCGGTGTCGCCCGGGCGCCGAAGGCCGGATCAGGGGACTGCCCTGCATGCAGGGCGAGCGTCTCGGGAGCAGGAGGTCCGTACTGGGTCATTGGCGGCCGGAATCCCCGTCATCCGGCTTCAGGCCCGCTCGTCGGGTTCGAGCATGCGTTCGACGACGGCGATCCTGTCTTTCAGTGCGAGCTTGCGCTTCTTGAGGCGGCGCAACAGTAATTCGTCTTCCTGTGGCGAAGCATCGAGGTGGCTGATCGCCTCGTCGAGGTCACGATGCTCGGCCCTGAGTTCGGCCAGCCTCACCTGCAGGCTGGTAACGTCGTCGAATGCTTCCTCGCTCATCGTATACCTGTTCAATTTAGTGGGATTGCATGCCGTCCGTAGGGCGGGGCCGGTAACGCTGGATGGTATGCCGCAGAACGGGCAATGACAACTCCGGCCGGGCTTTTTGAAGCGGGCTACTGCACGGGCGGCAAGGGATGCGGGATCGGTCGGTTGCCTCGTTCCGCCATTCGTGTCAGGCTCCGCGTCCGAACTGCGTCCGCCCCGTTCGCCGCTCTCCGCCACTGCCCGAGCCGTTCCAGAATGATCTCCCGACGCTTCCCCGCCTGGTCCCTGCTGTGCGCCGCGCTGCTTCCGTTTCACGCCGACGCGCAGGAGTCCTTTGCCCGTTGCCTCGAAGAGTTGCGCGGCATGGCTGCCACGCACGACATCGCACCGCCAACTTTCGAGCAACATGTGGCCAGGCTCGAACCGGACATGGCGGTGATCGGCTTGCTCGATTACCAGCCCGAATTCCGTACGCCGATCTGGGACTATCTGGCCGGGCTGGTGGACGACGAACGCGTCGCCGACGGCCGCGCGATGGCCGTCCAATGGGCCGGGACGCTGCAGGACATCGAGGCGCGATATGGTGTCGATCCGGCTACCGTGGTTGCAGTGTGGGGCGTCGAGAGCAACTTCGGACGCAATTTCGGCAAACGCCCGCTGCTCGTTTCGCTCGCGACCCTGTCCTGCTTCGGCCGGCGCCAGGACTACTTTCGCGGTGAATTTTTCACTGCGCTGAAAATCATCGAAGATGGCGACATCGCTGCGCAGCACCTCGCCGGCTCGTGGGCCGGGGCGTTCGGCCACACGCAGTTCATGCCTTCGACTTTCCGGCGCGTCGCGGTCGATTTCGACGGCGACGGCCGGCGCGACCTGATCGACAGCATTCCCGACGCGCTTGCCTCGACGGCGAACTTTCTGCGCAAGGCAGGCTGGCAGACAGGCCGGCCATGGGGTTTCGAAGTCGCTCTGCCGCCCGACTTCGATGCTGGACTTGCCGGGCGCCGCAACAAGCGGCCGCTGTCTGAATGGGTCGCACTGGGTGTGCGTCGTGCGGACGGAAGCGCGATCGAGCCGGGCGCCGAAGCCGCCGGCCTGCTGCTCCCCGCCGGCGAGCGGGGCCCGGCATTCCTCGTCCTGCGCAATTTCGATGCGCTGTACTCCTATAACGCGGCCGAAAGCTACGCACTCGCGATCGCGCATTTGTCCGATCGCCTGCGCGGCGGAGAGCCGTTCCGTGCGTCGTGGCCGACCGACGACCCGGGCCTGTCCCGCGTCGAGCGGCGCGAAGTGCAGACATTGTTGTCGCAGCTCGGCTACGACGCAGGAGAGGCCGACGGCGCGCTCGGTGCCCGTTCGCGCGCAGCGGTGCAGCAGTTCCAGCGCGGGCAGGGGCTCGAGCCCGACGGCCGCGCCGGTCGGCAGGTGCTCGAACTGCTGAGAAAGGCGTACGCTGAACGCTGACGACCGGCTATCGCATTCCTGCGAGCCTTTGCCGAAGAACTGGATGCCCCTCGTGAACAAAGCCTTTGTCACAGAAAACGACGGCGCCGACGATGACGACGAAGTACCCGTCGCGGTGCGCCTGCCGGCCGGCGCGAAAAACTACATGACGCGCCGTGGCTACGAGAGCCTGCGCCGCGAACTCGATCACCTCGTCCGCATCGAGCGGCCGAAGATGGTCGAAACCGTCGCCTGGGCGGCCTCGAACGGCGACCGCTCCGAGAATGGCGATTACATCTACGGCAAGAAGCGGCTGCGCGAGATCGACCGGCGCATCCGTTTCCTGATCAAGCGCATCGAAAGTGCCGAAGTCGTCGATCCCGCCGACCAGCGGGAAATCGACCAGGTGTTTTTCGGCGCCACCGTCAGCATCGTCGACGTCGACAGTGACGACGACAGCGAGCAGATCTGGCAGATCGTCGGCGTCGACGAGGCCGATGCCGGCGCTGGCCGGATCAGCTGGATCTCGCCGCTGGCACGGGCACTGCTCAAGGCGCGCGAAGGCGACGTCGTGCGTTTCATGAGTCCGGCCGGGCCGCGCGAAATCGAAGTGGTCGAGATCCGCTACGTCTGATCTCGCGCGGGGGCTTGAAATCCGGGGTCTCCGCTCCCATCTGCTGCGCGTTAATCAGCAGATGGAGTCCACGCAATGACCACCGAGCACGCCGCAGGCGCTCAGACCCTCAATTTCCAGGCCGAGGTGAAGCAGCTGCTTCACCTGATGATCCACTCGCTGTATTCGAATCGCGAGATATTCCTGCGCGAACTGGTTTCCAACGCGTCGGATGCATGCGACAAGCTGCGTTTCGAAGCGCTCGACAAGCCGGAGCTGTTCGAAGGCGATAGCGAGCTGGCGATCCGCGTCGGCTTCGACAGCGAGGCGAAGACCGTCACCGTCTCGGACAACGGCATCGGCATGAGCCGCGATGAAGTGATCACCCACCTCGGCACGATCGCCAAGTCCGGGACCAAGGAATTCTTCTCGCAGCTCACCGGCGACCAGAAGAAGGACGCGCACCTGATCGGCCAGTTCGGTGTCGGCTTCTACTCCGCGTTCATCGTCGCCGACAAAGTGACCGTCGTCACTCGTCGCGCCGGCCTGGCTGCAGCCGAAGGCGTGAAGTGGGAGTGCGCGATGACCGGCGACGCGGCGGGGGAATACACCGTCGAGGCGATCGAGAAAGCAGCTCGGGGCACCGAGATCACGCTGCACCTGCGCGAAGGCCAGGAAGACCTGCTGTCGGGATGGAAGCTGCGCGGCCTGATCCGCAAGTATTCCGACCACATCGTCCAGCCGATCCTGATGAAGAAGGAGGAGTGGGACAAGGACAAGAACGAGCAGGTCACGACCGACGAAGACGAAACGGTCAACCAGGCGAACGCGCTGTGGACCCGTTCGCGGAACGACATCACTGAAGAGGAGTACAAGGGTTTCTACAAGCACGTCGGGCACGACTTCGACGAGCCGCTGGCGTGGACGCACGCGCGCGTCGAAGGCCGCCACGAATACACGCAGCTACTCTACATCCCGTCGCACGCGCCGTTCGACATGTGGGACCGCAACGCGCGCCACGGCATCAAGCTCTACGTGAAGCGCGTGTTCATCATGGATGACGCCGAGAAGCTGATGCCCGCCTACCTGCGCTTCGTGCGCGGCGTCGTCGATTCGAGCGATCTGCCGCTCAACGTGTCGCGCGAAATCCTGCAGGAAAGCAAGGACATCGACACCATCCGCTCGGGCTGCACGAAGAAAGTGCTGGGCCTGCTCGAGAGCCTCGCCACGAGCGACGAGGCCGCCGACAGGGAGAAGTACGCGACTTTCTGGAAGGAATTCGGCCCTGTGCTGAAGGAAGGTGTCGGCGAGGATTTCGCGAACAAGGACAAGATCGCCGGCCTGCTGCGCTTCGCCTCGACCCACGCCGACACGCCGGATGAAGTCGTGTCGCTCGCCGATTACCTCGCCCGCATGAAGGAAGGCCAGGACAAGATCTATTACGTCACCGCCGAATCGTTCAACGCGGCGAAGAACAGCCCGCATCTCGAAATTTTCCGCAAGAAGGGCATCGAGGTGCTGCTCCTGACCGACCGGGTCGACGAGTGGGTCATCGGCAATCTGCCGGAATTCGACGGCAAGGCGCTGGTGTCCGTCGCGAAAGGCGGCCTCGACCTCGGCAAGCTCGAAGACGAGGCGGAGAAGAAGGAAACCGAGAAGGCGGCCGATGAGTACAAGGAGCTGCTCGAGAAGATGAAGGCGAGCCTTGGCGAACGCGTCAAGGAAGTCCGCGTCACCCACCGCCTGACCGATTCGCCGGCCTGCCTCGTCGCCGACGAGCATGATGTCGGAATGAACCTCGCGCGGATACTGAAAGCCGCGGGCCAGCAGGCACCGGCGTCGAAACCGATCCTCGAGATCAACCCGCAGCACCCGGCCGTGATGCGTCTGAAATACGAGGAACGCCAGTTCGACGACTGGGCGGCGGTGCTGTTCGACCAGGCATTGCTTGCCGAAGGCGGCACGCTCGACGACCCGGCGACGTTCGTGAAACGGATCAACCAGTTGATGATGGCGATGGGCGGTTCAGCCGGCACCGACTGAGCGCTGCAGCGGGCGGCCTGCCCGCACGATGCGACAACGCCACGTACCGATGCGGTATGTGGCGTTTTTTTATTTCACGGAGCTCTGCGACTGCCGGCGGACAGCCTTGCGCTTTCGCTCTGCGCCTGGGCGGTGGCTTGCCGCAGCGCCGGATACGAGAGCGCGTGGTAGAGCGGGATCGGTGCGACCGACTTCGAAAAGGCGTGAGCCACGACTGCCGTCGCCATCAGCGGCAGCAGCATCTCGTGGTTCGCGGTCATCTCCATGACGATGACGAACGACGTGATCGGCGTCTGCGTCATGCCGGCGAGGAACGCGACCATGCCGAGAACCAGGATCACCGCGCTGTGCTCCTCGGGCAAGAGGATCGAGAGATCGGCACCCAGGCCGGCGCCGACGGCGAGCGCCGGAGCGAAGATGCCGGCCGGAATGCGGCTGAGGAACGCGAGCCAGATCGCAGCCATTTTCGCGATCAGGAAGTAGAAGGGCAGCGTGGCGGAGCCTTCGAGGGCGGCCTTCGATTCCGCATAGCCGGTGCCATACGTAAGACCTCCGCTCATCAGTCCGATGATCGCGGTGCCCAGCCCGCAGACAGCGGCGAAGGCGATCGGCCGCCTGCGCGAGAACTCCCCGATCGTGCCGGGCAGCCCGCGCGAGGACGCGATCAGCAGGCGGCCGAAGAGTCCGCCCAGCACGCCGCCGACTGCGCCGCACATCAACACCGGCCAGATCCCGGCGGGCCACGTCAGGGCGGCGGGCGTGCGACCGAAGTAGGTGTAGTTGCCGAGCACGCCGAGCGACATCAGCCCGGCGAAGATCACGGCGATGAGCGTCGTGCTGTTCGCGCGAAAGGGCCGGTGGCGGCACATTTCCTCGATCGCGAACATGATGCCGCCGAGCGGGGTGTTGAATGCCGCGGCGATGCCGGCGCCGCTGCCGGCAACGATCAGGTCGCGGCTTGACGCGATGCGCGCCTTCTTGCGTCCGGCGAGCAGGTGCATGATCGAAGCGCCGATCTGCACGGAAGGCCCTTCCCGGCCGATCGAACCCCCTGACAGGAGTCCGCCCAGCGTCAGCACGACTTTCGCTATCGCAATCCGGAACGACAGCAGTTTGTGGCGAATGCGTCGGTCGTCGGTCATCGACGCGGCGATCGCCTGCGGGATCCCGCTTCCCTGCGTGCCGGGGAAAAATCGCCGCGCGATCCAGGCTATTGCCGCGAAGCCTCCGGGTGCGATCAGCAGCGACAGCCACGGCGACACGTTCATGACGTATTGATGGGCGCCGATGGCGAGATCCGCGCCGATCGCGAAGAGGATCGCGATGAGGCCGGCCAGCAGCGCTGTGCCGACGAGCAGGATGCGCTTGCCCCAACGGCCGACCGACAGCCATGGCAGCGCATAGCGTCGGCTGCCCCGGGCGAACTGCCGCAGGGCGCGGCCGGAAGCGGTTCGGTTATCGCCTGGCGGATCGAAGGACACGATGAGAGGAGTCAGTCAGTGTGCTGGACAGTCGCCCACCGGCGTGGCGGCGGGCGACGAGAGTGAAAACGTGCTCTGCACGGGGAAAGTGGTTGTTTAAGTTCCTGCTTACCATGTTCTCGCGCAAGTCGGGAAAAGTGTCGTCTTTTACCCAAAACAGGGTACGGCGGGAATCCCCTTTCCGCTACGATACCCGCGGCGCGTGCAGCTGTTAAATGTTTTGACAAATATTTCCCGAATAAATATAGTTGGAGCCTTGATTCATGTCGCAAGAGCAGTCTTCGGCCTTGACAAAATCCCCGGAACGCAAGTCATCGGTTTCGCCCTTGTCGGTTTTGCAGCGTTTTCGCGTACTCATCCGCACGGCGCAGCGTCATTCACAATGGATCGAGCGCAAAAGCGGTGTCACCGGCGCGCAGTTGTGGGCGTTGCAGGAACTCAATGAAGCGGAGGGGCTGCGAGTCGGGGAACTGGCGGGGAGAATGGCGCTACACCAGTCGACCGCGTCGAACATGGTGGACAAGCTCGAGTCGGCAAAGCTGATCCGGAAGGAACGCACGAGCGTCGATCAGCGCGTCGTCCGCCTGTACCTGACCGATGCAGGGCGCGATCTGCTCAAGCGTTCTCCGTCGCCCGCCCGAGGGGTGGTGCCCGAAGCGCTGCGCCTGCTCGACGAAGATGCGCTGATGCGCCTGCAACGTGAACTCGACAGTCTGCTGCGGCAGATCAAGGATCTGGACGAAGGCTTCGGTATGCAGCCCTTGCCCTTTACCGAGTAAGAAACCGCGCCGGCGGTCCATCCGGCGATCGTCTCGCGAAAGTGCGGACAGCAGTTTGAAAGCGGCCTTCGGGCCGCTTCTTTTTTGCTATTACTGCTTCTTCGACAACTGCTGCATTGCCCGCTCGAGTCCGCCGAGCGTCATCGGAAACATCCTTCCGCCCATGACCTGGTCGACGATTTCGATCGACTTGCGGTACGGCCACAGGTGTTCCGGTTCGGGATTGAGCCACGCCGCCGCCGGCCATGCGTCGAGCAGGCGGCGCAGCCATGCCGCGCCCGGCTCGCTGTTCATGTGTTCGATCGAACCGTGCGGGTGCAGGAGTTCGTACGGGCTCATCGTCGCGTCGCCAACGAAGATCAGCTTGTAGTCGGGGCCGTAGCGGTGGAGCAGATCGGAAACTGCGATGTTCTCCGTGTGGCGCCGCAAGCTGTCGCGCCAGACCTTTTCGTAGACGCAGTTGTGGAAATAGAAATACTCGAGGTGCTTGAATTCGCTGCGACACGCCGAGAACATCTCCTCGCAGACCTTGATATGGTCGTCCATCGAGCCGCCGACGTCGAGAAACAGCAGCACTTTCACCGCATTGTGCCGTTCCGGGCGCATCATCAGATCGAGCCAGCCGGCGTTTCGCGCGGTCGCGGCGATGGTTCCATCCAGGTCGAGTTCGTCGGCCGCGCCTTGCCGCGCAAACCGCCGCAGTCGCCGCAACGCGACCTTGATGTTGCGGGTGCCGAGCTCGACCGAATCGTCGAGGTTGCGGTATTCGCGCTTCTCCCAGACCTTGATCGCCGTCCGGTTGCCGGCCGATTCGCCGCCTACGCGGATGCCTTCCGGATGGTAGCCGTTGTTGCCGAACGGCGAGCTGCCACCGGTACCGATCCATTTCGAGCCGCCCTGATGGCGCTCCTTCTGCTCGCCGAGCCGCTTGCGGAACTCTTCCATCAGCTTGTCCCAGCCAAGCTTTTCGAGCTTCGCCTTGTCTTCGGGCGAAAGATGCTTCTTCATCATCGCCTGCAGCCATTCCTGCGGCAGCTCGGCTTCGAGCCCGGGAATCTCGGTGACTCCCTTGAAGTAGCTCCCGAACGCCGCATCGAAACGGTCGTAATGGGATTCGTCCTTGACGAGGCAGGTGCGGGCGTAGAAATAGAATTCGTCGATGCTGTGGCTGCAGGCGCCGTCACGCAGTCCTTCGAGCAGCGTCAGGAACTCGCGAGTGGACACCTTGAGCTGGCCCGCTTTCAAGTGCAGGAAAAAGTCGATAAGCATGATCCGCTCCGTTCCCGAACCCGCCCGGGCCCCGACTTCGGGCACCGGGAGAAGACTTCGAGATGATTTCTTGTGGCGAGCGCAGTGGCGCTGCCGGAAAAACAGTGGGCAAACGCCCTGACGTCAGCGGTTGTTGCGCGCCATGAACACCAGCCGTTCGAACAGATGAAGGTCCTGCTCGTTTTTCAGCAGTGCGCCGGCAAGCGGCGGGACCGCGGCGTGCTGGTCCTTTGCCCGCAGTGCTTCGGGCGGAATGTCCTCGGCGACGAGGAGTTTGAGCCAGTCGATCAGTTCCGATGTCGACGGCTTCTTCTTCAGCCCCGGGACGTCGCGCAGGCCGAAGAATACTTCCATGGCCTCGCGCAGCAGGTCGCGCTTGAGTCCCGGGAAATGGACGTCGACGATGCGCTGCATCGTGTCGCGATCGGGGAAGCGGATGTAATGGAAAAAGCAGCGGCGCAGGAACGCGTCCGGCAGCTCTTTTTCGTTGTTCGACGTGATGAACACGATCGGGCGATGGCGTGCGCGAACCGTCTGGCGGGTCTCGTAGACGTGGAACTCCATGCGGTCGAGTTCGCGCAGCAGGTCGTTGGGGAATTCGATGTCCGCCTTGTCGATTTCGTCGATCAGGACGACCGTCGGCGTTTCGGCGTCGAACGCCTGCCACAGCACGCCCTTGAGAATATAGTTGGCGATGTCCCTGACGCGGTCTTCGCCGAGTTGCGAGTCGCGCAGGCGGGATACCGCATCGTATTCGTACAGCCCCTGCTGGGCCTTGGTCGTCGACTTGATGTGCCACTGCAGCAGCGGAACCCCCAATGCGTCGGCGACCTGCTCGGCCAGCATGGTCTTGCCGGTGCCCGGTTCGCCCTTGATCAGCAGTGGGCGCTGCAGTTTGATCGCGGCATTGACTGCCAGCATCAGGTCGGGAGTGGTGACGTAGTCTTGTGAACCTTCGAAGCGCATCGGGGAATCCTCTGATTGAACCGGACCGATTATAGGGCCAGCCTGCGCGGGCAAGGGCCTGCCGGATTGACGGAGTCACGGAGTTTTTCGAAGAATGACAGGTATTTGCATTCCGCTTTAGGCGACGTAGAATTTTTTGCGGCCGCTTCAGCCATACTTAAAACAAACCGAGGAGACGCCATGCACGGACGACATTTGCTCATCGCCGCCTGTCTTGCCTTGGGTGGACCCGCCGCCTCGGCGCTGGAAGGCGACGCAGAAGCTGCCCAGGCCAAGACTTCGATGTGCATGGGGTGTCACGGCATTCCGGGCTATCGCACCGCGTTCCCGGATGTCTACCCGGTGCCGAAGCTCGGCGGACAGCATGCGGCATACCTCGTGCGCGCGCTGCAGGCGTATCGCGACGGCGAACGCAGCCATCCGACGATGCGCGCGATTGCCGCAAGCCTGTCAGAGCAGGACATGGCGGACCTTGCGGCCTACTACAGCGTCGCGGGAGGAGAGGCGCAATGATGACACGAAATATCACCCTCCCGGCGCTGGCGGCTCTTGCGTTGGCGGGTTCCCCTGCGCACGCGGGCGATCCCGCCGCAGGCAAGGAAAAATCGATGGTCTGCGCAGCGTGTCACGGCCCGGACGGCAACAGTCCCTCGCCGGAATTTCCTCGCCTGGGCGGGCAATACGAAGATTATCTCTACCAGGCGCTGCTCGACTACAAGACGGGCAGGCGGAAGAATCCGATCATGGCTGCCCAGGTCGAGAACCTGTCGCCCGCGGATTTGGGCGACCTTGCTGCATACTTCGCCGCCCAGACCGGCCTGTACCAGAAACGCTGAGCGCGAAGGTCAGGGCACGCCGGCTAGTTCGAGCGTGCCCGGCGCAAGACACACGAGACGTAAGCCGGACCGTCCGGTTGCGTGTTGTTGCGCTGTGCGTCGAAAAGCGTTTCGCCGAGGCATTCGAGCACGTCGTGGAGCGCATCGTGACGGTTGCCGCGCCGGCGCTGGCAGGCTTCGAACGCGGCGCGCAGGCCCGACGGCTGGTCGATCGACAGTTGCTCCTCGATCGCGAGGTGGAACGACAGGTGCAGGAACGGGTTGATCTGTCCGTCCTCCGGCAGGAAGTCGCGCGACAGCGAATCGGGGTCTTCGAGTAGCGCCTGATATTCGGGATGCAGGAGCACGAGGTCGGAAGCGATATGTTCGAGCGGTGTCAGTACTTCCTTCGCCTGATATTTCCGCCAGCTTTCGATGAAGAAGTTGCGTACCTGGTCACGTGAGGGATTGAACATCTTTTGGACTCGGTTGCTCTGGGTTAAACGGTCTTGTCGCGGAACTCGCACAGGTCGCGCACGAGGCAATCTTTGCAGCGCGGCTTGCGCGCCGTGCAGACGTAGCGGCCGTGCAGGATCAGCCAGTGATGGGCATTGTGCAGGTATTCCTTCGGCACGCGACGCATCAAGGCCTGCTCGACGGCGAGAACATCCTTGCCAGGAGCCAGGCCGGTGCGGTTGGCGACGCGAAAAATATGCGTGTCGACTGCCATCACCGCTTCGCCGAACACGATATTCAACACGACGCTGGCGGTCTTGCGGCCGACGCCGGGCAGCGCTTCGAGGGCCTCGCGGCTGCGAGGCACGTCGCCGCCGTGGCGCTCGAGCAGTAGCCGCGACAGCGCGACGACGTTTTTCGCCTTGTTGCGGTAAAGGCCGATCGACCTGAGGCGTTCGGTAACGTTTTCCTCCCCGAGGCTCAGCATGGCTTCGGGGGTCGGGGCGACGGCGAACAACTCGCGGGTCGCCAGGTTCACGCTCTTGTCGGTGGCCTGCGCGGAAAGCACCACGGCAACGAGCAGCTGGAATGGCGACCCGTACTCGAGCTCGGTCGTCGGGCTCGGATTCGCCTCCGCCAGGCGGCGGAAAAATTCACGAATCGCGTCGCGTTTCATCCGGCCGGTTCAGGGCGCCGCCGAAGCCGGGGCAGGCCCTTCGCTGTCGCTCGCCGGGCGCGCTGGCTTGCCGGCTGCCGCACGCATGCGGATCCGGTTCGACAGCGCGATCAGGCAGCCGAGCGCGAAGAATGCGCCAGGAGGCAGCACGCCGATCAGGAAGCCGGGGTAATCGTCACCGAACACCGACAGCGGAGACAGGCCCGGGATGACCATCTCGATCCCCGAAAACAGCGTGCCGCTGCCGACCAGTTCGCGAATGCCGCCGAGCACGCCGAGTAGCCACACCAGCCCGAGGCCCATCATGATTCCGTCGACGGTGGACGCCACCGGGTCGTTCTTTGCCGCGTAGGCCTCGACCCGTGCGAGGACGATGCAGTTCGTGACGATCAGCGGAATGAAGATGCCCAGCACCAGATAGAGATCGTGCAGGTAGGCGTTGAACGCGAGGTCGACCACCGTCGTCAGCGCGGCGATGATCAGGATGAACACCGGAATCCGGATCTCGTACGGGATGAAGTTGCGCAGCGACGCGACGGCGAAGTTCGATACCGCCATCACCACCACCGTCGCGAGCCCGAGACTCACCGCATTGACGACGCTCGTGCTGACGGCGAGGATCGGACACAGGCCGAGCAGCTGCACGAGGCCGGTGTTCTGCTTCCACAGGCCATTCCAGGCGTTTTCACGAAAAGTCTGGAGATTCATTGCTGTGTTTCCATCAGAGCGCGCTGCCGGTCGACGCCGCAAACAGCGCATCGCGGTGCTCGGCCGCATATTCGAGGACTCGTCCTGTCGCGTTCGTCACGGCGCGTGCACTGATCGTCGCACCGATGCGATACGCGAAGACGCCGCCGTCGCGCTTGACTTTCCACTGCGCGGGCGCAACGTCCGCGAGCGACATCCCGGCGAATTGACCGATCCACGGCTGAGTCTTGTTGCGATCCTTTCTGGGGTCGATGTAGTCGCCGAGCCCCGGCGTTTCCTTGTGCGCAGTCACGCGAACACCGCCCAGGCGGCCGTCCGCGCCAACCGCAACGACGAGCTGGATCCTGCCCCCGTAGCCGTCGGGTGCGCCCGCTTCGAACACCAGGGCCGCGGGAACGCCGGCGCGACGCGCACGATAGATGCGCCCGCCCCGGTCGAGGCCGAGCTCGGGCGTCCGTCCGACGGCGACGAAGTCCTCGAGGAGCGCGTTGTCGTAGCTGTCCGGCGGGAGCACGTCGTTGATCAGGCGCATCTTCTGCTCCTGCTCGGAGGCTTCGATCGACGGGCGGGTCACGCGGTACGTCTGCGACATCATTGCGGTGAAGGCGAGCGTGAACACGATCATGATGCCGGCAGTGCGCAGCGAAGTACGGGTGGCTGTATAGCGGTCGCTCATGGGCGGCTCCCGCGGTGACCGAACACCACCGGTTGCGTCTTCATGTCGATCAGCGGCACGCAGAGGTTCATCAGCAGCACGGCAAACGCGATGCCTTCGGGGAAGGCGCCGAATACCCGGATCAGGTAGGCAATGACGGCGATGCCGGCGGCGAAGAGCAGCTTGCCGCGCGGCGTCGTCGCACCGGAAACGGGGTCGGTGACGATGAAGAACGCAGCAAGCATGGCGCCGCCGCTGGCGAGGTGGAACAGCGGCGGCGCGAAGCGCGCGGGTTCCGCGAGCCAGAAGATGCCCGACACGACGGCGAGCGTCGCGATGAACGCGACCGGCATGTGCCAGGTGATGACGCGGCGCGCGAGCAAAAACAGGCCTCCGGCGAAGTAGCCGAGTGCCAGCCATTCCCAGCCGCGGCCGCCGACGGCGCCGAAAGCGCCGCTTTGCTGCAGCACGCTCTCGACGCTCGCGCCGCTTGTCCGCAGCCCGGTGCGCATCGCGTCGAGCGCCGTCGCGCCGGTGATCGCGTCGAGCTGGCGGGCGCCGCCGAGCACGAGGTCGAGCTGTGTCTGGAAGTCGATCTGTCCGGCTGGCGGCCACTGCGACATCAGCGACGGGAACGCGACGATCATTGCGCAGTACGCGACCATCGCAGGGTTGAACGGATTCTGGCCGAGCCCGCCATAGAGATGCTTGACCGCGACGATCGCGATCAGCACGCCGAGCACCGTGACCCACCACGGCAGGATCGGCGGAAAGCACAGGACGACGAGCCACGCGGTGACGACGGCCGACAGGTCAGACAGCGCCGGGGCGATCGGCCGCTTGCGCAGCGTGAGGATCAGCGCTTCGGCGGCGAGCGCGGTCACGGTCGCGATCAGCAGGTTGACGACGACGACCGAGGCGACCTGCATGACGTAGGCGGTGACGCCGGGAAGGAGCGCGAGCAGCACCGCGAGCATCACGCTCTGGACGCTCGCCGGCTTGCGGATGTAGGGAGAATGGATCATGTCAGGAGGTTGCGTCGCTGTCGTGCAGGTGCGGCTGCTCGCGCCGGCTGGCGATGGCCGGGCTTGTGCCCGGCACGCCCGCGTGGGCGTTGTCGATAGGCCTGGATTCGACCGCCGCCTGCTGCTTGGCGCGGGCGAGCGCTGCCGCGATGAGCGCTTTTTTCGGGTCGTCTCCAGCTGTGGCGTCGGTCGCAGCGCCCGGCCCGTTCAGCTTCGCCCGCGTTTCGGCGGCTTTCGCCGCGAGCTTGGCAGCTTTTTCTTCCTTTTCCCGTTCCTGCCGGTAGTTGCGGAACTCGAAGCGCTCGCGCGCCTGATCGGACGCCTTGAGCTCGCGCTCGCGCGCCCAGATCTCGCTCTTCGAGAAGCGGAAATAATCGACGAGCGGAATGTGCGAAGGGCAAACGAAGGCGCAGGAACCGCATTCGATGCAGTCGAAGAGGTGATATTCCTGTGCTTTACCGACGTTCTTCGCGCGCGAGAACCAGTACAGTTCGAAAGGCTGCAGGTCGGCGGGGCACGCGCGCGCGCAGGCGCCGCAGCGGATGCACGGCAACTCGGGCGGTGGGAGCGGGAACAGCGCCGGCGAGGCGGCAATGATGCAGTTGCTCGTCTTGCCGATCGGCACCGACAGGTCGGCAATGGTAATGCCCATCATCGGGCCGCCCATCAGATAGCGGTCGGTGTCCGGTTTCGGCGTCGCGAGCGCGAGCAGCGTCTCGACGGGGGTGCCGACGAGTACTTCATAGTTGCCCGGATGGCTGACGTTGCCGGTCAGCGTCACGACGCGCGACACCAGTGGTTCGCCGTGGTGGATCGCGCGGTGGACGGCATGCGCCGTGCCGACGTTGAAGCACTGCACGCCGAACTCCGTGCCGAGCTTGCCATGGGCGATTTCGATGCCGGTCAGCACGCGGATCAGCTGCTTTTCGCCGCCTGCGGGGTACCGAGTCGGAATCGCGACGATCTCGACGGGTCCGGGGAAGTCCGCTGCGGCTTGGCGCATCGCACGGATCGCTTCGGGCTTGTTGTCCTCGATGCCGACGAGCGTGCGGCGTGCGCCGATCAGTTCGTGCAGGATCGCCGCCCCGGAAAGGATTTCGGCGGCGCGCTCGCGCATCAGCCGGTCATCGCAGGTGATCCACGGCTCGCATTCGGCGCCGTTGATGATCAGGGTTTCGATGCCGCGGCCGTTACCGAGCTTGATGTGGGTCGGAAAACCGGCGCCGCCCATGCCGACGATGCCGCACGTGCTAAGGTACCGGAGCGCAGCTTCGCGCGGGACGGCACGGTAGTCGAATGCGCGGCGCTCGATCCATTCGTCCTTGCCGTCGGGCTCGATAACGACCGCGAGCGTGTCGAGGCCCGACGCGTGGGCCATCGCGCACGGGGCGATCCCGACGACCGTCCCCGACGTCGAGGCGTGGACGTCGGTGCCGAGCGGACCTTCGCCGGCGCCGATGCGTTCGCCCTTCCGCACGCGCTGACCCGACGCGACGAGGCAGCGGGCGGCTGAGCGCACGCTCTGGCGCAGCGGAATCGTGAGGCGCGGCGGCAGCGGTGCGGCAGCGATCGGCAGCGATGAGGACTCGTTCTTGTGGGAACCCGGCTTGACGCCGCCGTGAAAGTTGAACAGACGGGCGATCATGCCGCGGACCTCAGATCAAACACCGGGTATTTCCATTTCCAGGTCTCCAGCGTTTCCGGGAGAGGCGTCATCGCGATGCAATCGACGGGGCAGGGCGCGACGCACAGTTCGCAGCCGGTGCATAGCGCAGGGACGACCGTATGCATGTGCTTCGCGGCGCCGACGATGGCATCGACGGGGCAGGCCTGGATGCACAGCGTGCAGCCGATGCACAGTTGCTCGTCGATCCGCGCGACCGATTTGGGTTTTTCCTCGCCATGCTCTTCGGACAGCGGCTTGAATTCGCGCCCGAGGAGGTCCGCGAGCTTGCGTATCCCTTCCTCGCCCCCAGGCGGGCACTGGTTGATGTCGGCTTCGCCGTTCGAAATCGCTTCCGCATACGGCTTGCAGCCCGGGTAGCCGCACTGGCCGCACTGGGTCTGTGGAAGGATCGCGTCGATCTTTTCGACCAGCGGATTGCCTTCGACCTTGAAGCGGATCGACGCGTAGCCCAGGGCTGCGCCGAGCACGATGGCAATCCCGGTCATGACGAGGAGGGCGGTCAGCATGATGAATATCGATCAGTGAGGTCGGTCAGTGAGGCACCGCAGCGTAAACGTTCGCGCCCGCCCACGTGTTGCGTCTTGTCAGGAAGGGGTAAGTTGATTTTCAATTACTGGAACCGGTCCAGGCCCGCGAAACCCATGAACGCGAGACTCATGAATCCCGCGGTGATCATCGCGATCGCGGTTCCCTTGAAGGGCGCGGGGACGTCGGCGCCGTCCAGGCGCTCGCGGATGCCGGCGAACAGGATCAGCGCGAGCGTGAATCCGATCGACGAGCCGAAGCCGAACAGCAGCGACTCGAGCAGGTTGTAGTCGAGCGCGACGCTCAGCAGCGGGACGCCGAGCACTGCGCAGTTCGTCGTGATCAACGGCAGGTAGATTCCCAGCACCTGGTGCAGCAGCGGGCTCGTCTTCTGGATCACCAGCTCGGTGAGCTGCACGATCGCCGCGATCACGACGATGAACGACAGCGTGCGCAGGTAGGCGAGGTCGTACGGCTGCAGCAGGTAGTGGTCGATCAGGTAGCTCGTGCCCGAGCCCAGGGTCAGCACGAACGTCGTCGCCGCACCCATGCCGATCGCCGTCTCGAGTTTTTTCGACACCCCCATGAACGGACACAGCCCGAGGATGCGGACAAAAACGACGTTATTGACCAGGACCGCGCCGATGACGACAAAGATGTAACTACTCATGATCCAGTACCGGGTGTAATCGCGGAATTATCACCGCCATCAGTCCGCTGCTCAAGCCCGGTCGGGTTATAGGCTTATGCCCATTCGTGCCGCTTGGCGGCCGGTCAGGCGCCGAAGGAAGCGGATGTGGCGGCGTGGCCGGAGTCGGCGAAGTCCGTCGTGGCCCGTACGCATTCCGCGATGAGGGATGGACCACGGTAAATGAGGCCGCTGTACACCTGCACGAGCGATGCTCCGGCGGCGAGCTTCGCGCGGGCGCCGCGTCCGTCGAGGATGCCGCCCGCCGCGATGATCGGCAGTTCGCCGGCGAGCGCCCGGGAGAGCTGCGCGACGACCGCGGTGGAGGCTTCGAAGACCGGCGCCCCCGACAGCCCGCCCTGCTGTTCGGCGTAGCGCACGCCCTGGACCTTGTCGCGCGCGATCGTGGTGTTCGTCGCGATCACGCCGTCGATACGGTGGCGGCGCAGCGCATCGGCGATGTTGGTGACCTGCGCCGGCTCGAGATCGGGAGCGATTTTTAGCGTCAGCGGCACGTAACGCCCATGCCTGTCCGCCAGCTGCTGCTGGCGTGCCTTGAGCCGCCCGAGGAGGTCGTCGAGCTCGGACTCGCCCTGCAGTTGCCGCAGGTTCTTTGTGTTCGGCGACGAGATATTGACCGTGACGTAGCTTGCCAGCGCGTAGACCTTGTCGAGGCAGGCAAGGTAATCGTCGGCTGCGCGGTCGATCGGCGTGTCGAAGTTCTTGCCGATGTTGATGCCGAGGATGCCCCGGTATTTTGCCGCCCTGACGTTCGCGACCAGCGCATCGACGCCGTGATTGTTGAAACCCATGCGGTTGATGATCGCGCGCACTTCAGGCAGGCGGAACATTCGCGGGCGAGGGTTGCCGGGCTGGGGGCGCGGCGTGATCGTGCCGATCTCGAGGAAACCGAAGCCGAGGCGCGCGAGGCCGTCGATCGCCTCGCCGTTCTTGTCGAGTCCGGCGGCCAGGCCGATGCGGTTCGGAAAGTGCAGCCCCATGACGTCGACCGGGTCGGATTCAGTCGGGGTTGCGGCGGGCAGGACGCGTCCGAAGAAATGGAGCGCGGCGAGGGAGAGTTCGTGGGCGGTTTCCGGGTCGAGCGAAAACAGCAGCGGGCGGGCGATGTTGTAGAGCATCGCGGGATTTTACCGGTTTGGAGGTCGCCTCGCTCCAGGGTTTTTGCTCGCCGCGCCGCGGTCCCGTCTCCTTACTCGGAGGCGCGATCGCGCAGCGGATCGATGTCGCGCCACTCTCCGCGCAGCCGGCCCTCGAGCGGATGGAAACGGACTTTGTAAGTCATCTTGCGGCTTTCCTTGATCCAGTAGCCGAGATACAGGTACGGCAGCTTGAGGCGGCGGCACACTTCGATCTGCCACAGGATGCCGTAGGTGCCGTAGCTCGCGTGCGTCTGGTCCGGATCGTAGAACGTATACACGCTCGACAGGCCGTCGCTGAGCCGATCGATGACGCTCACCATGCGCAGCACATCGCCTTCACGGAATTCGACGAGGCGGGTGTCCACATGACTTTGCAGCAGAAAATGTGCGTACTGCTCGCGGTTGTCCTGGTCCATTCCGCCACCGGCGTGGCGCGAGCCCTGGTAGCGCTGGTAGAGTGCGTAATGCTCCTCGGAATACGCGAGCGGCTGTTCGTTGGCACGCAGCTCGTGGTGCATTTTCCAGGCACGACGCTGGCTGCGGTCGGGTTCGAAGCGCTTGACCGGGATCCGGACCGGCACGCAGGCCCGGCAGTGGTCGCAGTACGGGCGGTAGGTGAACATGCCGCTGCGGCGAAAGCCGTTGCGTACCAGCTCGCTGTAGACAGGCGTATCGATCAGATGGCCGGGGGTCGCGACCTGCGAGCGCGCGACGCGATCCGACAGATAGGAACAGGTGTAGGGCGCCGTGGCGTAAAACTGGATCAGCGCGTAGGGATAGTCCTTTTGCATGTTCGATCCGTCATGAGAAATTTCGGGAAATCTCCGCCGCTTTCTCGCAGCTCCAGCGTCCAGGCCCGGGGCCTTCGTTCGTCCAGTTTGCAAGGCCGGCGCAGAATCTGGCGCGCGGCATCTCTTCGGCGCCGAGTGACAGCAGGTGGGCTGTCGTCATCTGGCAGTCGATCGCGGCGAAGCCGAGCCGTTGCAGATGCGCGGCGAGATGGACGAGCGCCACTTTCGATGCGTCGCTTCGGCGACTGAACATCGATTCGCCGAAAAACGCCCTTCCCAACGCGATACCGTACAACCCGCCGACGAGAGTCCCATCGACCCACGATTCGACACTGTGCGCATATCCGAGTTCGTGCAGGCGCAGGTAGGCTTGCCGGATTTCAGGGCTGATCCATGTTCCGCCGCCCGGCTCGCGGGGTTCGGCGCATGCGGCAATGACGTCGGCGAAGGCGGTGTCGAAGCGGACTTCGAAGCGTTGCTGCCGGAGCGTGCGGCGCAGCGAGCGGCTGATTCTGAGATGTGCGGGGATCAGCACCAGTCGCGGGTCGGGGCTCCACCACAGGATGGGCTGGTCTTCGGTGTACCACGGGAAGATTCCCCGGCGGTATGCAGCCAGCAGCCACGCCGGCGAAAGCTCGCCTCCCGCGGCGAGCAGGCCATCCGGATCCTCGAGCGCCTGCTCGACAGGCGGAAAATCCGGTCGTCCCGCGAGCCAGGGAATCATGCCGGGACGTGGACGAGCCGGTGCTCCTGGCGAGTGTGCACCGCGTCTTGCGAGTCTTTCTGGAACGTGACGACGTGATCGACATCGAGGCGGATGCCGATTTTTTCGCCGATCGCGTGATTGTGATGGCTCGGCACCAGCGACAACACCCGCGCGCCGCTCGACAGCCGCAAGGTATACAGGATGTCTGCCCCGCGGAACGCCTTGTGCATGACTTCGGCCTTCATCGCGCTGGCGTCGTCATGGACGATGTCGTCGGGGCGCAGCAGCACTTCCACCGTGCAGTCGCGGTCGCAGTTCGCGCAGCCGATTCCGCACTCGACGGGAATCGCGCTGTTCAGGACGCCGAGTTCGACTTTCACCTGGTGATCGTTCAACACCAGGCCGGGCAGGAACACGCCCTGACCGATGAAGTCCGCGACGAAACGGTTCGCGGGCCGATGGTACAGGTTGTACGGGGTATCCCATTGCTGGATGCGCCCCTCGTTCATGATGCCGATTTCGTCGGCGACCGCGAAAGCTTCGTTCTGGTCGTGCGTCACGAGGATGGCGGTGGTGCGGGTCGCCTTGATGATGTCGCGCACTTCGTGCGACAGGCGCTCGCGCAATTCCACGTCGAGATTCGAGAACGGTTCGTCGAGCAGCAACAGGCTCGGGCGCGGAGCCAGTGCGCGCGCCAGGGCCACGCGCTGCTGCTGGCCGCCGGACATTTCATGCGGGTACTTGTGTCCCTGGCGGTCGAGGCCGACGATGCGCAGCAGTTCGTCGACGCGCTCGCGCCGCTGCGTCTTGTCCATGTCGCGCAGGCCGAACGCGATGTTTTCCGCGACCGAGAGGTGGGGGAACAACGCATAGTCCTGGAACACCATGCCGATCCGGCGACGCTCGGGAGCCAGGTGATGACCACTGCCGCTGACGACCACGCCATCGAGCCGGATTTCGCCCGCCGCCACCGGTTCGAAGCCGGCGATGCACCGCAGCACTGTCGTCTTGCCGCAGCCGGACGGCCCCAGCAGACATCCGATGCTGCCTTTTTCGAGTCGCAAGGAGAGCTTGCGGACGACGCGCTGAGCGCCGTAGGCGAGGTCGATATCGGCGAGTTCAAGGTGAGACATGACGGATTCGATACAGTAGAGGATTTCGCACGGATCATTATTGCATCGCGGCAATCCAAATGCGATCAATTATAATTCGTCACAGTTTGCTGCGCGGAAGGGTCCGCCGCACCGTTCCCCGGGAGTGCAATGAAATTGGTAGGAGGGCTGGAGAGGTGGATACGGAATGCATCGTGGCTGACGCTCGGTGCGCTCCTCATCGCCGTGCTGATCGCAACGCCGGTGATATCGGTATTCTCGAACGTCTTCACCGGAGGCACTTCCGCGACGTGGTCGCACCTCGCAAGCACGGTGTTGCCCGAGTTCATTCGCAATACGGTAATCCTGTGCGTCGGCGTTGGGCTGGGTGTGTCGAGCATCGGCATCACGACGGCCTGGCTGACGACCATGCTCGATTTCCCGGGGCGGCGTTTTTTCCAGTGGGCGCTGGTTTTGCCGCTTGCGGTTCCAGCTTATGTCATGGCCTATGTCTATACCGATTTCCTGCAGTTCGTCGGGCCGGTGCAAAGCTGGCTGCGCGAAACGTTCGGCTGGCGCGCCGGACAATACTGGTTTCCCGACGTGCGCACACCGGGCGGCGCGGTCGCGATGTTCATGTTCGTGCTCTATCCGTACGTCTATCTGCTCGCCCGCACCGCGTTCCTCGAGCGGGCTTCGGGCATGCTCGAAGCTGGACGTTCGCTCGGCCTCGGACCGTGGGGCTGCTTCTTCCGCGTGTCGCTGCCCCTGGCGCGCCCCGCGGTCATTGCCGGGACGGCGCTGGCCCTGATGGAGACGCTGGCCGACTTCGGCACGGTTGCCTATTTCGGCGTGCAGACCTTTACGACGGGCATCTACCAGGCGTGGTTTTCGCTCGGTGACCGCATCGCCGCGGCGCAGTTGTCGGCGGCGTTGCTGGCGTTTGTCGTGCTGGTCCTCGTGCTCGAACACGCCAGCCGAGGCCGCGCGCGCTTCAACAACACGTCGCGCCAGCAGACGACGCCGGTGCCCATCCGCCTGTCGCCGCTCGTCGGGGTGATGGCGGCGCTGGCCTGCTTCATGCCGTTGCTGCTGGGTTTTCTGCTGCCTGCCGGGCTGTTGCTCGACATGGCGTTCTCGGAAGGGGATGTCCAGTTCGGGCCGCGCTTTCTCCACCTCGCGCGCAACAGCTTTGTCCTCGCATCGGTGACGTCGGTGCTGGCAGTGGTGCTGGCGGTGGTGCTCGCCTACGCGGCCCGGCTCGCCCGTTCGCGACTGCCGCAGATGTTCAACCGGGTCGTCGGCCTGGGTTATGCAGTGCCAGGTTCGGTGATCGCGGTCGGCGTGCTGATCCCGGTGACGCGGCTCGACAACCAGCTTGCGGCCTGGTGGCAGGACGTGTTCGGCGTCAACCCCGGGCTGTTGCTGACCGGCGGCATCGCCGCCCTCGTGTATGCTTATCTGACGCGCTTCCTTGCGGTAGCCTTGCACACGGTGGATTCGAGCCTCGGCAAGATCACCTCCAGCATGGACGACGCATCGCGTTGCCTGGGGCTGGGACGGTTCGGAACCCTGCGTCGGGTCCATGTGCCGATCCTGCGCGGCAGTCTCCTGACTGCGGGCCTGCTGGTTTTCGTCGATGTGATGAAGGAACTTCCCGCCACGCTGGTGATGAGGCCGTTCAATTTCGACACACTGGCGACGCAGGCGCACACGCTCGCAGCGGACGAACGCCTGACCGAAGCCTCGACGGCGGCCCTGACGATCGTTGCCGTCGGGCTGTTGCCGATGTTCCTGATTTCGCGCCAGATCGTCAGCGGGCGACGACGCACCCTGGAGGAAGCGGAAGTCTAGCCGCCGCGGTGAGACCGCACTCTTAACGATGTGGAGTAGGACATGAAAGTACTGATGTGGTGTGACAACCTGGCGACCCGCAGGGACCTCGAATCGGCATGGGGGACAGTCGGATTGACGGTGCTGAAGAAGAACACGGTCGAGGTGCCGGACTGTATCGTCGTCGACATGGCGGTGCGCAACCCGTGCGTGCGCATCGCCGAGCTTCGGGCGGCGCATCCGCAAGTCGACATCATCGCGTTCGCGTCCAAGTTCGACGCCGAGGCGTTTGCGGCGGCGAAGGAGGCTGGCGCCACCGAGATGGCCGCGCAAAACTCGATCGTGGAGCGCATCACGCGGCGCGCGCCCAAGTGAACAGACGGCGCCGACTGCTGTCCTGTCACCGGTTTGTGGCCGATTTGGCCAAACCGGCTGACTTTCAAAGCATGAATTCAGCGAACGATGAGATAATGCCGCGATGAACGCACCACAACCGACTTCCCCTCGCCGCCGCATGCAGGAACTCCTGGAGATTCCTGATAGCCAGCGCACCGAGGCCGAGTGGGACGAACTCATCGAACTCGAAATTTCAATGGCTCCGGGCAACCGTGAAGGTGCTCCGCAGCCGGGCGCCCGGCGCATGGATTCGGGAACGGGAGGGCCCCGCAAGCCGGGGCGGCACGCGAAACCGGGCGGCGGCCAGCAGCGCTCCGGGCCCCAGGGCGCGAGACCTCCGGCCCAGCCGAAACCGCAGGGCCAGGCGAAACCGCCTGAAGACGGACAACCCAGAAAACCGGCAAGAAAGTTCCGCAAGCGGCCGCCGAAGGAAATGCCGCCGCAATAAGGGGATCGCCGGTGGCCCCGTTCAGGGGAACATGATCCTGATCATCCCCGGTTTGTCACCGCGGACCGCGTTGCGGTCCATGATGTTCGGGATCCGGTCGACGATTTCGGGATCTCCCTCGACCGTGCCCGCGAACGAGCCCATGCCGTTCCGGTCCAGCTCGCCGCGGCCGGCAACGCGAACGCTCCCTGTCACCGTGTCGATTTCGAGCGCCGTTCGGTTGCCGACGAGCCGCAGCGTGAGCAGATAGTCGCCGAAACGTTGGTCCGGCACGATATCGACGCCGGCCTCCCGCCATGTGATTTGCAGTTCCCCGTTGCACCGGCTTTGCCAGTCGCATGCGATCGCCGGTGCCGAGAATCGGGCATTGCCGCGCCACCCGGCTCGTGCCGCAGGGTGCGGGATCGCGTCGGCGATAAGCGCTGCGGGCAGCTCGAGATCGAGTCCGGACAGATCGGCGCCCCCCACGGAGATCAGCAGTTGCGCCGGCGCACTGCCTTGCTCTCCGAACTGCACCGACAGCGCGCTTCCTGCGGTGCCCAGGTGCCAGCTGACCGGGCGCATCGCGCGAAGTCGGCGTCGCCCGTCGGACGTGGCAAGTGTCCCGCTGCCGCGCCAGAAGCTGCCTTCGGCGGCGGCAATCCGGAGGCGGCCGTCGCTGGCGGATGCGACGACAAGGTCCATCAGGCTCGCGGGCAGGCGGAGCAGCGCCAGCGCAAGACCCAGCAGCAGAAAGAGCGCGAGCTTCTTCATCGGTCAGGGTGCGCGGCCCGTGCCAGGTCGATGTCGACGCTGACCGTGTCGCGCTGGGCGGTGACGACGGCGCGCTGCGGCCGCAAACCCAGTTCCCGGTGCAGGTCCGCGAGCCATTCGATCAGCCCGTCGAAGTCGGCGACTCCCCGCACCTGCAGGGTTTCCCCGGACAGGGCGATCGACAGCGGCAGTGTACGCGATGCGGCAGCGGCTCGCGCAGCTTCGATCACTGTCGGCATCGCCGCGGCGGCCGGGAGTGGCGTCCGGCGTAGTCGCTGCAGATCGGCCGCGTCTTCCTGCATGCGGGCGAGCTGGCTGCGCGCTTCGGGCAGGCGCCGGGTAAGCTCTGCGCGTGCATCCCAAACCTGGTCCGCGACGTGGAAAAGCGCGCTTGCACTGACGACGATTGCGGCGACCGCGAGCAGCTGCCGTTCGCGCGGTGGGCGCGTCGCGACTACGCCTGCGATGCGGGTCAGCGGGTTCATGGCTGGTTCTTCCTCGAAAGCGTCAGGCTCGGCGCCGCGCCGCCGGTGCTTCGAACAACGTAGCCCAGCGACGCGAAACGCTTTTCCAGCACCCCGATCCCGCTTGCCGAGGCTGCATCGAGCGTGAGTTTCAGCTGCCCTGCTTCGTAGTCGAGGG
Source organism: Aromatoleum aromaticum EbN1 (assembly GCF_000025965.1). Lineage (NCBI taxonomy): Bacteria > Pseudomonadati > Pseudomonadota > Betaproteobacteria > Rhodocyclales > Rhodocyclaceae > Aromatoleum > Aromatoleum aromaticum. Next base: position 2,913,790 of record NC_006513.1, read on the forward strand.
TGCGGACCGACGCGGGAGCCGCGCTGCCGCCAATCTCGGTGTACGCGGACAATAGCGCGAGCAGGTCGTCTTCGCGAAGTTCGCCGCGCAGGCTGCGGGCTTCGTCCAGATGGCGGCGCAACTGCAGTGCGGGGGCGATCGCCGGCGTGTCGGGGACCGCGGTGACGAAGAGCCGGCGCATGCGCTCTTCGATGCCGTCGAGCTCGTGGCGCTGCCACAGTACCGAGGCAAGGTTCACCGCGGCGAACACCCCGACCGCGACGGCGGCGAGAATCAGCGGCCGGCGCAATGCCTGGCGCCCGGCCGAGCCTCGATGCGAGGGGGCGAACTCGCCGTGCAGCAGATCGGCACTCGCAGCCGGAGTTTCCCACCATCGATACGCCGCCCCGGCCTCGACTCTCAATCCGGGCACCGTCCCGGCAAGGGTTGCCGGTTCGATGCTTCCCGGCGCCGTGGGCGCGCGCCGGACTTCCAGGGCCTCCGGTCCGGCGCCGCTCGCGCAGGCCTGCAGGAGCGCATGCGCGAGGATATCGGCGAGCGCACCGGCATCGGCGACGAACGCGTGCGTCGCGTCGAGGCGCAGGATGCATCCCCCAGTCGGGCCGAGCGCCAGCGTCCAGCGCGATCCGGCATCGGGGACCGCCTGCAGTTCGGCGACTGCGCGCAGCGGCGGGCAGCCGACTTCGGCGAGTCCGGCGAGCACGGTGCGAAGCCGCGCGCGGCTGATCACCAGCACTCCTGCCTCGAGCATTGCGCCATCAGCGTGCCGATGCGTCACCGCGAGGTGCTGTGCATCGACGTCCTTCAGCAGCTGGGTTTCGAGCGCGTAGCGCAGCAGCCGCTCCTGTTCCCGCCGCGCGGCTTTCGGAATACGGGTCTCGAACATACTGCATTGGGGGCCGCCCAGTACGAGTTCGCAGTGTGGCACGACCGGCCAGTGCGCAGGTTCCGACTGACCTTCCTGCACGATCCGATTGCGCTCGTCGAGCAGCATCCACGGCGCTGACGGGATGGCAGGCCAGGTTTCGTCGATATAGATGATGAGTCGTCGGGTCATAGAATGCGTTGCCACAGGATGGTGGGCCAGGTTTCGCGGCGATCCAGCAATACTTCCAGGCGGACCACGGCGCTGCCGAAACCGGATCGCCCGATGACGGCGAAGTAGCGGCTCCTGACGTCGAGCCCCGTCCCGGGGGGCTGCGCGCCGGCCGGCAGACGGGCCGAAAAACCGGCCAGATCGCGGAACCACGCGCGCTCGCGCCCGGCGACAAGGATGCGCGCGTTGCCGAGTTCGAGATCGGCGACGATCGCGGCCAGCACTTCGGCCGGCGCGGTGTTGACGTTGATCCGGCTCGGCGCCGGCAGCGCGCTGACGAAAGGGGCGAGCCGCTGGACGAGCGCTTCGTCGAAACCGGCGACGAGGCGCAGCTCGGCTGCATCGAGCAGTGATCCGTTCGCGCCCGACGCCTCGCGCAGCCCGGATGACACGATTCCGTTTTTTTCCTGACCGGTCGTGCTGCCGCCGATCCAGTCGACAAGGGCGTGCGCGAGCCGGCCGGCATCTGCCGGCGCGACGCCGAGCGTTGCCAGCAGACGCCCGAACTGCGCCAGCGCGGCCGGGTCGGGCTTGCCGTCCGGCACCAGATTGTTCAGGTTGAAAAGCCCCGATCGGTCGCGGATCTCGCCGCCGACTTCGCCTTCGCCGACCGGTGTCGGCGGTACGCGCACCGCCCATATTTCCTGCGTGTGATCGACGTTCGTGCGCTTGAAGTCGTCGGCCAGCACGTTGCGCGCCCAGTCCACCGCCCCGCGAGCGAGCAGCCGCGCCTGAGCCTGGTCCTGGCGGCCGGCGACGCTGTCGAGCGAGCGGCCGAAATCGCCGAGTACCGCAGCCGCCAGTCCGGCGGCGAGCGCGACGCTGAGCAGCGCAAGGATCACGGCCGCGCCGCACTGGGAATCGGCGTTAGCGCAGCGCATACAGGCGGGTCAGGGTGCCGGCCCCGGGCAGGTCGAGCTGCAGTTCGACGCCAGCAGGAATACTGTCGAGGCTGGAGCCGGGCGGCCAGTGGTCGAGCCACCCGGCGCTGCCGAGAAAGCGCCAGCGCACCGCGCCGACCGTATCGAGGAGGGTATCAATCTGCGGCGCTTCGTGCGCATCGCGTCCGGGCCAGCGCAGCCATTCGAGGCGTGCCCCGACATGGCGGAACGCGATGCGGCGCGGCGTGTCTGCGGACGACAGGCTGAGGAGCCGCAGTTCGCTGTCGTCGCCGCTGCGGTGCAGTTCGATGGCCGCAGCCCTGCCCCCAACCGGCCGTGGCGCGGCGAGCTGCTGCAGGTCGGTCTCGATGAGATTCAGCGCGCGCTCGACTGCCCGCCAGCGCTCGAGTTCGCCACCGAGACGCTGCCGGCTGTCGATCAGTTGCGCCGTGCCGCGGTAAGTCAGCGTGCCGAGCACCGCGAACACCGCCAGCGCGACGATCAGCTCGATCAGCGTGAGTCCGTGCGGGCGAGGGGTCATCGCAGCGGCCTGACGACGAAACCGGAAAACTCTGCAAGGGCTGCGGGCCCGGCTTCGCCGAACACCCGCACTTCGACGCGGCGGAACAGCGGGTTCGGCGTCGCGTGGACTTCTTCGCGCCACCGGTAGCTGCGGCCGGCCTGTATTGCCTGTCCTTCGTTGCGCCCGAGCGCCGGCCACGCGGCGGTCGCGCGCAGTTCGGCGAGGCGGTTTTGCGCGACCCAGCCGGCCAGCGTGCGCTCCTTGAGCGCTGCGCTCGACTGCGCGGTATTGCCGACCGCGCGCAGCGCCGAAGTCATCGCGACCGCGAGAATCGCGAGTGCGATGACGCATTCGAGCAGCGTGAAGCCATCGATGCGCTTCATGCGCCGCGCTCCCCCGACTGCTGCTGGACGACTGCCCCGGTTTCGCTGCCCGACAGCGTGATGTCGCCTTCGGGAGTGTGCAGCACCAGTTCGAAGCGCGGTGCGCGGGTGCCGAACACGAGGCGCTCGGCCGGCCGGCCCTCGATGCGCAATTCCCAATGCATCTGCTGCGGCAGGAGTTTTTCGGCGAACACGGGAGGTTCGTCGAACGCAACCCAGCGGCCGTCCGCGTCGAGCGCGCTGAAGCGATAGCCGTCCGCCAGCAACTCCATCGCGATCGGCCGGCCGCGCACCTGTGCGCGCTCGGCGCTGGCTTCCAGTACCCAGCGCAGGCGCTCGGCGGCGAGCGTCGAATCCCGACCGCGCAGCGCGTCGAGTCCGAGCGACGCGCCCGCGACGGCGATGCCGATGACGATCATCACCACCAGCAACTCGACGAGCGTGAAACCGCTCCTGGTGTGGTGGCCGGGCCGCCTCGCGGTGTGCCGTCCAGATTCAGAGATTCCAGGAGCCGATGTCGGCATCGAAACCTTCGCCTCCGGGTGTCCCGTCCGCGCCCAGGCTCATCACATCGGCGTCGCCCTGCAGCCCCGGGTTGAGGTACTGGTAAGGGGTACCCCACGGATCGTTCGGCAGGCGTTCGAGGTAGGATTTCCAGTTGTCCGGCTGCGGCCCCCCGGCCGGGCGCTCGACGAGTGCCCGCAGGCCCTGCTCATTGGTCGGGTAGCGGCGGTTGTCGAGCTTGTAGAGTTTCAGCGCCTGCATCAGCGAGGCGATGTCCTGCTTCGCAGCGACGACGCGGGCCTCGTCGGGCCGGCTCATGACGCGCGGCACGACCAGCGCGGCGAGCACGCCGAGGATGACGATGACGATCATCACTTCGATGAGCGTGAAGCCGCGGCGGCGGTGGCAGCGGGGGAGCGTGGAGCGGTGCGGCATTGTTCGCTTACCTCAGCAGGGTGTTGATTTCGATGATCGGCTGCATCACCGCGAGCACGATCGCGAGCACCAGCGCGCCCATCGCGAGCAGCAGTGCGGGTTCGAGCAGGCTCGTCAGCACGGCGGTGCGGTTTTCCAGTTCCTGCTGCTGCAGGCGTGCGGCGCGTTCGAGCAGTTCGTCGAGGCGCCCCGTGGCTTCGCCGTTCGCGATCATGTGGATCAGCAGCGGCGGAAATGCCGTGGTGGCGCCGAGCGCCCGGGCGAGGCCGTGACCTTCGCGCACGCGCTCGGCGGCGTCGCGCACGGCGTCCTGCAGCGGCAGGCGCGTCATGACTTCGCGCCCCGCGTCGAGCGCCGGCAGTAGCGACACGCCGCTGCCGGTGAGGATCGCCAGCGTGCTCGCGAAGCGCGTCGCGTCAAGCGTGCGCAGATGGCGGCCGAGCACCGGCAGGCGCAGCAGCCGCGCGTCCCAGCGCCGCTGCACCGAAGGATTGCGCAGCAGCATGCGGGCCCACAGCCCCAGGCCGCCGGTGGCGACGAGCACCAGCCAGCCCCACTCGCGCAGGAAAGCAGACAGGCCGATCATCGCGCGCGTCAGGAGCGGCAGCGCCTGCCGGCTGTGCTGGAACACCGTGACGACCTGCGGCACCACGTAAGTCATCAGGCCGACCACGACGAGCAGCGCGACGGCCGCGACGATCGCCGGGTACAGCAGCGCCTGCAGGGTTTTCTGGCGCAACGCGCTGCGCCGCTCGAGGTAGTCGGCGAGCTGCATCATCACGCCGGGTAGCTCGCCGGACTGTTCGCCGGCGGCGACCGAGGCGCGGTAGATCGCCGGGAACGCAGCCGGGTAGCGCTCGAGCGCGGCGCGCAGGCCGTAGCCGGCGAGGATCTCGGAGCGCACGCCGGCGAGGATCTGGCGCGTCGCTTCGCGCTCCGCCTGTTCGATCAGCGCAGCGAGCGACGCATCGACAGTGAGGCCGGAAGCGAGCAGCGTCGCCCATTGGCGCGACAGCAGCGTGAGCTCGGCGTCACGCAGCCGACCCGGTCTGCGTTGATGTCCGGTGGAGCCGCGCACGTTCGCCACGTCCAGCGGATACAGGCCGCGCTCGCGCAGCAGGCCGCGCGCAGCGCGTGCGGTATCGGCTTCGAGCACGCCGGCGTTTTCACGTCCGGCGTCATCAACGGCACGGTAGCGGAACGCGGTCATGCGGCGTCAGTCCTTCGTCACCCGCAGCAGCTCTTCGGCCGACGTGAGGCCGTCCGTGACATACCGCAGGCCGTCGTCGCGCAGGCTGCGCGTGCCGGCGCGACGGGCGTGTCCGCGCAGCTGCGCTTCGTCCGCACCGTCGTGGATCAGCCGCGCGAGCGCCTCGTCGGTGACGAGCAGTTCGTAGAGGCCGCTGCGGCCGCTGTAGCCGCTGTGGCTGCAGGCGGGGCAGGCGCGCGCGGTCCACAGCGTCGTCGGGCAGGCGTCGCCGAAGACGGACGCCACCTCTGCGGTGGCCGGCGCCGCATGGCGACACATCGGGCACAGGCGGCGCACCAGCCGTTGCGCGAGCACGCCACGCAAAGTCGAGGCGAGCAGAAACGGTTCGACGCCCATGTCGACGAGGCGCGTGACGGCCGACGGCGCGTCGTTGGTGTGCAGCGTCGCGAGCACAAGATGGCCGGTAAGGCTCGCCTGCACCGCGATCTGCGCGGTTTCGAGGTCGCGGATCTCGCCGATCATGATGATGTCCGGGTCCTGGCGGAGGATCGCCCGCAGCGCCTTCGCGAACGTCAGGTCGATGCGCGGATTGGCCTGGATCTGGCCGACGCCGGGCAGGTCGTATTCGACCGGGTCCTCGACCGTGACGATGTTCATCCGCGCAGCGTCCATCGACTGGATCGCCGCATACAGCGTCGTGCTCTTGCCGGAGCCGGTCGGTCCGGTCACCAGCACGATGCCATGCGGCTGGCCGAGCAGAGCGCCGAACGATGCGCGTGTGTCCGCAGCCATGCCCAGCGCGTCGAGCCCGAGCTGGGCGTTGCTCTTGTCCAGCAGGCGCAGCACGATGCGTTCGCCGTGCGTCGTCGGCAGCGTCGACACGCGCACGTCGACCTGGCGGCCAGCGAGCCGCAGGCCGATCCGCCCGTCCTGCGGGAGGCGCTTTTCGGCGATGTCGAGGTTCGCCATGATCTTGATGCGCGACGCCATCGCCGCGTGCAGGCCGCGATGCACTTCGGCGATGTCGCGCAAGATGCCGTCGCGGCGCAGCCGCACCAGCGAGCGGCGCTCGTACGGTTCGATGTGGATGTCCGAAGCGCCGTCGCGCACCGCCTGCGTCAGCAGCGCATTGATCATGCGGATGATCGGTGCGTCGTCCTGGTTGTCGAGGAGATCGGCGACGGCCGGCAGTTCGGTGATCAATTTGGACAGATCGACGTCCTGCCCTGCGTCGGCGATGATTTCGGCGGCGCTGCTGTCGGTGCCGTTGTACGCGTCGGCGAGCCGTGCCTCGAACACCGTGCGCGCGACGCGCGTGATGGAAACCGGGACCCCGAGCGTGCGGCGCACTTCGGCGAGTGCGGCGAGGCTCGCGTCATCGCGCAGCACGAGTTCGGCCGACGCCTCGCTGCGGGTGGCGACGAATATGCCGTGAGTGCTGGCAAAGCCGTAGGGCAGGGGGGCGGCGTCATTCACGGGTTGATCCGTGCCGGAATCCCGCCCGGCTGCGGTGCGGTTGTGACGAAGGGCGCCGGCGTGACGCGGGCGGGCGCGAGCGACACCGGGACGGCAGGGGCCGGGGTGCCGGGTGCGGGCAGCTCCGGCGGTCTGCGTTCGCCGTGCAGCAGTGCGTTCGGCGGGGCGACGTTGCGCTGCTGGCCGATGATGTAATCGTAGCGCGCGTTGGTGATCGTCGAGTAGCTGTCGCGGTCGCGCAGGATCACCGGGCGCAGGAACACGACGAGGTTCGTCTTCGTGCGCCGCCGCGTGTCGTAACGGAACAGGCTGCCGGCGAACGGGATGTCGCCCAGCAGCGGCACTTTTTCCTCGCCCGAGCTGTAGTCGTCCTCGACCAGCCCGCCGAGCGCGATGATCGCGCCGTCGTCGACGAGCACGGTCGACTGGATCGAGCGCTTGTTGGTCGTCGGTCCGGCCGAGTCGTCGAGGGTCGGCACGACCGACGAAGCTTCCTGGTAGATGTCGAGCCGGATCGCGCCGCCTTCGGAAATCTGCGGCCGCACCTCGAGGGTCAGGCCGACGTCGCGGCGTTCGATCGTCTGGAATGGATTCGCCGGCGTCGTGCCGCCGCCGGTATTGGTATATTGGCCGGTGATGAACGGCAGGTTGCGGCCGACGACGATCTTCGCCCCTTCGTTGTCGAGCGTGACCAGGCTCGGCGTCGACAGGATGTTGGTGCGGCTGTCGGTTTCGAGAAAGCGCGCCAGCAGACTGAGGTTGAAGACTTCGACCATCTGCCCGTTGATCGGGACTTTCACCGTCCCGCCGCCGAGCAGGAAGTTCATCCCCTTGCCGACCGAACCGATGTTCTGCGCCGCGCCGATGATGTTCTGCCCGGCGCCGCCGAAATTTGTGCCACCGAAAAAAGTCGAACTGCTGCCCGCGCCCGGAGTGTTCGCGCTCTGCCACTGGATGCCGAACTCGGCGGCGCGCTCGGTCGAGATCTCGGCGATCAGCGCCTCGATATACACCTGCGCGCGGCGCCGGTCGAGCAGGTCGATGACATGACGCAGATTGCGGTAGATCGCTTCCGGCGCGACGATGATGAGCGCGTTATTGACGGGATCGGCCTGAATCATGCCGCCACGATCGGACGCGTTGCCGGATTCCGGCGAGGGGCGGTACGTCGCCGGGGTGAGGCCTGCGCCCTGCGTCGTCATGCGATCCGGCGTCGATGCTCCGAGCGGGCTGGGCGAGGCAATGCTGTCGGTCGCGGAGGGTGCCGAACCGTCGCCGGCAAGCGCGCCGTTCAGCGTCTGCGCGACTTTCGTCGCCTCGGCGTTCTTCAGGTAGACGACATGGATGTTGCCGCCCGCGCCAGGACGGTCGAGCGACGCGACGAGCTGGCGCAGCGCGCTGATGCGGGACGGATTTTCGGTCCTGACGAGCAGGCTGTTGGTACGCGCGTCAGGCACGACCTGCACGCGCTGACTCGCATCCGCGGTGTTCGCCGCGCTGCCGTTCCCGGTCCCGTCGTTCATCAGCCGGTTCAGCGTCGCGGCGAGGTCGACCGCTGCCGCGTGCCTGAGTTCGAGCACGTGGACGTCGCCCTGCGGAACATCCACCGAATCGATGATGCGTGCGATGCGTGCGACGTTATCGGCATAATCGGTGACCACCAGCACGTTGTTCGACGGGAACGCGGTGACAGTGTTGTTCGGCGACACCAGCGGGCGCACGACAGCGAGCATCTGCGTGGCCGATTCGTTGCGCATCGCAAAGACCTGCGTGACGAGGCTGTCGCCCCGTCCGCGCAGTACCTCCTTGCCGACTGGCACGCCGTGCAGCTTGGCGTCGGCCTCCGGCACGATCTTCGTCACGCCCGGTCCCTCGACTGCGGTGTAGCCCTGCAGCCGCAGTGCCGACAGCAGGATCTGGTATGACAGGTCGCGTGACACCGGCGTGTTCGTGACGATGTTCAGCGTGCCCTTGACGCGCGGATCGATGAGGAAATTCTTCCCCGATATCTTGCCGATGGCCTTGATGACGGCGTCGATCTCGGCGTTCGCAAAATTCAGCGACACCGTGTCGTCCTGCGCGGCGACCGCAAGCGGGGAAAGGGAAAGCAGGCCGAGCGTCAACAGCAGGCCGCGCGCGCGAGTCATCAGGGTCATGGGCACGGGTTCGCTAGCGGTCCGGTTTTGCAGTTGCGGTTGCAGTTGTGGTTGCGGCAGCGAGCGAGCTGCCGGGTGATTGCGGTAGTTCCAGATGGAGCGTCCGGGTGATGCCGTTGCGTTCGATCTCGACGCGGTCGGCATGGATCCTCGCGAGCCGGGTGTGCGGCGCAAGCGTTTCCCCTTCAGTTGCGGGGATGACACTGCCGCCTGCGGATTTCAGCAGGGCGAAACCCCGCTCGCTGCCGAATCCGGTCGCGACGCCGATGAGCGCGTACGCGGGGCTGTCGGCCGCCGGCTCCGAGGCTGAGCGCCTCTCGATGGCGAGCGGCGCGCTGTCGACGATCTTCTGCGCTGCCGTTGCCGGAGCGGCCGAGGAACGGAAGGTGGCCGAGATATTCCCGGGGGCAGCAAAAAGCAGGAATGAATCCGCTGCGACCCACGCCGAAACCGATAATGCAGCGATCCAGGCGAACGTCGCCGGCCCGCGGCCGAATCGCGTCGAGAAAAAGCGTTTGAGCATCGGGAGCGACGTACGGCCTTGAACGAAGGGCGCATATTACTCCTTCGTTTGCGCGTGCAGGAATACGGTAGAGAATGGCGAAAAAAAAGCCGCCCTGCAGGGCGGCTCTGGTAGCAGCGATACCGGATATCGTTTAGCGGAAACCGGCGCGGTCGTAGATGCGCTGGGCTTCGGCGGCGGTCTTCGCCAGATCGCCCACGGGCAGCGTGTCCGCCTTGAAGTCGCCGAGCGCCTCGAGTGCAGGGTTGGTGACCTTCACGCTCTGGACCACCGGCCATTCATTGTTGCCGTCGGCGAAATATTTCTGCGCACTGTCGGAAGCGAGGTATTCGAGGAACTTGACCGCGGCAGCCTTGTTCGGGGCGTGCTTCAGCATCCCGGCGCCGGAGATGTTGATATGCGTGCCCCAGGTCTTCTGGTTCGGCCACACCGCGCCGACCTTCGCGACGACTGCCTTGTCCTCTTCCTTCGTCGAGTTCATCAGCCGCGCGAGGTAGTAGCTGTTCGCGATCGCGACCCCGCACTCGCCGGCGGCCACTGCCTTGATCTGGTCGGTGTCGCCGCCCTTCGGCGTGCGGGCGAAGTTGGCGACGAGGTCGCGCGCCCACTTCTCGGTCTTCTCGGCACCCTCGTGATTGATCAGCGCGGCGCCGAGAGAAATGTTGTACGGATGGCTGCCGGAGCGCGTGCAGACCTTGCCTTTCAGCTCGGGGCTGGCAAGGCTGGCGTAGGTCTGGACCTGTTCGGGTTTCACTGTTTCCTTGTTGTAGACGATCAGGCGCGCGCGAGTCGAATACGAGAACCAGTTGTCGGTGCGCAGGTGGGCGGGGATCCGCTCTTCGAGCACCTTCGACTTTACCGGGGCGAAAATGCCGAGCTCGTCGGCCTTCGCCAGGCGCGATGCGTCGACGGTGATGAACACGTCGGCCGGGCTGTTCGCGCCTTCGTTGCGGATCCGCTCCAGCAGCTCGTCTTCCTTGGCCTCGATGCGGTTGATCTTGATGCCGGTCTGCTTCGTGAAGTCCTGGTAGAGAGCTTCGTCGGTCTGGTAGTGGCGGGCAGAGTAGAGGTTCAGCTCATTGTCCGCCGCGTGCGCGTGGACCGCAGTCAGGCCGAGGCCGATCAGGACGGAGGCAAGGAGGGTCTTCTTCATGACTTGGCGCCTTTATGTGTAGTTCGATGGCGGCATGATAACGATAACAATTCGCAGTTGCAATCCATTCGTATTAGCGGCAATATGAATGCGAATAATTCGCAATAAGGAGATTCGCATGAACGCGCTGATCGTCGGTGCCGACCGCCTCGGCAACATTCCGGACGTGCTCGCGGGGTTCGGCATCCGCATCGCGGCCCACGTCAGCGGGCGTGACAGCGCGCACCAGCGCCGCAGCGCGCCGCTGCCGGCCGGCATCCAGATGGTGATCCTGTTTACCGATTTTCTCGGGCACAACGTGATGCAGCGTTTTCGCGAGGCTGCCAGCCGCGAGGGAGTGATGCTGGTGTGTTGCCGCCGGTCGGTATGCGCGCTGCAGCAGGCGCTCGGGCGCCGCATCGAGCAGGCCGACTGCGAAGGCTGCCGGGGCGGTTGTGCGACGCGCAGGAAGTGATGGCGGCTGAGTTCTAGCGGGGCAGCATCGCGTCGGCGTCTGGCAGCAGGCGGCGCGCGCCGTTGAAACGCTGGCTCCAGTAACGCTCCCCGATCTCGTCGATGCGCACCCGGCCGCCACTTGCCGGCGCATGCAGGAAGCGCCCCTCGCCCATGTAGATGCCGACGTGCGAGAACGTGCGCCGCATGGTGTTGAAGAACACCAGGTCGCCCGGTTTCAGGTCCTGCAGGCCCACCTTGTCGCCGAGGCGCGCCATTTCCCGCGCGGTGCGCGGAAGATTCAGCCCGAGCGCGTTGCGGAACACGTTCTGCACGAGGCCGCTGCAATCGAGCCCGGTCGCGGGGGAATTTCCGCCGAAGCGGTAGCGGATACCCAGATACTCCATCCCCTGGTTCATCAGTTCCTGGGCGGCGTTGCCGTAGCGCTCGATCAGGTCCATAGAGCCGTTTTCCGCAGGGGTATCGCTTTCTTCCGCCGCCGCAGGTGTCGTGGCAGCAAACGCGAGGGCGATCAGCAGCGCGGCGAGGACGCCGAGGCGGGACGGCACTCCGCGGCGAGCGGTGTTTGGGTGTTTCATCATGTCTGTCGTCTTAGATGGCGGTACGAGCGCTCCAGCTCTGCGAGGCTGCGCGCGGTGTTGAGCCCGAGTGCGAGCGCTCGCCCCTGGGCGGCGAGCATCAACTGGGCAATCGCCCACGCGTCGCCGAGTGCATGGTGGCGCTGGAAAGTCTCGATTCCGAGCGCTTTCATCCAGTCCGCGAGGCGGGCGGGACGGTCGATGAGTTCGCCGTACAGGGCCGGCAGCAGCCAGTGAAGATCGAGCCAAGTCCATTCCGGCTTGATCCCCAGGTGTTCGCCGAGGGCGCGTTCGAGCAGGGTGCGGTTGAAGCCCGCATTGAAAACCACGACCGGACCGGCACCGGAGAAAGTCAGCAGGTTGATCAGCGCAGTCGCCGGGTCGGGTTCGAGTCGCGCGTAAAAACTCGCGGCCGGCGACAGCAGTCCGCCATCGACTGCGATGGCGCCGACCGCAAGGAGGCGGGCAGCGTCCAGATCCAGCCCGGTCGCCTCGGTATTGACGATGACGTAACGGGCTTCGAAGTGCGCGACGCTGAGGTCCGGCTCGGGCGCCGCCTGCCAGTGTGCAAGCGTCTCGCGCAGCGCGATGTCGAGCGCGGTGATGTCGGGCCGGTTCGAGAGCAGTCGCGTGAGCCAGTTCATAGCTGGTAGTCGAGCGAGATTTCGGTAAAACTCAATGTTTGCACGGCTTTCAGCGTCATCTTGTCGGGCCGAAATTTCGGCGTTACCCACACTGTTATCCGAAAATTCCAGCGTTGCCCCTAGATGGAGCGCGGAATAATACCGTGATTAGAGGATGCGAGGTTTGCCGGAAGTGTTGAGTGGCTCGTGAGAGGGGGGCACTTTTTGCGCAGTGCTGCACGGTGAGCGCGGCGACCTTCCTTCGAGACCGTGACGAACTTTTGAAACTTTGGGACACCTCGAATAACCCGATGTTTTCAATGAATCCCGCCGCGCACCTATGACCGCGACCGAATCCGGTCCAATTTCTCAGGCGAATCCCCGCTTTTCCCGGCAGTGTCGCCCCGTTTCTGCTTCGAATCGCCTCAGGTTCCGGCGATGCGACCCATTTCGGGCGTCAGAAAGCCTCGATTCCGACCTTCCTGAAATAGACCAGCCGCTTCAAGTTGTAGCAGGCTGCCATCATCGTCATGGCAAAGTTCGCCCGCGCCTGACCGATGGTGCGCAGCAGCTTGCCGCCCATCTGGTCGATGGCTCCGAATACGTGCTCGACCCGCGCGCGCGTCTTGGCGATGCGCTGGTTGCGCCGTTGCTGGCACTCGGACAGCGGCTTGTTGCGCTTGCCCTTTCGCTGGATCTGGTTGCGAAAGCCGTTCTCCTTCAGCCAGGCTTCACGCTGCTCGGACGGGTAGCCCCGGTCGGCATAAACATCGCGGCTCGTGTTGCGCGTGTCGAAGACGTTGCCGAAGTGCTGGCTGTCGTGCATGGAGGCAGTGTCAGTCTCGAGTCTGCGGATGATCTTGTATTTCTTGTCGACGTTGATCGACAGCTTGTGGCCGAAATGGCTCTTGCCGTGCTTCCTGGTCCAGGTCGCATCGAGATCCTTGTGGCGCCGCTTCGCCGGCGCCACAAGGCGGGCATCGCGCCTTGCTCGATCAATTCCTTCTCGCCGCGGCGGTTGTGCTGCTTGGGCGCCGGCACCAAGGTGGCGTCGATGATCTGACCGCCGCGCGCGATGAAGCCCTTCTTGAGTAGCTGCGCCGAGACCCCATCAAACAGGGCCTTCGCCCCCGCTTCGCCGATCCGATTCTCGAAGGTCCACACCGTGGTGCGGTCCGGAACGTTCGTCGCGTTCGCCAGTCCGCAGAAGCGCTTGTAGCTCATGCGGTCGAGCAACTGGTATTCCATCTGCTCGTCCGAGAGGTTGTAGAGGCGCTTCAGGACAAGGATGCGAACCATTGTCTCGGTCGGGTACGGCGGGCGCCCGCCCTGCGCACTCACCGGACGCGGCGCAATCATATCGACCCCGGAAGCCAGCGCCGCAAAGTCGATGTGCGATTCGATCTCGGCCAGCGGGTCGCCCAGCGAGTCGATCTTCTTGCGGTGAGCATCAAAGGCAAACAGGTCGGTCTTGATGGCGCTGCGCGGTTTCATCGATGTGGGCTGCCGCAAGGTTCAGGACGTCGTAATTTTACCAAGGGCGGGCGAGTCGAGGTTTTTCGAGGCGGCCTTCAGAGTTTCCTTGGGCTTCAGAGAGGGTTTCGGGCCATCAGAGCTTTCAACTTCCCATCCTGCAGGCTTCCATTAGACAACACGTTACAATTTGTAAAGACCAGCGACATTCGATACCATTCCCATTCTCATCACAAAAGAATAAAAATTCTAATGAAATACTCGTCCTTCCTCGCGGCGGTCGCGACCCTTGCCCTATTCTCGATCTCGTCTCCCGTTTTGGCGGAGGACATCGACATTATCGAGTTCTACAATCCGGACCTCAATCACTACTTCATCACTAACCCTACAGAGGCCGCGATTGTTGACGGAGGTGCAGCCGGTCGCTGGAATAGAACCGGTCAGACATTCAAAGGCTCGGACGTCATCGTGGAAGGGTTCAAACCCACCTGCCGCTTTTACACGACGGGGGCCAATTCGCACTTCTATGCCGCGGAGGCATCGGAGTGCGAGTACCTGAAGGCGCTCAACCCTAACGACATTTTGGGCGAAAGCTACTGGACCTACGAAGGAATTGCCTTCTATGCGCAGACCCCGACCGACGGTGCTTGTTCACCCGGCACAAAACCCGTCTTCCGGCTCTATAACAATGGTGCAGCCCAAGGAGATACGAATCATCGTTTTGCCACTGATGCCTCTATTGTAGAGGCGATGCAGTCGCAAGGGTGGGTACTTGAAGGCGTCGCAATGTGTGCGGACGACGCCCATGAGATTGCTAGCATCAGTCTCTATGAAAGTGGCGGATTTTTTGGCGATCGTCAGATTTCTTTCCCGTATGATTCGTCGGGGGTGCTGAACAAGAGCAGTACATGTATAGGGAGCGGCTGTTCGACCACCGCTAAGATCCAGGACTTTCGGTTGAAGGCGGAAGGGGAGAGCTTTACCGTCGTTGAACTTTCGGCAACCGATGCAACCGGACTTGTGCGCCCGAGTTTCTCTGGACTTAGGAATGGCCAGCGCATCTCGGCGGGTGACGAAGTGGTGTTCAGCTTGATGTCCCCTTACACTGGTGGCCGCCAAACGTCTCTCCTTTATCGCTTCAAGATCCAAGAAACGGGAGACACGTTCAGCTACCGAGTGATATTCCGGACGTATTGAATCAAAGGGATTACCCTTGCATCCGTTGGCGTCGGTTTGGGGACGGCGTCCCGGCGGCCCCCGTGCTGTGCGCAGTCTCGAACTCGTATTCGCGGAATGGTGCCCACAGGGTGCGGACCCAGGGCTGCCGCAGCTACCCATTTGTCGTTGACCGCCCAGAAATGACGTTCACGATCAAGCACTTGCCGCGCCCCTGTTCACAAGCCGTTGCTTTGTGTAGCTTCCTGTCTTTTTGGGCGACCGATGGACATAGGGAAGCTGGCCGACATGGTGGAGGTTTTCGAGGGGCTCGAGGACTGGCGCAACGCGCAACAGACGCGGCACCGCTTGAGCGAACTGCTCACGGTGGCGGTGTGTGCGGTGCTCAGCGGCGCCGACGACTTCGAGGAGATCTCGCAGTGGGGGTGCGCCAAACTGCCGTGGCTGCGCGGCTTTCTGCAGCTCGACTACGGCGTAGCCTCGCCCGACACCTTCGAGCGCGTGTTCGCGCTGCTCGATCCGAAGCAGTTCGAGCAGGCCTTTCGCATTTGGGTGGGAGGCATCATCCCGGCAGTGGGCAAAGACCAGGTCATCGCCATCGATGGCAAGTCGAGCCGACGCACCACGAGCAAGGCGGCCGCTGCCCCGCTGCATCTGGTCAGCGCGTTTGCGGCCAAGGTGGGCGTGGTGCTGGGCCAGACGGCGACGGCGGAGAAGTCCAACGAGATCACGGCGATCCCCGAACTGCTCAAGGTGCTCGACATCGATGGCTGCATCGTCACCATCGATGCGATGGGCACGCAGACCAAGATCGCGCGCGCCATCCGTGAGCGGGGTGCACACTACGTGCTGTGCGTGAAGGACAACCATCCGAAGCTGCTTGACTCGATCATCTTCGCCGACATCGATCCGCGCGGCCCGCTGACGCCGAGTTCGACGCACGAGAGCACGAGCACCGGCCACGGACGGACCGAAGTGCGACGCTGTACGGCGTATGACGCGACCGATCGGCTCCACAAAGCCGCGGCCTGGAAGGATGTGGCCAGTTTTGCCGTCGTCGAGCGCGTGCGTACGGTGGGCGAGCGCACCAGCACGGAGCGCGCCTACTACATCAGCAGTCTGCCGGCCGATGCCGAGCGCATTGCACTGGCGGTTAGAAGTCATTGGGAAGTCGAGAGTGTGCCGCAGGCACACAGCAAGGAGGTTCAGCATGAACCGACAAACTGTGTCGAAGCTGCACGGAAGATGAGGGTAGGTCCCTCGGAGTCGGCTTTCAGGAGCGGGCTTCAAACCACCCCAAGCTGCTGCGGTCAAGAGCCGTCGGTGGTGAGCGTTGGGGTCAAAGCGTCGGGGACGTACCCCGAGCAGGTAAGGATCAGAGAGACGAACGAAAGTGAACCCTCGATGACGCGTCGTTATCCAAAGAATTGTTGTCAAAACCAGGGGCGTTTCCACTTCCTGGAGAGGTGGCCCCGATTGTCTGGACAGGGAATCCGGTTCGATAAGTGGAGCCTTGCCGGTTAGGGCCGGGGGCCCGAGGTCTGGGTTGGTTTTGACTTTCTCATATTTTATAAAAATCGGTTCGAGCTCGGTGGAGCTTGTGGGCGAAGGGCTGCGCGGTGGGAAAGTCGTCAGACTTTTCCACGGCAAGCGGCCCGGTGCGCGAAGCGCATCGTCCATAAATCCACGGAGCCAGCCTTTGTGCCGTCATGCCGCCAGCGGCGTCTCATCGCGGAGCGCGCCGAAGTACGCCTGGTCGGGGGTGCGCCCGTCGTGAGCGCGGTGCGGCCGGCGTTCGTTGTAGAAGCGCAGGTAGGCGCCCAGGTGGGCCTTGGCCTCGGCGACGCTGTCATAGGCCTTGAGGTACACCTCTTCGTATTTCACGCTCTTCCACAGCCGCTCGACGAAGACGTTGTCGCGCCAGCAGCCCTTGCCGTCCATGCTGATCTGGATGCCGTTGTCTTTGAGCAGGTCGGTGAAATCGGTGCTGGTGAACTGGCATCCCTGATCGGTGTTGAAGATCTCCGGGCGGCCGTAGCGATGCAGCGCTTCGCGCACCGCATCGAGGCAGAAGTCGGTGGTCAGCGTGTTCGACAGCCGCCACGCCAGCACTCGGCGCGAGGACCAATCGATGATGGCGAACAGATACACGAAACCCTTGCGCATCGGGATGTAGGTGATGTCGGCGGCCCACGCCTGGTTGGGGCGTTCGATCTTCAGATCCCGCAGCAGGTACGGATAGATCTCGTCACCGCGGCGGCGCCGGGACGTGTTGGGCTTGCGATAGAGCGCCTCGATGCCCATGCGGCGCATCAGCGTGCCGACGTGCTTGCGCCCGATCGCATGCCCCTCGGCGCGCAGCAAATCCCGCAGCATCCGCGCTCCGGCAAACGGGTGCTCGAGATGCAGTTCGTCCATCCGGCGCATCAGCGCCAGATCGTGCGCCGACACTTCTCGCGGCGTGTAGTACATCGACGAGCGCGCCAGACGCAGAATCCGGCATTGCTGCGTCAGCGGCAGTTCATGGGTGCGGTCGATCATTTTCTTGCGCTCAGCAGGCCCGCCTTGGTGAGCGCGCTTTCTAAAAAATCATTCTCCAGCGTCAGCTGCCCGATCTTGGCGTGCAGCTTCGTCAGATCCGGTGCGGCGGTCGCGGTCGCCGAGGCGTCACCGAACACGTGCGCGGCGCGCTCCATCAACTGGCTCTTCCAGTCGGCGATCTGGTTCGGATGGACGTCGAACTGCTGCGCCAGCTCGGCCAGCGTCTTGTCTCCTTTGAGCGCGGCCACCGCCACTTGCGCCTTGAACGCCGGCGAGTGGTTTCGCCGTTTCCTTCTCGTCATGCTCTTGCTCCATTTCAGGGCCGCTCACGCGGCCATCGCTGGGGCAAGGCTACCACCTATCCGGCTGTCCGAATTTCCGGGGCCCGCTCTTGGGACAAGCTTGCCGGGCACCTGATTACTGGGCAAGCGGCGGCCGGCGTATAGGGGGCGTGAAGCTGATCCAGGCTTCCGTGCGGAACTGCGGGAACCAGTCGTTGCGATGTCAAGGGAGAAGCACAAGTGGCAGAAACCACGAGGCGAGAGTACCGATGCGCAGCACTGGGACGGATCGACCCGTAGTAGTGGGGAAGGCCGGTAATGCGGCTGGAGCGAAGGGGTCGAGTCAAGCGGTTGCATTCGGCGTCCAACTGGCAACAGGAGGAGACGGATGAGTGCAACAACAAAACCATTTGCCATCGACAAGTGGCAGGTGTACGAAGCGTATCAAGCGGTCAAAGCCAATGCGGGCGCGGCCGGTGTGGATCAGCAGTCGATCGAGGCGTTCGAGCAGGATCTGAAGGGCAATCTCTACAAGATCTGGAATCGGATGTCCTCGGGAAGCTACTTTCCGCCGCCGGTCAAAGCGGTCGCCATTCCGAAGAAGAATGGTGGGGTGCGCATATTGGGCGTTCCGACGGTGGCCGATCGCGTGGCGCAGATGGTGGTCAAGCGGGTGATCGAGCCGGAACTCGAGGCGCGGTTTCTGCCGGACTCCTACGGGTATCGTCCCGGAAGATCGGCGTTGGAGGCCGTGGCGGTAACGCGGCAGCGTTGCTGGCAGTACCCCTGGGCGCTGGAATTCGATATCAAGGGCCTGTTCGACAACATCGACCACGCGCTGCTCCTTCGGGCGCTCGAGAAGCATGTCAAATGTGAGTGGGCCATGCTGTACATCAAGCGCTGGCTGACAGCGCCGCTGCAACATGCGGACGGAACCTTGGAGGAACGTACCAAGGGCACGCCCCAGGGCGGTGTCGTCAGTCCGGTGCTGGCCAACCTGTTCCTGCACTACACCTTTGACGTCTGGATGACGAAGCACTATCCGGACAACCCCTGGTGCCGGTATGCCGACGACGGGCTGGTGCATTGCCGGACTGAACAGGAAGCGCAGGCCCTGCGGGCGGCGCTCGATGCTTGACGTCTGGATGACGAAGCACTATCCGGACAACCCCTGGTGCCGGTATGCCGACGACGGGTTGGTGCATTGCCGGACTGAACAGGAAGCGCAGGCCCTTCGGGCGGCGCTCGATGCGAGGTTCGCGCAGTGCGCGCTCACGATGCATCCGGACAAGACCAAGGTCATCTACTGCAAAGACGGCAGCCGCAAAGGTACGTATCCGAACACGCAGTTCGATTTCCTCGGATACACCTTTCGGGCGCGGACGGTGAAGAACAGCAAGAAGAACAGCCTGTTCGTCAGTTTCACCCCCGCGGTCAGCAGCAAGGCGGTCACGGCGATGCGGCAGAAGACACGCAAACTGAACTATCGGAATCGAACAGACCTGAGTCTGGCAGACATTGCCCGCCTGCATAACCCGCTCCTCAGGGGTTGGCTGGAGTATTACGGGAAATTCTGTCGCTCGGCGATGTACCCCGTGCTGCGGCACTTCAACAAAACGTTGGTGGCATGGGCGATGAAGAAGTACAGACGGCTGAAGGGCCACAAGATCCGCGCGGCTCGCTTTCTCGAAGGTCTCGCCGAGAAGCAGTCGTACCTCTTCGTGCACTGGCAACGAGGGATGGTCGGTGCGTTCGCTTGATGGGAGCGGTGTGAATCGAGAGGTTCACGCACCGTTCTGTGAGAGGCTGGGGGTGCGACTCCCCCGGCCTACTCGCCATCGGCTGCACTGGTGTCTGGATGTTCAGTTCGGTGACGACTACGCAAGGGGCCGCATCGGCCACATTGCCCATAACCTGGCGCTGGTGCGCCACATGGTGCTCAATCTCATCCGGCTCGATAAGTCCATCAAGACGAGCATCAAGACCAAGCGGCTGCTGGCAGCAACATCCGATGAGTTTCGGGCCGCACTGCTCGGCTTCCAAGTGCCTGAAGAGGATGAGGATGACGACGAGTAATGATGAGCGCGTAGCTGCGGGAGCCCTGGGTGCGGACCGCTTCAACAAGGGCAGCTTGCGTCACGTGCGCCGGGACGGAATAACGCTCCTCGAAGATGTCGGCGTAAAGTTCAGAGGCTTCGTGATAACCGGGCTCAGTGACGATACTTCCATTCGGGGTCACGATCGGAGCCTTGATGATTTGGCGGAGGAACTTTGCTTTCTGTTCCGGCAACTTCGCCCGCGCTGTCCGCAGCGTGGCGTCGTCGGCGGCGGCGTCGGCAGCAAGAGCGCAGTGCGCTCGATCGCCAGCCGCCGATCTGGGCGTTCGTCGGCCGTGCCGTGGTACGTGCGTTGGCGATTTCGCTCATCCAGCGCCCGATGTGCGCATTGGCGGCCTCGACGTCGAGCGCGAGCCCACCCTGCTTGAGGTTCGCCGCCAGCGGCACGAGGAAGCTGCCCTTGAGATAACCGTTGAAGCGTTCGACCTTGCCCTTGGTCTTGGCGCGATACCCACAAAAAAATGAGATGCCAAGAAGGGTCTTGTTGCCGTGAATAGTACAGCCTTGTTTCAATGCGTTGTTATACAAAGGGTTTGCGCGATGTCGAGCGCAGTGATGTCGGGCCGGTTCGAGAGCAGTCGCGTGAGCCAGTTCATAGCTATAGCTGGTAGTCGAGCTTCAGCCGGAGCTGGAGCTTGCGAGCCTGGCGAAACGCTTCCTTGAGGATGCGACGGTCGAGTTCATTGAGTTCGTCGGGATTGATGCGGTTGTCGCCCGGCGCATCGTGTTCGGTTTCGAGATGCTGCGAGCGCAGGCGCAGCAACTGGATGAAGTGGAAGCCATCGATCAGCGCCGCGATTTCCTCGGCCTGCATGCCCATCTTCGCGCCGGCCTGGCGCAGGCGCTGGACAGTGCTGCTCGAAGCGACGCCGGTGCGCAGCGCGAGGATGCGGGCGACGTCGACGAACAGGCGGGCGCCGCATTTCTTCAAGTCGATCGTGTCGTCGTCGTCGACCACGAAATCGCGAATGCGGCCGAGCGGCGGGGCGACCTGAAGGGCGTTCACGGCCATCATGCGCAGGAAAGCCGTATTCGCTCGCGCGGTATTGTTCAGCCAGGTGCGCAACTGGTCGCCCAGCCGTTCGTTGCCGCACAGCACGCGGTAATCGAAGAAAATCGATGCATTGAGCAGCGCCTGTGGGTCCGGTTCGCGGATCCAGTCGCCGAAACGTCCTCGCCATTCCTCTACTGTCAGGCACAGCTCCGGGTTGCTCGCCATGATGTTGCCCTTGCACAGCGGAAAACCGCAGGCCGCGAGGTTTTCGTTCACCTCCCTGCCGAACGCGAGCAGAGGCTTGCGCAAGGCTTCCCTGTCGGCGCCTGGCGGGCTGACGAAGATCACGCCATTGTCCTGGTCCGAGGACAGGGTCTGTTCATGCCGTCCTTCGGAGCCGAACGCGAGCCAAGCGTAATCGATGCCGTGGATGTCGTGTCTGGCGGCGGCGAGGTCGATGATGCGGCGGGTGAGCGCATCGTTGAGCGCGGAGATGAACTGGGTCAGCTGTTCGGCGCCGACGCCCTGGGCGATCAGGTTCAGCGCGAGCTGGCGAATGTCGCGGCTCGCCCGCTGCAGCCCGTCCACGTCCACCGCGCCCTCGATGCCGGCGCGAACCTGGCG
This sequence comes from Aromatoleum aromaticum EbN1, assembly GCF_000025965.1. Classification (NCBI taxonomy): domain Bacteria; kingdom Pseudomonadati; phylum Pseudomonadota; class Betaproteobacteria; order Rhodocyclales; family Rhodocyclaceae; genus Aromatoleum; species Aromatoleum aromaticum. Next base: position 2,934,990 of record NC_006513.1, read on the forward strand.
CAGGCTGATGCGCTGCAGCGAGAACAGGTCGCGCTCGGACACGACTCCCTTGAGCCTGTCGTCGCTGTCGGTGACGAGCAGGTGGCGCACGCCATGCGTCGCCATTTCGAGCGCCGCGTCGTACGCGGACGCCGAGGCCGGCATCCGGTGCGGATCGCGGGTCATCACCTCGCTCACCGGACGCTGCAGGTCGATCGCCGGCAAAACGATGCGCGACAGCAGGTCGCTCTGCGTGAGGATGCCGACCGGGCGCTGTTCGGCGTCGACGATCACCATGCAGCCGAGGCGCATTTCGGACATCTTTTCGAGCGCCGCGCGGATCGACGTTCCGGGTGTGACGAAGATCGCTTCCTTCTTCACGAGTTCGCCGAGCGGCGTCGTCATCGTTTGCTGCTCGGCGGCGCGCTGCGCGAAGCTGGTCTGCAACTGCTGGCGCGACTGGTTCAGCAGGCTGGCGATGTACTGGGTGCAGAACAGGTGGAACACCGGGCTCATCTGCATGAGCTTGAGAAAGTCCTCGGCCGGCAACTGGTAGATGAAGCTGTCCTCGACGGCGACGTAGCTGTTCGTCGACGGGTGCTGCGACGAAATCGCGCCGATCGGGAAGCATTCGCCCGGCCCGAGCGTCATCGTCGTGTAATCCGTGACGGTTGCGGGGCCGAACTGGCGCGCCTGCACCTTGCCGCGCTGGATGATATGAAAATGTCGCGGTTGCCCCATCTCGGGCGTCAGGATCTCGCTGCCCCGCGCATGAAACGCCAGCACTGCGCGCTCGGCGAGGAAGTCGAGCGCGGGGGGCTCCATCCGGTTGAAGGGCGAGAAGCGCTTGAGAAAATCCGAGCTGGCGCCGATCAGCATCCCGGCGGCGGTGGCGGTCATGGGGCTCTTCCGCACAAAAAAACCCGCGCATTATAGGCCGCGTACCGGTTAATCGGGATGATCCGGACCCTCTTTCACAGGCGTGCGCCCGCCGCTCCGGCGAGCGTCCGCCTACAGTACTTCGGCCGCGTGGTCCGCGAGCCGCGAACGTTCGCCGCGCTGCAGCGTGATGTGGCCTGAATGCAGCCAGTCCTTGAAGCGATCGACGACGAAAGTCAGGCCCGAGCTGCCTTCGGTGAGATAGGGCGTGTCGATCTGTGCGATGTTGCCGAGGCATACGACTTTGGTGCCGGGGCCCGCGCGCGTGATCAGCGTCTTCATCTGCTTCGGCGTGAGGTTCTGCGCCTCGTCGATGATCAGGAACTTGTTGATGAACGTGCGCCCGCGCATGAAGTTCAGGCTCTTGATCTTGATGCGGCTGCGGATCAGGTCGCGTGTCGCGGCGCGGCCCCAGTCGCCGCCTTCGCCGGCCGTGCCGTTCAATACGTCGAGGTTGTCCTCGAGCGCGCCCATCCACGGCGCCATCTTCTCTTCCTCGGTGCCGGGCAAAAAGCCGATGTCCTCGCCGACCGGCACGGTCACGCGCGTCATGATGATTTCGGAATAGCGCTTGGCTTCGAGCACCTGGGTGAGACCGGCGGCCAGCGTCAGCAGTGTCTTGCCGGTGCCGGCCTGGCCGAGCAGCGTGACGAAGTCGATTTCCGGGTTCATCAGCAGGTTGAACGCGAAATTCTGCTCGCGATTGCGTGCCGTGATGCCCCACACGTTGTTCTTGGCGTGCGCGTAGTCGACCAGCGTTTCGAGCAGCACGCTGCGGCCGTTGCGCTCCTTCACCCACGCCTGCAGCGGCGCCTCGCCGTTCTGGAACAGGAACTCATTGACCAGCAGCTCCGGGGCCAGCGGCCCGCTGAGGCGGTAATAGGTGCGGCTTTCCTCCTTCCAGGATTCCATGCCCTTGCCGTGGGTGTCCCAGAAGTCTGGCGGCAGCTCGCGCCAGCCGCTGTAGAGGAGGTCGGTATCCTCGAGCACCTTGTCGTTGAAGTAGTCCTGCGCGTCGAGGCCCAGCGCGCGGGCCTTGATGCGCATGTTGATGTCCTTGGAGACGAGGATCACCGGGCGCTGCGAGAAGCGCTCGGCCAAGTGCATCACGACCGCGAGGATATGGTTGTCGCCTTTCGCCGTGGGCAGCGCAGCGGGCAGCGCGACGTTGATCGCTTCGGTCTGCAGGAACAGTTTGCCGGTCGCCAGTCCGCGCGACGGGCCGTCGAGGGCGATGCCCGCATGGATGTCGTCCGGGCTCCCGCTGACGATGTCGTCCATCATGCGGCTCGCCTGGCGGGCGTTACGCGCGACTTCGGACATCCCTTTCTTGTTCGCGTCGAGCTCCTCGAGCGTCATGATCGGGACGAAGAGGTCGTGTTCCTCGAAGCGATAGAGGCTCGTCGGATCGTGCATCAGCACGTTGGTGTCGAGGACGAACAGCTTGGTCTTCTGGGTGCGGGGTGCGCGTTTGGTCATGGAGTGCGGAGCAGGTGGGAGGAGTGCGGCCGGATCTAGAGGGTGGTGACGAAGTCGAGCACTTCCTGGACGTGTCCGGGCACCTTGACGCCGCGCCATTCGTGCCGGATCGCGCCCTCGGCGTCGAGGACGAAAGTGCTGCGCTCGATGCCGCGCACCGCTTTGCCGTACATATTCTTCATCTTGATGACGCCAAAGGCGTTGCACGCGACTTCATCGGTATCGGAGATCAGCTCGAACGGCAGCGCGAGCTTGGCCTTGAAGTTTTCGTGAGACTTGAGGCTGTCGCGCGAGATGCCGAACACTTCGCAGCCGGCGGCACGAAACGCCGCGTGGTGATCGCGGAAGTCCGCCGTTTCATTGGTGCATCCGGGCGTGCTGTCCTTAGGATAGAAGTACAGCACGACCTTGCTGCCGCGCAGGGCGGGCAGCGCAACGGTGGTTCCGCCCGTGGCGGGCAGGCTGAATTCGGGGGTGGACGAAGTGGCGCTTGCAGTCATGGACTCTCCAGCGAAAATGGATGACCGCAGCGTAGCGGACAAATGTTGCAGCTGACAATGCGCGCCGGAAGGCGGGCGCGGTGTTCAGGGCGCGTCGAAAATCAGTGCGGCGGCGACGGCGCGACCTTCGGTGGCCAGGATATTGTAGGTGCGGCATGCCGCCGCGAGGTCCATGACTTCGTAGCCGATACCGGCGTCGATCAGCGGGCGCAGCACGCGTGGCGACGGAAAGCGCAGCCGCGAACCGGTGCCGAGGAGGACGACCTCGGGTGCGAGTTCGCGCAGGGCGACGAAGTCGTCGGCGGCAAGATCGTCGAATCCGGCCGCTGCCCACACCAGCACACGCTCGCTCGTCACGATGAGGTTGCCCTCGTGGCGCACCTTGTTGACCATCACGTGATCGGCGGCATAGCCGGTGAAGAGGTTGAGGTTCGGGTTCTGTTCGAGATTCAGCTTCATGACGGTTCGCTCGGTCGGCAAAATTGCCGGGGGGGGCGGGCTTGGATAAGATAGCTTCTTTTGGCTCGCCGGTCCGGCACGAAGCATTCTACCCCGGCGAGCGAAAACCTTGCGCGCCGCTGCCGCGGTGCGGAGTATCCAGATCATGCGAAAGAAAGGACGGATTGCGATGAGCGTCGAGCCGAAACTGCGTGTTGCCCCCCTGATGGCGGAAACGCAAGCATCCCCGCTGGACCCCGACGCGAGGATGGTGCGCAAGTCCGCGAAACTCGCCAATGTCTGCTACGACATTCGCGGGCCGGTGCTGATCAAGGCCAAGCAGATGGAGGACGAGGGGCACAAGATCATCAAGCTGAACATCGGCAATCTCGCCGCGTTCGGCTTCGACGCGCCGGAAGAGATCCAGCTCGACATGATCCGCAACCTGCCGAACTCGGCCGGCTACTCGGAATCGAAAGGCATTTTCGCCGCGCGCAAGGCGGTGATGCATTACACGCAGCAAAAGCACATCAAGGGCGTGACGCTCGAGGACATCTACATCGGCAACGGGGTGTCGGAGCTGATCGTGATGGCGATGAACGCGCTGCTGAACATCGGCGACGAGGTGCTCGTGCCGGCGCCCGATTACCCGTTGTGGACCGCTGCGGTGAGCCTGTCGGGTGGCACGCCGGTGCATTACATCTGCGACGAAGCCAACGAATGGCTGCCCGACCTCGACGACATGCGCGCGCGTATCACCCCGAACACGCGCGCAATCGTCGTCATCAACCCCAACAACCCGACCGGCGCGCTGTATCCGGACCACATCCTGCAGGGCATCGTCGACATCGCCCGGGAGCACGGCCTGATCGTCTACGCGGACGAGGTGTACGACAAGGTGTTGTACGACGGTGCGACGCACCGGTCGATGGGCTCGTTCTCCGAGGACGTGCTGACGATCCTCTTCAACGGCCTGTCGAAAAACTACCGCTCGTGCGGCTACCGCGCCGGATGGATGGTCGTGTGCGGCGACAAGCGCCACGCGCAGGACTACATCGAAGGGCTCAACATGCTCGCGTCGATGCGGCTGTGCGCGAACGTGCCGGGGCAGTACGCGATCCAGACCGCGCTCGGCGGCTACCAGAGCATCGACGATCTGGTCGCGGAAGGCGGGCGCATGCGCCGTCAGCGCGACCTCGCGCACGAGCTGATCAGCGCGATCCCGGGCGTCAGCTGCGTCAAGCCGAAAGCGACGCTGTACATGTTTCCGAAGCTCGACCCGAAGCTTTACCCGATCGAGGACGACCAGGCGTTCATCGCCGAACTGCTCGAAGAAGAGCGCGTGCTGCTCGTGCAGGGCAGCGGCTTCAACTGGCCGCACCCGGATCATTTCCGGCTCGTGTTCCTGCCGCACGAGGACGACCTGCGCGACGCGATCGGACGGATCGCGCGCTTTCTCGAGCAGTATCGCAAGCGGCACGCCGCCTGAGCGCGTCCCGCCTCATTTAACCGGCGTCAACCGGCCCACTCAACCGAATTTCCAACCGAATCTTCAATCGAACGAGCTTTTATGAAACCGATCAATGTTGGCCTGCTGGGCATCGGTACCGTCGGCGGCGGTACCTTCACCGTTCTGAAGCGCAACGAGGAAGAAATCACCCGTCGCGCCGGTCGCCCGATCCGCATCACCGCAGTGGCCGACAAGAATCTCGAACTCGCGCGCAAGGTCGCGGGCGCCGACGCGCGACTGACCGACGACGCATTCTCGGTCGTCGCCGACCCGGAAATCGACATCGTCGTCGAACTGATCGGCGGCTACGGCGTCGCGAAGGAACTGGTGCTGGCCGCGATCGAGAACGGCAAGCATGTCGTTACCGCGAACAAGGCGCTGCTCGCGGTGCACGGCAACGAGATCTTCGCCGCCGCGCAATCGAGGGGCGTCATGGTCGCGTTCGAGGCGGCGGTTGCCGGCGGCATCCCGATCATCAAGGCGCTGCGCGAAGGCCTGTCGGCGAACCGCATCCAGTGGCTCGCCGGCATCATCAACGGCACGACGAACTTCATCCTGTCGGAGATGCGCGACAAGGGCCTGCCGTTCGCCGATGTGCTCAAGGAGGCGCAGGCGCTCGGCTACGCCGAGGCCGATCCGACTTTCGATATCGAAGGCGTCGACGCCGCGCACAAGGCGACGATCATGAGCGCGATCGCGTTCGGCGTGCCGATGCAGTTCGACGCCGCGCACGTCGAAGGCATCACGAAGCTCGACAGCATCGACATCCAGTACGTGGAGCAGCTCGGCTACCGCATCAAGCTGCTCGGCATTTCGCGGATGCGCCCGGAAGGCATCGAGCTGCGCGTGCATCCGACGCTGATCCCGGCCAAGCGGCTGATCGCGAACGTCGAAGGCGCGATGAACGCCGTCGTCGTCCATGGCGACGCCGTCGGCGCGACGCTGTATTACGGCAAGGGCGCAGGTGCCGAGCCGACCGCGAGCGCGGTGATCGCCGACCTCGTCGACGTCACCCGCCTGCACACTGCAGACCCCGAGCACCGCGTGCCGCATCTCGCGTTCCAGCCGGACCAGGTACGCGACCTCAAGGTGCTGCCGATCGAAGAGGTCGTGACCTCGTATTACCTGCGCATGCGCGTCGAGGACAAGCCGGGCGTGCTGGCCGACATCACGCGGATACTGGCCGATAGCGGCATCTCGATCGAAGCGATGATCCAGAAGGAAGCGCCGGAAGGCGCGTCGCAGACCGACATCATCATGCTGACCCACAGCACGATCGAGAAGAACGCCAACGCGGCGATCGCGAAGATCGAGGCCTTGCCGGTCGTGCAGGGCAGGATCACGCGCCTGCGCATGGAAAGCCTGCAGTAAGCGCGCCCGGCAAAAAAAACGCCCCGGTTGCCGGGGCGCAAGCGGATCGTCCCGGGCCAGGTGGAGGAGACCGGGCCCGTCAGGGGCGACCCGCGCAACAGCGTCCGCGCGAACTGGCTGAATGCGGAACCGGGAGGTTTCCCGGTCGTCGCACCTCCATCCGGCCAGCCGCGGAGCCCCGCTAAGCCTTCATGATCTTCAGCGTCTGGATCGACGTGTATTCCTCGAGCCCGTAGCGGCCGAACTCGACGCCCAGGCCCGACTGCTTGACCCCGCCGAACGGCGCGTCGGGCTGCACGGCGCCGTGCTCGTTCACCCACGCGGTGCCGCATTCGAGGCGCAACGCGAGCTCCGCGGCTTTCGCGTGGTCTTTCGACCAGATCGAGCCGCCCAGCCCGTTTTCATTGTTGTTCGCGCGCGCGATCACTTCCTCGATGTCCGAGTAGCGGATCACCGGCAGCACCGGGCCGAACTGCTCCTCGTCGACGACGCGCATGCCGTCCTTCGCGTCCGCGATCACCGTCGGCTCGAAGAAGAAGCCGCCGCCGCTGCGGGCCTTGCCGCCGGACAGGATGCGTGCGCCATGCGCCCGTGCGTCCTCGACGAGTTCCTGCACGAAGTCCAGCTGCGCCTTGTTCTGCACCGGTCCGAGCTCGGTGCCTTCGACCAGTCCGTCGCCGACGACCGTCTCCTTGGCGATACGTGCCAGCTCGGCGCACACTTTCTCGTAGATGCTGTCGTGCACGTAGAGGCGCTTGAGGCACGCGCAGGTCTGGCCATTGTTGTGGAAGCCGACGCCGAAAAGTTTCGGCGCGATCGCTTTCGGATCGACGTCCGGCAGCACGATGCCGGCATCATTGCCGCCGAGCTCGAGCGTGAGCCGCTTCAGGTTGCCGGCAGCGTTCTGCATGATGTTCTTGCCGGTCGGCGTCGAACCGGTAAACACGATCTTGTTGATGTCCGGGTGCTTCGCGATCGCCGAGCCGACGCCGGATTCGCCGGTGACGATGTTCAGCACGCCCGGCGGCAGGATCGCATTGGCGAGCTCGACGAAACGGATCGTCGCGGTCGGCGTCATGCCCGACGGCTTGATGACGACCGTGTTGCCTGCACGCAGCGCCGGGATCACGTGCCAGATCGCGATCATCAGCGGCCAGTTCCACGGCGTGATCGAGCCGACCACGCCGAGCGGCTTGCGATGCACTTCGATGCGCGCATCGTCATTGTCCTGGATCACCTCGACGGGCAGTTCGAGGTCGGCGGTGACGTGCGTCCACGCGATCGCGCCCCCGACTTCCATCCCCGACCCGACGCCGTTCAACCCGCCGAGCGGCTTGCCGGCCTCTTTTGTGACCAGCTCCATCAGCTCCGGCATGTGCGCTTCGAGCGCCGCACCGAGCGCGTGCATCAGGCGCTTGCGCTCGGCGTCCGGAGTGCGGCTCCAGCCGGGGAACGCCGCGCGCGCCGCTGCGACGGCTTGGTCGACGTGCGAGGCGTCGCCCGCCTGCACGCGCGCGAACACTTCCCCTGTCGCTGGATTCACGACGTCGAAGGTGCTGCCGGCACGCACCGGCTTGCCGTTGATGATCATGTCGAAAACCTGCATCTCGTCTCCTTCACGCTTGCATTGAAGCGAATTGTCGTAAGTCACCGGCCATCGCGGCGGGCGATGGTCGCAAGCCTATGGGACGCGGCGTGCACAGCGTTATCCGAGATCGGCAAGAGCGTATTTGCAACAGCAGGATACGTGCCACTCGCAACCAGGGATGGCGAACCCATCCTGTTCGCTCAGACATGTGACGGGCAGCGAACGTTGCTGCAGGATTGAAGCGGGCGAGCGGTGCGGTCGTGGCGCATGGACTGGGTGCGCCCGCTGGCGGATAATGCGGCCCTTGTGCCGCCGGGAAGCTCGTGCGCCGGCGCTGCAGTGGCCCGCCGCCCGTTCCATTCGAATCTGCTCATCTGAAGGACCCACCGTGAAGTATCTCTCCACTCGCGGCCACGCCGCGCGACCCGAGTTCTGCGACATTCTGCTGGGCGGTCTTGCGCCGGATGGCGGGCTGTATCTCCCCGAAAGTTATCCGCAGATCTCGCGCGCCGAACTCGACGCTTGGCGCTCGCTGTCGTATGCGGATCTCGCGTTCGCGATCCTGTCGAAGTTCATCACCGACATTCCCGCAGCCGACCTGAAGACGATCTGCGACCGGACCTACACTGCCGAGGTTTATCGCTTTGCGCGTCCGGGCGACGATGCCGCCGAGATCACGCCGGTGCATTGGCTCGAAGCCGGCAAGTTCGGTCTGCTGGAATTGTCGAACGGCCCGACGCTGGCGTTCAAGGACATGGCGATGCAGCTGCTCGGCAACCTGTTCGAGTACGTCCTCGAGCGCCGTGGCGAGACCATCAACATCCTCGGTGCGACGTCGGGCGATACCGGCTCGGCGGCCGAATACGCAATGCGCGGCAAGCACGCCGTGCGCGTCTTCATGCTGTCGCCGCACGGCAAGATGAGCGCGTTCCAGCGCGCGCAGATGTATTCCCTGCAGGACGAGAACATCCACAACATCGCCGTCACCGGCATGTTCGACGACGCGCAGGACATCGTGAAAGCGGTGTCGAACGACGCCGCGTTCAAGGCGAAATATAAGATCGGTGCGGTCAATTCGATCAACTGGGCGCGCGTGGCGGCGCAGATCGTCTATTACTTCAAAGGCTATTTCGCCGCGACGAAGTCGAACGACGAACAGGTCGCCTTCTGCGTGCCGTCAGGCAATTTCGGCAACATCTGCGCCGGCCATATCGCCCGCCAGATGGGGCTGCCGGTCGCGCGGCTGATCCTCGCGACGAACGAAAACGACGTGCTCGACGAGTTCTTCCGCACCGGCGTCTATCGTCCGCGCAAGGCTGCCGAAACCCACGTCACGTCGAGCCCGTCGATGGACATTTCCAAGGCGTCGAATTTCGAGCGCTTCGTGTTCGATCTCGTCGGGCGCAACCCCGAGCGCGTCGCTGAACTCTGGAAGGCGGTCGATGCGGGCGGCGCCTTCGACCTGTCGGCGTCTGCCGATTTCGCCCGCATCGGCGATTTCGCGTTCGTGTCCGGCGGCAGCTCGCATGCGGGGCGCGTCGCGACGATCCGCAAGGTGTTCGAGCAATACGGCACGATGATCGACACGCACACCGCCGACGGCGTCAAGGTCGCGTGGGACTGCGCCGGCAGCGTCCCGGCGGGCGTGCCGCTGCTGGTGCTCGAAACCGCATTGCCGGCGAAGTTCGCCGAAACGATCCGCGAAGCGCTCGGGCGCGAGCCGGAGCGTCCGGCCGAGCTCGAAGGCATCGAGAAACTGCCGCAGCGTGTCGAACTCATGGCTCCGGACGTCGAGGCAGTCAAGCGCTTCATTGCCGAACGCGTGTAGCGCCGGCGACGGAGGCCGCGAACGGGAGTTCGTCGCGGCCTCCGTCGGGCGGTCCGTGGCGTGTTAGGAGAGCCGCTGGCTACGCTGAAGCGGCCATCATTCCTCGACGTGGCGCAGCGACAGGTCGATCGCCCGGACGTCCTTCGTCAGACTGCCGATCGAAATACGGTCCACGCCCGTTTCGGCGATCGCGCGCACTTTTTCCAGATTCACCCCGCCCGATGCTTCGAGCTCGGCCCGCCCGTCTGCGATGCGCACTGCTTCGCGCATCGTCTCGAGGCTCATGTTGTCGAGCAGGATCATCTTCGCGCCGGCATCGAGCGCTTCATGGAGTTCTTCGAGCGTCTCGACTTCGATCTCGATGAACACGTTCGACGGTGCGATCGCCTGTGCCTGCTCGATGACACGGGCGATGCTGCCGGCGGCGATGATGTGGTTTTCCTTGACCAGGATGCCGTCGTAGAGTCCGACGCGGTGGTTCACGCCGCCGCCCACCGTCACCGCGTATTTCTGCGCCAGGCGCAGCCCGGGCAACGTCTTGCGGGTGTCGACGATCTTCGCCCGGGTGCCGGCGATCGCGTCGACGAAACGCCGGGTCGCAGTCGCCGTTGCTGAAAGCAACTGCAGAAAATTCAACGCAGTGCGCTCGGCGGTGAGCAGCACGCGGGCGCTTGCGACGACTTCGCACAGCACTTGGCCCGGTTCGATCCGGTCACCGTCGCGGACGTGCCAGACGACCGCCGCGGCGGGGCTCATCACCTCGAACGCGGCGTCGAACCACGCGGTGCCGCACAGGACCGCCGCTTCGCGCGTGATGACGCGACCGCGCGCGTCGGTTTCCCACGGGATCAGACGCGCGGTGAGGTCGCCCGTGCCGACATCTTCCGCCAGCGAGGCGGCGACGTTGCGCTGGATTTCGATGCGTAGCTGTTGTGACAGATTCATTGGCGTCGGCCTTCGAAGTGGAGCGGGGATTCTAGCGGTTCCGTCCCTTCGATGGCGCGAATCTGGTTTGTGCCGGCGCAGGTTCGGCCGCCGTCGCAAGCGCCTCGTGCCGGCGCTGGGCGGTACGACGGCCGTCGATGGCGATCAGCACGCCTGCGCCGCCAATCGTCAGGATGCCGACCAGTCCCCAGCCATCCGGCAACTGGCCGAAGCCGAACCAGCCGATCAGGGTCGCCCACAGCAGCTGCACATACAGGATCGGTGACAGCATCGAAGCCGGGGCGTCGCGGAAGGCGCGGATCAGCAGGAAATGCCCGCAGCCGCCGTAGATGCCGAGCGATGCGATGAGCAGCGCATCCAGCGGTCCGGGCATCGGGCCCTGCCACAACCACGGCAGTGCGAGGCTCGTCGCGGCAGTACCGACCAGTGCCGTGTAGAACAGCATGTTGACCGGGGTTTCGGTCGGGGAAAGCTGGCGGGTGAGAATCTGGTAGGCCGCGTAGCTCACCGCCGCGCCGAGGGCGAGGGCGACACCTTCGGCCACCAGGGCGCCGCCGGGCCGGGCAATCAGCAGGACGCCGACGAAACCGGTCACGACGGCCACCCAGCGCAGCGGACCGATGCGTTCGCCGAGCAGCGGTCCCGCCATCAGCGTGACCATCAGCGGCGCGGCGAAGACGATTGCGGTGGTCTCGGCCAACGGCATCACCTGCAGCGCGGTGATATTGAAGAACGTCACGGCGAGCAGACAGGTGGCGCGGACGATCTGTCGGCCCGGCCGCCTCGTCGTAACGAGTTTGAGCCGCATCGACGGCGCCAGGAGCACCACCATCAGCAGGAAGTGCAGCGCGTAGCGCGACCACACCAGCATCGGGACCGGATAGGTCGCGGCGAGGCGTTTGGCGGTGGCGTCGAGGAGCACGAACAGGAACAGCGCGCCGAGGAGCAGCAGAATGCTGCGCAGCGCATGAGGGTGAGTGTCGGACATGGGGCGGGGGCTCGATTGTTGTGGAGGCAGACGAAGCCCGGAAGTCCCGAGTCGAAGCGCGCGCAGTATTTCCCGCCGGTTTCCTGATTCCCGCTGCCTCGACAAGGTAGTCAGACGACCGCGAGAGGCGAGGTATTCGACGGTTTCGATCGGAGGTTTGCGGCGCTCAACGTCGATTCGATGATCAGCTCGGCGTCATGCAGGTCGATGCGATTCTAGCAGCGCCCGGGCGCGCTTCCGACATCGCATCAAGCCCGACGAGACTTTCAGCGCCCCCGCGCAGCCTTCACGATCCAGCCGTTGAATACGCCGCGCGCGGCTTCGGCGACTTCGCTCGCGGTCAGTCCGATCGGGCCGATGCCTTCGCGGGCCAGGCGGTCGGCGGCCGCGCCATGCAGATGCACCGCTGCAAGCAGCGCCGAACGGGCGGGCCAGCCCTGGGCGAGCAGGCTGGCGATCAGGCCGGTCAGCACGTCTCCCATGCCCGCGCTCGCCATGCCCGGGTGGCCGGTGGTGTTGATGAACCATTGTCCTGTCGTTGTCGCAATGACGCTGCCGCCTCCTTTCAGAACGATATCGGCGCCAAAGCGCGTCGACAGTTCGAGCGCCGAGGCAATGCGGTCAGCTTGCACGCGAGGAGTGCCGATGCCGAGGAGGCGACCGGCCTCGCCGGGGTGGGGGGTGAGCAAGGTCGGGGCCTCGCGTGCGGCGACCTGCGCTTTCAGGTGTGGCGCGTCGGCCAGCAGGTTGAGCGCGTCGGCATCGAGCAGCAGGGGGCGATCGGATCGGGCCGCACGCTCGAGCAGCGCAAGAGCAGTTGCGCTGGTGCCCAGGCCCGGCCCGAGCGCGAGGACGCTGGCCTGTTCGAGAACCTGTTCCGGCCGCTTCAGCATCAGTTCAGGCTGGGTGTGGTCGACCGGGAGCGCGTAATCGTCGACGAGGCCGACATACACCCGGCCGCTCCCGAGTTTCAGCGCCGCCCGGCCGGCGAGCAGCGCCGCGCCGGTCATCCCAGGCGCCCCGCCGATGATGCCGACGTCGCCATAGCTGCCTTTGTGCGTGTTTTGCCGTCGCGGCCGCATGAACTCCCGCACCATTGCGGGGCGGATCTCGAATCCCGGGGGCGAAAGCCAGGCAGCGGGGTCGATGTCGAGCCGATGGACGTGGACCGTGCCGGCGTAGTCCGGCCCGTCGAGCGTGAGCAGCCCGGGCTTGAGCGCGATGAAGGTCAGCGTTGCGGTCGCCTGGAACGCCATGCCGAGGATCGCGCCGGTGTCGGCGTCGAGGCCGCTCGGGATGTCGATCGCGAGCCGCGGCGCCTGCTGCGCGTTCATCGTGTCGATCCAGCGGGCGTAGCGACCTTCGACCGGCCGGCGCAGGCCGATACCGAACAGTGCGTCGACGACGAGTGCCCAGCCGTTCGCCGGTGCGCCGGGAAAATCCGAAACCGTTTCACCGCCGGCTGCACGCCACGCCGCGAACGCCGCCGCAGCGTCGGGCGGCAGACTGTCCGGATTTTCGGCGAACGCCACCGTCACCGACCGCCCGGCCTGCAGGAGCCGGCGGGCCATGACCAGCCCGTCGCCGCCGTTGTTGCCCGGCCCGCACACGATAAGCACGTGTCCTGTACGGTCCTGCGTCAGGCGCACGGCTTCTTCCGCCGCCGCGCGGCCGGCACGCTCCATCAGCGTCGGCTGGGCGAGCGGTGCTACGTGCGCTTCGATGGCGCGGATGTCGGCAACCGGATAAATCGGACTGGGCGGCTGGAACATGGGGTCTCCGGAGGACGAAGGAAAGGCCCGATTCTACCGTCCGGCGATTCGTCGATGATGCGAGCGGGGTGATTCGTGCGATGTCGCAAAGGGTCGGCAGCCGGGCCGGCTGTCGTCACGCTCCCCTCTCTACGGATCCCCGTCCGTCGTGACCCTCAGTTGTCCGGATGCCCGCGGCGCTTCTCGATCCTCGTCTCCTGCACGAGTTCGACGCTGCCGTCCTCATGCTGCGTCTCGAGGCGTACGGTAAACCCCCACAGCCGCGCCATGTGCTTCATGACTTCGTCGATGGTGCCGCCAAGGGGGCGCCGCCGGTATTCCTGATGGCGCAACGTCAACGAGCGGTCGCCCCTGAGATCCACGTTCCAGACCTGGATGTTCGGCTCGCGGCTGCCGAGGTTGTACTGGTCGGACAGGATCTCGCGCACGCGACGATAACCGCGCTCGTCGTGTATCGCCGACACCTTGAGCTTGGACTCGTGCTCGTCGTCGAGAATCGCAAACAGCCGGAGATCACGGATCACCTTCGGTGACAGGTACTGGGCAACGAAGCTCTCGTCCTTGAAGTTCTTCATCGCGAATTCGAGGGTTTCGCGCCAGTCGCTGCCGGCGATGTCCGGAAACCAGGTTCGATCCTCCTCCGTCGGCGATTCACAGATGCGGCGGATGTCCTGCCACATCATGAAACCCAGCGCATAGGGGTTGATGCCGTTGTACCAGCGTTCGTTATAGGCGGGCTGATACACCACGTTGGTGTGCGACTGGAGGAATTCGAGCATGAAGCTGTCGGCCAGCAACCCCTCGTCGTAGAGCCGGTTGAGGAGCGTGTAGTGCCAGAAGCACGCCCAGCCTTCGTTCATCACCTGCGTCTGGCGTTGAGGAAAGAAGTACTGCGCGATCTTGCGCACGATGCGCACGATCTCGCGCTGCCATGGTTCGAGGAGCGGGGCATGCTTTTCGACGAAATACAGCAGGTTCTCCTCGGATTCGGGCGGGAAGCGGGGCCGCAGCGCCCGGCCGGGTTTGGCGTCATGAACCGGCAACGTCCGCCACAATTCGTTCACCTGGCTTTGCAGATATTCGGTGCGTTCGCTCTGGCGCAGTTTCTCCTTCGCCAGCGAGAGCTTCGGCGGGCGTTTGTAGCGGTCCACTCCCAGGTTCATCAGCGCATGGCACGAATCGAGCAGCAGCTCGACTTCTTCCTCGCCGTGGCGCTCCTCGCATTCGGCGATGTAATGCCGCGCGAAGATCAGGTAGTCGACGATCGCGTCGGCGTTGGTCCAGGTGCGGAAGAGGTAATTGCCCTTGAAAAAGCTGTTGTGGCCATAAGCAGCGTGGGCGATCACCAGCGCCTGCATCGTCAGCGTGTTCTCCTCCATCAGGTACGCGATGCAAGGGTTGGAGTTGATGACGATCTCGTACGCGAGACCCATCTGGCCGCGCCGATAGCCCTTTTCCGTGGTCAGGAAGTGCTTGCCGAAAGACCAGTGGTGATAGTTCACCGGCATGCCCACGGATGCATAGGCGTCCATCATCTGCTCGGCGGTGATCAGCTCGATCTGCGGCGGGTACACATCGAGGCCGAATTCGCCGGCGACCCGTGCGATTTCAGTGTGGTAGGTATCGATCGCCTCGAACGTCCATTCGGATGTCGCGGGCAGCTGCTTGAGCTTTTTCACGGCGGCACGTTTCATACGAGCGTCTTCTTGAACAGTTCGCGGAATACCGGATAGATGTCGGCCGGCGCTTCGATTCTCTGCATGGCGAAGTTCTTGTGAGCCCCCATCAGCTTCTCGTATTCGCGCCAGAGGTTCTGCGGCTCGCCGGGAGTGATCTCGATGTACGAGAAGTACTGGCAGTAGGGCAGGATCTGGGCGTCGAGCAAGTCGCGGCAGATCGGCGAATCGTTGTCCCAGTTGTCCCCGTCGGAAGCCTGGGCACCGTAGATGTTCCAGCTGCCGCGCATGTACCGCGAAGCGATGACTTCGTGCATCAGCTTGAGCGCGCTCGACACGACCGTGCCCCCCGACTCGCGCGAGTGAAAGAACTCGTCCTCGTCGACTTCCTTGGCGATCGTATGGTGACGGATGAACACCACCTCGATGTGTTCGTAGGTGCGATTGAGGAACAGGTAGAGCAGCATGAAGAAGCGCTTGGCAGTGGCCTTCTTCTCTTCGTCCATCGAGCCGGAGACATCCATCACGCAGAACATCACCGCCTGCGTGGTCGGCTTCGGCACCTTGATGCGGTTGTTGTAGCGCAGGTCGAAGCTGTCGATGAACGGGATCGCCTCGATCTTGGCGCGCACCCGGGCGATTTCCTCCCGCAGCGCGATCGCTTCCGGGCTGTCCTCGCCGTGGTCCTCGATGACAGCGTCGAGTTCCTTCTGCAGTTCCCGCAGCCGTGTCGTAAACGGGGAACCGAGTGCGAGCCTGCGTCCCAGCGCCCCGCGCATCGAGCGGATGATGTTGATGTTCGCCGGCGAGCCGTCGGCGGTGAAACCGGCCCGCTGCGTCTTGTAGTCGGTGATCTTGGCCAGTTGCGTGCGGATCAGGTTCGGCAACGCGAGGTCGTCGAAGAAAATGTCGAGGAACTCCTCGCGCGACAGGTGGAAAACGAAGTCGTCCTCCCCTTCGCCCTCGTTGCTGGCCTTGCCCTGGCCGCGACCTCCGCCGCCTGCTGGCGGGCGGTTGATCAGGTCGCCGCTCGAGAACTGGTCGTTGCCTGAAAAAACCTGCTCCCACACTCCGCCGCGGCCGTGCTGGAACTGCGGTTCACTCAGATCCTTCGACGGGATCGATATCTGTTCGCCATTGTCCAGATCGCGAATCGAGCGATCCTGGATCGCATCGCTGACCGCGCGGCGAATCTGCTGCTTGAAGCGGCGCATGAAGCGCTGGCGATTGACCGCGCTTTTCTTCTTGCTGTCAAACCGACGATCGATGATGCGGGTCATGGGTTCCTCCCGTGTTGGACTCCGCCCGGCGCCGCGCGCCGGGCGGGACGTCGCTTACGACGACTTACGGACCCGCAGATACCATTCGCACAGCAGGCGAACCTGCTTCTCGGTGTAGCCCTTTTCGATCATCCGGTTGACGAAGTCCTGGTGCTTCTTCTGTTCGTCGCCGCTTGCCTTCGCGTTGAAGCTGATCACCGGCAGCAGTTCCTCGGTATTCGAGAACATCTTCTTCTCGATGACCGCGCGCAGTTTCTCGTAGCTGGTCCAGCTCGGATTCTTGCCATCGTTCTTGGCCCGTGCACGCAGCACGAAGTTCACCACCTCGTTGCGGAAATCCTTCGGATTGCTGATGCCAGCCGGCTTCTCGATCTTTTCGAGCTCGTCGTTGAGCGCCGAACGGTCGAGGATCTCGCCGGTATTGGGATCGCGGAATTCCTGGTCCTGGATCCAGAAGTCGGCGTAGGTCACGTAGCGGTCGAAGATATTCTGGCCGTACTCCGAATAGCTCTCGAGGTAAGCGGTCTGGATCTCCTTGCCGATGAACTCGGCGTAGCGCGGGGCGAGGAACTCCTTGATGAAGCCCATGTAGCGGGCCTCGACCTCGGGCGGGTACTGCTCCTGTTCGATCTGCTGTTCAAGCACATACATCAGGTGCACCGGGTTGGCTGCGACTTCACGGTGGTCGAAGTTGAACACCTTCGACAGCGCCTTGAATGCGAACCGCGTGGACAGACCCGTCATTCCCTCGTCGACGCCGGCGTAGTCGCGGTATTCCTGGTAACTCTTCGCCTTCGGATCGGTGTCCTTGAGGTTCTCGCCATCGTACACCCTCATCTTCGAATAGATGCTCGAGTTCTCGGGCTCCTTGAGCCGCGACAGCGTCGCGAACTGCGCCATCATCCGCAGCGTGTCGGGCGCGCACGGCGCAGCTGCGAGCGAACTCTCGGTAAGCAGTTTCTCGTAGATGTGTATTTCGTCCGACACTCGCAGGCAGTACGGCACTTTCACCGTGTAGATGCGGTCGAGGAACGCTTCATTGTTGCGGTTGTTCTTGAACGCGACCCACTCCGACTCGTTCGAGTGCGCCATCACGATGCCGTCGAACGGGATCGCACCGAAACCTTCGGTGCCCTTGTAGTTGCCTTCCTGTGTCGCGGTCAGCAGCGGATGCAGCACCTTGATCGGCGCCTTGAACATCTCGACGAATTCGAGCAGGCCGCGGTTGGCGAGGCACAGGCCACCGGAATAGCTGTACGCGTCGGGGTCGTCCTGCGAATATTCCTCGAGCTTGCGAATGTCGATTTTGCCGACCAGTGAAGAAATGTCCTGATTGTTCTCGTCGCCCGGTTCGGTCTTCGCGACCGCGATCTGTTTCAGGACCGACGGGCGCAGCTTGACGACGCGGAAACGGGTGATGTCGCCGCCGAATTCATGCAGGCGCTTCACGGCCCACGGACTCATGATCGTGTTGACGTAGCGGCTCGGGATACCGAAGTCGTCTTCCAGCAGGCGGCCATCCTCCTTCACGTCGAACAAGCCGAGCGGCGATTCGTGCACCGGCGATCCCTTGATCGCGTAGAACGGCACTTTTTCGATCAGTGACTTCAGTTTTTCGGCCAGCGAGGACTTGCCGCCGCCGACCGGGCCGAGCAGGTAAAGGATCTGTTTCTTCTCTTCCAGACCCTGCGCTGCGTGGCGAAAGTAGGAAACGATGTGCTCGATGACCTCTTCCATGCCGTAAAAGTCACGGAAGGCCGGATACAGCTTGAGCATCTTGTTGGAAAAGATGCGTGACAGTCGCGGGTCCACGCGCGTATCCACCAGTTCGGGTTCCCCGATGGCCATCAGCATTCTTTCCGCGGAGGTGGCATACGCCGAGCGGTCCGACTTGCACAGCTCGAGATACTCCTGAATCGACATCTCTTCTTCGCGGGCTGCCTCGAATCGCGCCTGGTAGGCATTGAAGATGGTCATCTGGATATCTCCCTTCATGATCGAATCAGTTGAAACACAGAGCAATCAGGATGCTCTTGGACGTTCGGCGAACGGTCCGGCGCCTTCAGCCCGGCGCCTCTCCGACCCCTGCAGTCACCCGTGAGAGGCACATCGGGTGCAGCAAGTTCCATGCAATGTGCACCCTGCGGGGAAAGATTATTCGTGCCATTTTGCGACCGAAAGGCGGCTGGAAGGAAGGTCCGGAGGCTGTGTTAGAATTAAACTTTTACTTCTAACATGCCCGTCGAACTCCCCTTGATCCGCATCGCGCCGCTTGCTGGTCGGGAGTCGATTTTCGGGGCAAACTTTGACTTGTCAGGGATCACTTAATGCAGACCACCCAGGAAACGCAGGGCGCGCTCGAGCGCCGCATCGACATGTCCGTGCCCATGGCGGAGATCGACAAGGAAGTCGATTCTCGGTTGAAGCGGATGGCCCGCACCGTGAAGATGCCGGGTTTCCGGCCAGGCAAGGTTCCGATGAAGATCGTCGCGCAAACCTACGGCTCGCAAGCTCGTTCCGAAGCGATCGGCGCAGCGGTGGAAAAAGCGTTCGGCGACAAGGTGCGGGAACAGAATTTGCGCGTCGCAGGCTACCCGCGGATCGAGCCACGCGAAGCGGCAGTCGAAGGAGCGCTGGAATTCAGCGCGGTGTTCGAAGTCTATCCCCAGGTGCCGCTGGGCGACCTGTCGGGACAGAAGGTGGAGCGGCCGGTGCTAACGGTGGGCGACGCCGAAGTCGACAAGACGATCGAAGTGCTGCGCAAGCAGCGCACAACGTTCGAGGCGGTGGATCGGCCCGCTCAGGACGGCGATCGCGTGGTGATCGACTTCGCGGGACGCAAGGACGGGGAACTGTTCGAAGGCGGAAAGGCGCAGGATTTCCCGTTCGTGATCGGCGCCGGTTCGATGCTCAAGGATTTCGAGAGCGCGGTGGGGGGGCTCAAGGTCGGCGAAACGAAGACCTTTGAAATGACGTTCCCCGAGGACTATCACGCAGCTGATCTTGCCGGACAGAAAGTGGAGTTCGAGATCACGGTCAAAGGGGTCGAGGCCCCGATCCTGCCCGCCGTGGATGCGGATCTCGCTCGCGCGCTCGGAGTGGCCGACGGTGACGTGACGAAGCTGCGTGACGAAGTCCGGGCGAACCTGGAGCGCGAAGTGAAACGTCGCATCCAGGGCAAGGTCAAGGAACAGGTGATGGAGGCGCTGCTGGTGGCGAATCCGATCGAGGTGCCGAAAGCGCTGGTCGAGGCGGAGTCGAGGCAACTCGCCGAGAACGCGAAGCGCGATCTCGAGATGCGCGGCATGAACACCAAGGACATCCCGGTGGAGCCCACGTGGTTTGCCGATCAGGCTGTTCGTCGCGTCAAGCTCGGTCTCATCATGGCAGAGCTGGTGAACGCGAAGGAACTGTACGCAAAACCGGAGCAGGTCCGCGCGATGATCGACGAAATGGCGCAAAGTTACGAGGATCCAGCGGAACTGGTGCGCTGGTACTACGCTCAACCGGAACGTTTGGGTCAAGCCGAAGCGGTCGTGATCGAGGACAACGTTGTTGCATGGGTGCTGTCCCAGACTCAAACTGAAGACAAGACGGTGACTTTCGACGAATTGATGGGTAACGCGGCCTGATGCCGCAAGGGGCAAAGCGATGAACAGTGCAGCGCCACATGGAAGCAGCAACTGGGATCCGGTCGGCCTCGGACTGGTCCCGATGGTGGTCGAACAAAGCGGTCGGGGCGAGCGCGCCTACGACATCTACTCGCGTCTGCTGAAGGAACGGGTGATCTTTCTGGTCGGGCCGGTCAACG
The DNA here is from genome assembly GCF_000025965.1 of Aromatoleum aromaticum EbN1. NCBI lineage: Bacteria > Pseudomonadati > Pseudomonadota > Betaproteobacteria > Rhodocyclales > Rhodocyclaceae > Aromatoleum > Aromatoleum aromaticum. The sequence goes on from NC_006513.1 coordinate 2,955,094, forward strand.
ACGTGACCGCGAACCTGATCGTGGCGCAGCTGCTGTTCCTCGAATCCGAGAACCCGGACAAGGATGTTTACTTCTACATCAATTCGCCGGGCGGTTCAGTGTCGTCGGGGATGGCGATCTACGACACGATGCAGTTCATCAAGCCGAGCGTGAGCACCTTGTGCATCGGCCAGGCGGCGAGCATGGGTTCGTTCCTGCTCGCGGCCGGCGAAAAAGGAAAGCGCTTCTGCCTGCCCAATTCGCGCGTGATGATCCATCAGCCGCTCGGCGGGTTCCAGGGGCAGGCTTCCGATATCGAAATCCACGCCCGCGAGATTCTCGGCATCCGCGCGAAACTGAACGAGATGCTGGCCAAGCACACCGGCCAGCCGATCGAGCAGATCGAGAAGGACACCGACCGGGACCGGTTCATGTCGGCTGCCGATGCCGTGGAGTACGGCATTGTCGACAAGGTGCTGACCAATCGCGCCGACAGTTGATATAAGAGAGGAAGACCATGACGGATAAAAAGGCGGGTGGCGAAAAGCTGCTGTACTGCTCGTTTTGCGGGAAGAGCCAGCATGAGGTTCGCAAACTCATTGCGGGGCCGTCGGTCTTTATCTGCGACGAGTGCATCGAACTGTGCAACGACATCATCCGCGACGAGATTGCCGAAACCGTCGACGCGGAAGGGACTCGCACGACGTTGCCTACCCCGCAGGAAATCTGCGAAATCCTTAATCAGTATGTGATCGGGCAGACCCAGGCCAAGCGCAACCTGTCGGTCGCTGTCTACAACCATTACAAGCGTCTGCGCCACCTCTCCGGCCGCAAGGAAGAGGTCGAGCTGTCGAAGAGCAACATCCTGCTGATCGGTCCGACCGGTTCGGGCAAGACGCTGCTCGCGCAGACTCTGGCGCGCCTGCTCAATGTGCCTTTCGTCATGGCCGATGCGACGACGCTCACCGAAGCCGGATACGTCGGCGAGGACGTCGAGAACATCATCCAGAAGTTGCTGCAGAAATGCGACTACGACGTCGACAAGGCGCAGCACGGCATCGTCTACATCGACGAAATCGACAAGATTTCGCGCAAGTCGGACAATCCGTCGATTACGCGCGATGTCTCCGGCGAAGGCGTGCAACAGGCGTTGCTGAAGCTGATCGAAGGCACGGTCGCGTCGATTCCGCCTCAGGGCGGGCGCAAGCATCCCAATCAGGATTTCATCCAGATCGACACGACGAACATCCTGTTCATTTGCGGTGGCGCATTCGACGGCCTTGAAAAAGTGATCCGCAACCGTACCGAAAAAATCGGTATCGGTTTCGGCGCCGAGATCAAGAGCCGCGAGGGAAAGAACGTCTCGGAGTCGTTCCGTCAGGTCGAACCCGAGGATCTCATCAAATTCGGTCTGATCCCGGAATTCGTCGGTCGGTTGCCGGTTGTCGCCACGTTGCAGGAACTTGACGAAGAAGCGCTGATCCAGATTCTGGTCGAGCCGAAAAACGCACTCGTCAAGCAGTACCAGAAGCTTTTTTCGATGGAAGGCGTCGACCTCGAGATTCGTCCCGCGGCGCTTCATGCGGTCGCTCGCAAGGCGATCCGGCGCAAGACCGGGGCACGTGGCTTGCGTTCGATTCTCGAGTCGGCTTTGCTCGATATCATGTATGACCTGCCCACGCTGGAAGGGGTGGAAAAGGTGGTGGTGGATGAAGGCACCATCGAAGAGGGCGCTCAGCCCCTTCTGATGTATGCCGAGCAGCCGAAGGTTTCGGGCTCGAACTAGCCCGGGCGAATCGGTCGCGCGCCGCTTGATTTTTTCCGGTCGGGCCCCCATGTGGGCTCGACACGTCCCATCGAGGTAACAACAATCATGTCAGGCCCGCTCGACCTCCCCAACGAACAAATGGAACTGCCGCTTCTGCCGTTGCGCGACGTGGTGGTGTTTCCCCATATGGTGATCCCGCTCTTCGTCGGGCGTCCGAAGTCGATCAAGGCTCTCGAGAACGCGATGGAAGCGGGCAAGGGCATCCTGCTGGTGGCGCAGAAGTCGGCTGCCAAGGACGAGCCGTCGGCCGAAGATTTGTACGAAATCGGCTGCATCGCGAACATCCTGCAGATGCTCAAGCTTCCGGATGGCACGATCAAGGTGCTCGTGGAAGGCGTGCAGCGCGGCCGTGTGGACTCGGTCGAAGACCAGCGCAGTGTCTTCGTCGCGAAAGTCACGCCGGTTCCGGTTCCCGAAACCGACACCAACGAACTCGAGGCGATGCGCAGGGCGATCGTCGCGCAGTTCGACCAGTACGTGAAACTCAACAAGAAGATCCCGCCCGAGATCCTCGCGTCGCTCGCCGGCATCGAGGATCCGGGCCGGCTTGCGGACACGATCGCTGCGCATCTGCCGCTCAAGCTCGAGCAGAAGCAGGAAGTGCTGGAAATGTTCGGCGCTGGCGAACGGCTCGAGCGCTTGCTGACGCAGCTCGAAACCGAACTGGATATCCTGCAGGTCGAAAAGCGCATCCGCGGCCGTGTCAAGCGCCAGATGGAAAAGAGCCAGCGCGAGTACTATCTCAACGAGCAGGTCAAGGCGATCCAGAAGGAACTCGGCGAAGGCGAGGAAGGTGCCGATCTCGAGGAGATGGACCGCAAGATCAAGTCCGCTGGCATGCCGAAGGACGCCCTCGCGAAAGCGCAGGCGGAATTCAAGAAGCTGCGACTGATGTCGCCGATGTCCGCCGAAGCGACGGTGGTGCGCAACTATATCGAGACGCTGATCGGGTTGCCGTGGAAGAAGAGGTCGCGCGTCAGTCGTGACCTGACGGAAGCCGAAAAGGTCCTCGACAAGGACCACTACGGTTTGGAGCGGGTCAAGGAACGCATCCTCGAGTACCTCGCAGTCCAGCAGCGCGTCGACAAGGTGAAAGCGCCGATCCTGTGCCTCGTCGGGGCGCCGGGTGTCGGCAAGACGTCGCTCGGACAGTCGATCGCCAAGGCGACGAACCGCAAGTTCGTGCGCATGGCGCTGGGTGGGGTCAGGGACGAGGCCGAAATCCGCGGGCATCGCCGCACTTACATCGGTTCGATGCCAGGCAAGATCCTGCAGAACATGCAGAAGGTCGGCGTCAAGAACCCGCTGTTCCTGCTCGACGAAGTCGACAAGCTGGGTCAGGATTTCCGCGGGGACCCGAGTTCCGCCTTGCTCGAAGTGCTCGATCCCGAGCAGAACCACACGTTCCAGGATCATTACATCGAGGTGGATTTCGACCTCTCCGACGTGATGTTCGTGGCGACGGCGAATACTTTGAACATTCCCCCCGCGCTGCTCGACCGGATGGAAGTGATCCGGCTGTCCGGCTATACGGAAGACGAAAAGGTCAACATCGCGCAGCGTTACCTGCTGCCGAAGCAGATGAAGAATAACGGCCTCAAGCGCGACGAGCTGTCCGTGACGGAAGAGGCGTTGCGCGACGTATGCAGGTATTACACGCGCGAGGCAGGTGTGCGCGGCATGGAACGCGAAATCTCGAAAATATGCCGCAAAGTCGTCAAATCGCTGGTGTTGCGCAAGCGCGCGAGCAAAATCATCGTCAATGCGCGCAATCTCGACAAGTATCTCGGCGTGCGTCGCTACTCCTTCGGCATGGCGGAAAAGGAAAACCAGGTCGGGCAGGTGACGGGACTGGCATGGACGGAAGTGGGTGGCGAATTGCTGACTGTCGAGGCGGTGGCGTTGCCCGGCAAGGGCAAGATCATGACCACCGGCAAGCTCGGCGAAGTGATGCAGGAGTCGATACAGGCGGCGTTGTCGGTAGTGCGCAAACGTGCTCGCTCGCTCGGCGTTCATGAGGACTTCTACCAGAAGAGCGACATTCACATCCATTTGCCGGAAGGCGCAATTCCGAAAGACGGACCTTCGGCGGGCACGGCGATTTGCACGGCGCTGGTGTCGGTGTTGACCGGCATTCCGGTGCGCTGCGACGTCGCGATGACCGGCGAGATCACGCTGCGGGGTGAAGTTCTGCCGATCGGGGGCTTGAAGGAAAAGCTGCTTGCGGCGGTTCGCGGTGGTATCCGGATTGCGCTGATCCCTGAGGAAAACGTCAAGGATCTGGCCGAGATTCCGGAGAACATCAAGAATACGCTAGAGCTGATCCCGGTACGGTGGATCGACCAGGTGCTCGAACACGCACTCGAGCGACAGCCACAGCCGCTGACCGAAGCCGAACTCGCGCAGGAGACGACGGCGGCGGTAGCGGAGCCGGCCGAAGGCGCCGCTGGGAAGAGCAGCGCAAGAGCGCACTGAACGCCCTCCGTTTCACGCCCCCGACGCGGCGCAGCTTGATTTTCACGCTGCGCCGCGGTCGTGACCGGAGCGGCTGCGTCGGAACGAGTCAGCGCGAAATTGCACTGGCAAAGCCGCGAAGGATGGTTTAAAGTCCTCGGCTTCCTCGAGTCTCCGGCTACGGGTGCTTAGCTCAGTTGGTAGAGCGCCGCCCTTACAAGGCGGATGTCGGCGGTTCGAGCCCGTCAGCACCTACCAGATACGAACAATAACCAGTGTCACGCAGTACCATAACCCGCACGGCTCAAGGCTTTGCGGGTTTTTTGTTATGTCAGGCAGTGCCACCAGGAAGCACGCCATACCGTCACAGTTGGGGGGTACACATGACGGTATTGCCATACCCTTGACGGTATATCGCCTGAAGCGGCGCCCAAGGGGAGGCCCGATGCCATCGAAACACCCTGCTGTGAGGCAGGTTGATTCATCTTCCGTTCAGGCAACAAAACCTAGACTCGGTCACACGTTTCCAACTACCGGGTCTTGTCATGAATCGTCGCCTCGTAACTTTCATCCTGCTTGTTCCGGCGCTGCTTGTCACGCCTCCGTTGGCATTTGCCGACGTCGAACCGGCGCGTTCCGAACGTCTCGCGGATCGTGTCGCCGCGCCCGAGCCCTTACAGCAGCGCATGGAGGTGATCCGCGCGACGCTCGTCAAGTCCATGAATGCTCACCCCGACCTGCGCCTGACGCGAGCTGAGGGCGAAGCGCTTGCGCTGGAGGTGGGCAGGGAACTTGACTCGATTCTGGCGGACAAGGCGATTTCCCGCGCGGCGGGCAGGCAGGCGAGCTTCCTGCTCGGTGACATGCGTGACGGGCTCGATCTCATGCGCACGGCAAACCACGATGACGCGCGGCGCGTCGGGCTGATGAAGGTGGTTCAGGACCTGAGACTCTACGGGTGGCTGTTCGAACATCCGGGATGGCAGGGCGTGCCGGAAACCCGCTGAATGCCGAAACGCCTTTCGGACCTCCTCGACATCCTCCGGCGTTACTTCTTCATCCTGACGACCCCGATGTCCTACATTCCGGTACGCCAGGGGGCGTAGACGCAGGGCATGATCCTGCCCAGCCCGCAGCGTCGGCGCCTGCCCCGGTCCCTGCACACACCTGAGTTTTTATCATGAAACGAATCAAGTTCGGACTCATCTTCATCCTCGTCTCGCTCAGCCTGCTGTGGTGGCAGGCCGATCCGCTGTTGCTACAGGGCGACCGATTCTTCGCCATTCGCAAGCTGGTGGTTAACTACACCGGCGTGCTTGCCATGGGTGTGATGAGCTTCGCCATGGTGCTGGCTTTGCGACCGGTGATCCTGGAGCCGCTGCTGGGCGGGCTGGACAAGGGTTATCGACTGCACAAGTGGCTCGGCATTTCCGGGCTGGTGCTGGGCATCACGCATTGGCTCTGGGGCAAGGGGCCGAAATGGGCGGTGGGCTGGGGGTGGCTCGAGCGTCCGCAGCGCGGTCCGCGCCCGGAGCAGACCGTGGAAATCTTCCGCTTCTTTCAGGAGCAGCGCGGTCTGGCCGAGACCATCGGCGAGTGGGCGTTCTACGCGTTTGTCGTCGCAGCTGCGATCGCGCTGACGAAGCGCTTTCCCTACCGTCGCTTCTTCCAGATACACCGCGTCCTGGCAGTTGTGTACCTGGCGCTCGTGGCGCACAGCGTGATCCTGCTGCCGTTCTCGTACTGGGGCACTGCCGTCGGCGTGGTGATGGGGGTGTTGATGGCGGCCGGCAGCTACGCGGCAGTCAAATCCCTGCGCGGCCAGATCGGCCGCAGTCATCGAGCCGCAGCCGAGATCGAGACGCTCGTGCGCCATCCGGGCAATCAGGTGCTCGAAGTCGGGCTCAGGCTGAAGAGCCCCTGGCGTGGCCACGACGCCGGTCAGTTCGCCTTCGTCACCTTCGACCGGCGCGAGGGGCCGCATCCCTTCACGATTTCGTCGGCGTGGAAAGGGGACGGGCGGCTTGTGTTCATGATCAAGGCGCTGGGCGACTACACGAAGACCCTGCCGGAGACACTCAGCGTCGGGAGCCCGGTTGAAGTGGAAGGCCCGTACGGCCGCTTCGACTTCAGCGGCGACCAGGCGCACCAGATCTGGGTCGCGGGCGGTATCGGCATCACGCCCTTCATCGCCCGTCTGCAGGGGCTGGCGGGGGAACCGTCCCATCCGCCGGTCGATCTTTTCTACAGCACCAGTGCGCCGGACGAAAATTTCATCGCGAGCATCCGGGAACTCGCCGAGCGTGCAAGGGTACGGCTGCATGTCCTGGCTGCCGACCGGGACGGCCGCCTAGATGCGGACGGAATCTGCCGCCATGTGCCGGACTGGCAAGCCGCTGGGTTGTGGTTCTGCGGACCGGCCGGGTTCGGGCAGGCATTGCGTCGGGGGTTCAGCGCGAAAGGGCTCGCCGGGGAGAGGTTTCACCAGGAGTTGTTCGAGATGCGGTGAGAGAACCTGCAGGTGCTGGCTCCCGGCGCGGCGGAAAGAGTGCTTTGGTGCGTTGCAGCAAAATGCTAGTCTTCAATGCACGGAATAACGCATTGGAGCGAAAACGGTATGAGCGAAGCTGACCTGAAGAGGTTTTTCCTCGAGCAGGTACGCCTGTTCGAAAGTTTCCCTGCGGGCAAGGTCGAGGAGATCCTCGCCAGATCCCGCATGGCGACTTTCGAGGGCAACGAAGCGGTCCTCGAAACCGGTGACGAGGGCCGCTATATCGGAGTGGTGGTCAGCGGCCACGCCGAGATCTCGATCACCGACAATACCGGCACGCGCTCGGTGGTCAGCCAACTCGGCGCGGGTGATGTGTTCGGCGTGATGTCGCTGCTTACGGGCGATCGCATCATTGCCGACGTCATCGCCGGCAACCGCTGCTTCGTGCTGATGATCCCGCGGGAAGTCTTCGAAGCCTGCATCCTGGCCAACCCGAAGGCTGTCGCCTACCTCTCGCGCCTGCTGGCCGAACGGAGCCGGGCGATGTCGGTGGATCTCGCGACCGCCCGCAGCCGCGCCATCGCCAGATCGGATGATCCCTATGCGCTGTCGCTCGGTACCAGCACGCCGGGCAAGGTCCTGGTGCTCAACGTCGGAATCAGCCAGATTCATTTTGGCATCTACGACACCCGGGATCTCGGTTCCGACATCCACGGCATCATCGACAACATCGACGAGGACGTTGCCCGCATCAGCGTCGCAGTCGGTCCGCATGTCCGCAACATGGAGCGTGCGCGGTTTCCGCTGTCCGAGCTGTTCGCGGTGATGCAGGCGGCCACCGGACTGCTCGGCGATGCGTTCGCCTTTCACCCGCAGGAGGTCGGGGCGGTTGGCCATCGCGTGGTGCATGGCGGGAGCAGGTTTTCCAGTGCGGCGGTCATCACGCCGGCGGTCATCGCCGACATCGAGGCGCTGTCGGTATTCGCGCCGCTGCACAACCCGGTAAACGTCGAAGGCATCCGCGAGGCAATGAGGCAGCTGCCCGCGGTGCCGCATGTCGCGGTGTTCGACACCGCCTTCCACCAGACTCTGCCGCCCTACGCGTATCTGTACGGGTTGCCCTACGAGCTGTACAAGCAGGGCGGCATCCGCCGCTACGGGTTCCACGGCACCTCGCACCGCTACGTGTCGCTGAAGGCGGCCGAAGTGCTCAGGCGTCCGCTGGGCGAGCTGGAGATCGTGTCCTGCCATCTCGGGATCGGCGCCTCGCTGTGTGCAATCGACCACGGCCGCTCGGTCGATACCACGATGGGGATGACGCCTGCCGACGGCCTGATCATGCCAAGTCGCTCCGGCAGCGTCGATCCGGCGGTGATGATCCATCTGTTGCAGGACTGCGGGATGTCGCCGGAGCAGCTCTCGAATATGATCAACACCGAGAGCGGCATGAAAGGCATTTCCGGCATCTCCGGTGATATCCACGAGATCGAGGCCGCGGCCGGCGAAGGACATCATCGCGCGCTGCTTGCGCACAAGGCGTTCTGCTATCAGGTGCGCAAGAACATCGGCGCCTGCGTCGCGGCGATGGGGGGCATCGATGTGCTGACTTTCACCGGCGACGTCGGCGAAACCAGTGCCGCCGTGCGCAGCCTGGCCTGCCAGGGCCTCGGTTACATGGGCATCAGGCTCGACGAGGAAAAGAACCGCAACCTCGGCAAGGTGAACGCCTGCAACGTCATCTCGGCTGCTGATTCACCGGTCACCATTCTTGTCATTGCCAATGACGACGAGCGTCTGGTGGCTTGGGAAACCCTGCGCGCGATCGAGCGCAATGACCTGACGGTGGCGATGAAGGAAGGCCATCCCGAGGCGCCGATCCCGATCGAGGTCTCGGCCCACCACGTGCACCTGTCGCAAGCCGACGTGGAAAAACTGTTCGGACCCGGGCACCAGCTGACGCCGGAACACGAGCTTTCCCAGCCTGGCCAGTTCGCCTGCAGCGAAAAGGTTCACCTGGTGGGTCCCAAGGGGCGGATCGCCAACATGCGCGTTCTCGGACCCACGCGCAAGGAAACCCAGGTGGAGATCGCCATGACCGAGCAGTTCAAGGTCGGCATCCAGCCTCCGATCCGCCAGTCCGGCGACCTCGCCAATACTCCCGGCGTGACTCTCGAAGGCCCGTACGGCAGCACGACGCTCGAGCGCGGCGTGATTTGCGCGCAACGGCATATTCATATGGCTCCAGAGGACGCGCTGCGCTTTCGCGTGCGCGACAACTACGTCGTGCGCGTACGTGTGGGCGGTGACCGCGAAATGATCTTCGGCGATGTCGTGGTGCGGGTGAATCCCGCCTATCGCCTGGCAATGCATATCGATACCGACGAGGGCAATGCGGCAAATATCCGGACCGGCATGATCGGCTACATCGAGGAGATCCAGAGCCGGCACTAGCTCCTTGAAAGTGACGTTCGCCCATTTGACGATGTTCTGCCAAGGCCCAGCCAAGGTGTCAGGCGACGAGCCCCGCGAGGGCCGCCCTACGCCCCATCGTGGTGAAAATCGAGAGGCGGCACTATCATCAAGATTCACGCAGCTGCGCGCCGGCAGGACGGGCTGTTTCTTCATCTCCGGAAGCAGAGTTCGGCGCAACGCGGTTTTCCCTGCGGCCCGGCCTGGGCCGGCTGCGTAACCATCCCTACAGGAGCAAGCACATGCAGATCACGGACATCCTTGCGCAAACAGGCGGGCTGCAGTCGCTCGCGCGCGAACTGGGCCTCAGCGAGACGCAGGCTGCGAAGGGCGCCGAGGCGCTCGTTCCGGCAATCCTCGGCGGATTCAAGAAGCAGGCGCAGTCACAGCCTGCCGGGGCCCAAGGACTCGATGGACTGCTTGGGCAACTGGGCGGCGGTGCGCTTCTCGATCAGGTGCTGGCGCCGCAACCCACGGACGTGAGCCGGGGCGACAACGTGCTCGGCGAGATATTCGGCTCGAAGGACGTAAGTCGCGCAGTCGCCCAGAACGCATCTAGCCAGTCGGGCCTCGATCCCTCGCTGTTGAAGAAGATGCTGCCGATGCTCGCAATGCTCGTCGCAGGCTATCTGGCGAAACAGCGGGGGGCCGGCGACGAGGGGAACTCCTCTCCGATGGGCGGCGGGCTCGGTGGCCTGGGAGGCCTGTTCGGCGACCGGCCGGCAGGCGCTGCCGGCGATGCCCCTGGCCGCGCCGCTCCGGGACTCGCTTCGATGCTCGACCTCGACGGCGACGGCAACATGCTCGACGACATCCTGCGTATGGCCGGCAAGGTAATGCGCTGATGAGTACGGCACGTTCGCTGGTTCTCGGTCTTTCGGCGCTGTGCGTGACTGCGGCCGGGCACGCGGCGGATATTCGCCCCGGGGTGTGGGAATTTCGCTCGACGCGGATGAACATCGGCGGGCTGCCCGACATGTCGTCGCAGATGGCGCAGATGCAGCAGCATCTGAAGAGTCTTCCGCCGGACATGCGGCGCATCGTCGAGCAGCAGATGACGGAACGCGGCGTGACCCTGGGTCAGGATGGCGCCGTGCGCAGCTGCATCTCGCCGGAACAGGCGAAGGAGGACAACATTTACTCCGGCAAGATCGAAGGCAGCTGCACGTTGGGCAACGTGACAAAGACTGGCGACAGCGTGACGGGACGACTGACCTGCACGCAGCCGCAAGCTACCGGCGACTTCGCGGCGCGGGTCAGTAGTCCCGAACACTTCACGACGCGCGTCAATATGAAGTCGGCGCACGGCGACATGCAGATGGAAACCGAAGCCCGCTGGCTTTCCGAGCACTGCGAAGTTCCACAGCGCGTGCCGCCCATAGCGCGCTAGGGTCGGGCGGCAGGCACTGGGGGTTTCGGGCGAAGGAATGGCGCGGATGGGCCGGTGCGCAGGGCTTGCCGCCACGAAGTTTGTGTCGTTATTGACCGAGTCGAACAAATTGGAAGAGAACTTCTTCATCGATCCCGAAGCGATCGTTCCGGCCGGGCAGGACCCGGAAGGCGACGACGCGCTGCTCGACGTCGCCCGCGAGTTGCACGCCTACCTGCAGGGATTCGGCGCCCGGCTGGTGCACAACGAAGGCGCGGTCGCGATCGAGGTCGCCGGCAATGTCGAGGTCGATGGTCGCCGTTATCCGTTCCGCCTCGTGCCCGAGCGCGGCGTCCTCGCCCGTGTCCAGAAGTGGCGCAAGCTCGCTGCCGAGCGTCATCTGGCGCTGGTCCGCGAGCGGCTCAACGAGGCTTCGGTCGCCGAGTTCGAAAGCGAGGTGCACCGTTTTGTCGCGCGTGTGCTGCGCGAGGCCGAAGCCGAGGGGCTGGCCGGAGCGCGCTTTCTGCGCGCGCTCGAAACCGGCAAGGAGCTGGCGAGCCGGCGCTTTCGCATCGTCGAGGACCGGCTCGCCGAAGCGTCGTCGCGCCGTCGCGCCGAGACGCTTGCCGAAGTCGCGCGCGGCACGGTCCAGCTCACCCGCTACCCCGAGTCGTTCGAGACCGCCTTCATGATGCGGCGGCGCTTCGTCGCGATCCTCGGGCCGACGAACTCCGGCAAGACGCACCAGGCGATGGAAGCGCTCGCGCAGGCGGCGACGGGAGTGTACCTCGCGCCGCTGCGCCTGCTCGCGCTGGAGAACTACGAGCGTCTCGCCGACCGCGGCGTCGCGGTGAGCCTGGTGACCGGCGAGGAACGCCGCCTCACGCCCGGCGCGACGCACGTCGCGAGCACGATCGAGATGCTCGACACATCGCGCGCGGTCGAAGTCGCGGTGATCGACGAGATCCAGATGCTCGAGGACCTCGAGCGCGGCTCCGCCTGGACCGCTGCCGTGTGCGGGGCGGCGGCGAAGACCGTGTATCTGCTCGGCGCGCTGTCGGCGCGTCCGGCGGTCGAGGCGCTCGCGGAGCGCCTGGGCTGCGAGCTCGAAGTGACCACGCTCGCGCGCAAGTCGCCGCTCGAGATGGCGCCACGCGCCGTGGGCAGCATCGGCCAGCTGCGCCGCGGCGACGCCGTCATCGCGTTCTCGCGCCGTGACGTGCTCAACTGGGCGACGAACATCGCCGCGGCCGGGTTTCGCGTCGCGACGATCTACGGCAACCTCTCGCCCGAGGTCCGTCGCGCGCAGGCGCAGCGCTTTCGCGACGGCGAGGCCGACATCGTCGTCGCGACCGACGCGATCGGCATGGGACTCAATCTTCCGGTCGCGCGGGTCGTGTTCTCCACCGCGAAGAAGTTCGACGGCATCTCCGAGGACATCCTGGCGCCGTGGCTCACGCACCAGATCGCCGGCCGGGCGGGGCGTTTCGGCCTGCATGAGGCGGGGCTCGTGGCCGGATTTGACGACCATACGCACCGCATCATCTCGCGCCTGATGCGAACGCCGGCCGACCCGTTGTCGAACCGCGGCTTCTACGTCACTCCATCGCTACGGCATGTGAAGAGCATCGCCGCGGCAACCGGGGAGCACACGCTGGCGCGGCTGCTCGAACTGTTCTCGCGCAACATCGACCTCACCGACGACTTCTTTCTCCCCGGCGACCTCAGCGAGCAGACCGAGCGCGCGCAATGGCTCGACTCCCTGCCGCTGTCGCTCGAGCACCGCTTCACGCTGTCGCTCGTGCCGGTGTCGACGCGGGTCGAAACGCTCAATCAGGCGTGGCAGGGATGGGCGCGGGCGCTGGCGAAGGAGCGTAGTTCGCATCTGTCGATCGAACCGGTCGGCGACATGCGCTACGCGCTGCAGGCGGCCGAGGACGCGTGCAAGAAGTACTCGGCGTATGCGTGGCTCGGCTACCGCCTGCCCGATTACTACCCCGATGCCGAAGCGGCGGTGGCGCTCGCGCGCAGCATGTCGGAGACGGTGGACGAGATGCTCGCCCGCCAGCACGGCCGGCGGCGCGACGAGAAACGCACTCCGACTCCCGCCCGGCGCGTTCGCCGCGGCCTCGCATCGCGAGGCGATCGACGAGAGGGGCGCACGCGCACCGGAGGATGAGCGGTATCCGGCCACGCGGTCGGATGCGCCCGTCCGCATTCAGTCTGCAGTGAATGCCGGGGTGCCCGCTACCCTGCATTTCCGCTGTGACGGCAAAAAAGTTGTATCTGCAACTGCTTGATTCCCACCAAACCAACTGCTATTGTTCCGCCCGTTTTGGGCCGTCCCATCCGGGCTGCTTCCAGCGAGGCCTCCCGATGGAGGTCGTGCGGCGCGCTGCGAGCGCACGCGGCGGAGCATGAAATCAAAACGGCACGCGATCAGGAATTCAACGGAGACAAGTTCATGCTGCAGAAATCGTCGCCCGGCGGGGCGCCCGTCGACATCGGCCGGATCCTCGATCACGGCCCCTTCACGTCGATGCAGATGCTCGCGGTCATGCTCGCTGCGTTCGCGATCGTCATGGACGGATTCGACGGACAGCTGATCGGGTTTGCAATCCCGGCGCTGATCAAGGAGTGGGGCATCACCCGCGCGGCGTTTGCGCCGGCGGTGGCGGCGGGGCTCGTCGGCATGGCGGTCGGCAGCGCCTGCGCCGGAATCGTCGCCGACCGGATCGGCCGGCGGCTGGTCGTCGCCGCGAGCGTGTTCCTGTTCGGCATCGCGACCTGTGCGATCGGTTTCGCGCCCGACGTGGTCACGATCTCGTTGCTGCGATTCATCGCGGGCCTGGGGATCGGCGGTGCATTGCCGAGCGCCTCGACGATGACGGCCGAGTTCACGCCCGCGCGTCATCGGACTCTCGCAGTCACCTCGACGATCGTGTGCTACCCGCTCGGCGGCATGCTCGCGGGCCTGTTCGCGAGCGCAATCCTTCCGGTGTTCGGCTGGCGCGGGCTGTTCTGGATCGGCGGCGCATTGCCGATCGCGTATAGTTTCGTGCTGCTCGCAACGCTTCCCGAGTCGCCCCGTTATCTCGCCCGCAAGCCGAATCACTGGCCCGCGCTGAAGAAACTGCTCGCCCGCATGGCCCGTCCGACCAGCCCCGACACGACTTTCGTCGATGCGGCAGAGCGGGCGGCTGAACAGCGCGCCGGATTCGCTTCGCTGTTCGCCGGGGGACTGGCACGCGACACGCTCGCGATCTGGTGCGGATTCTTCATGGTCATGCTGGCGACCTATACCGCGTTCAGCTGGCTGCCCGCGATGCTTGCGTCCGAAGGGCTTCCCGCGGCGTTGGCCAGTTCCGGTCTGACTGCCTACAACCTTGGCGGCGTCGTCGGCTCGCTGGGCTGCGCGGTCGCGATCACGCGCTTCGGCTCGCGCTGGCCGCTGATCCTGTGCTCCATCGGCGCCGCCGCGAGCGCGTTCCTGCTCAAGTACGTCGATATCGCCGAGAACGGAACCTGGCTGATGATCGGCCTCGGGGTGCACGGCATGTTCGTCATCGCCGTGCAGGCAACGATGTATGCGCTGTGCGCGTATGTTTACCCGACGATCGTGCGCGCCACCGGCACTGCGTCGGCGCTGTCCTTCGGCCGGCTTGGTGCGATCCTGAGCTCGTTCGCGGGGGCCGCGGTCATCACCTCCGGCGGCGCGTCGTCCTACCTGTCGATGCTCGGCTTCACGATGGTCTTGACGCTGGTCGCGCTGGCGCTCGTCAAACGCCATATCCCGAGCGTGAACGCACAGCCGCCTGTCGCCGCGCCTGCCGCGCCTGCCGCGGCGACGGCAAAAGGCTACGCCTGATCGTATAAGGCCGGGCCCGGACTTCGCCTTCCGGCGGGGCCGGGTCTTCCTGCTGTTGCGGAAGCTGCCGGTCACAGGCAGGGCGTTTCCTCGCCGCCTTCACCCTTTGTCCCGGATGTAATACACGCCCGGCCTGGTGCCGAGTGCCTCGTGTATCCGACGATTGCCTCTCGGCGAGCAGCCCGCTCACGTTGCTGTTGGGGCCGTCGACGTCGCCGAAGCTCCGCGCGCCCGACATGCAAACTTCGCCTCGTGAACGATAGCGCGCGCCTCGTGCGGACAGGCCATCACCACGGCAGATACCCGGCCCCGGCTCGCATGACGTTCTGAATGGTAGTACCTGAAGGGTTGCCGTCAATCGCGTTTGACAACTTTCAATGAGTGAACCATCATTCGCACCCATTGGCCGACAGGCCATCGTCGGTGCGAACCTTTCGCGGATGTGGGGCGGGGAGCGGCCGATCCGCAGTTCTTTTGCTGCTGTTTCCCTGGTCGTTCCGCTGCACCCGGTTCGGACGGTCGGCCACGGCCGAAGCCGGTTATCCCACCTGTAGAAAGGAAAAACGATGAAGACTCGCAACGTGCTCACACCGCTTTTCGCATCCGTCCTGATGACGTTCGGCGCCGCCCACGCGCAAGGGGACAACGTCGTCACGCTGCGCCTGCACCACTTTCTGCCGCCGTCGTCGAATGCCCAGGTGAAACTCATCGAGCCGTGGTGTGCAAAGATCGGCGCGGAATCCGCAGGCCGGCTGAAATGCCAGATCTATCCGGCCATGCAGATGGGGGGAACGCCAGCGCAACTGTTCGATCAGGCCAAGGATGGCGTCGCCGACATCGTCTGGGCGGTTCCCGGGTACCAGGCGGGGCGCTTCCTCGTGTCCGAGGTGTTCGAACTGCCGTTCATGGGTATTTCGGGTGAAAAGTCGAGCCGGGCGTTGTGGGCCTATGCGACGAAAAACGCGACGGACGAATATCGTGGCATACGGCCGCTGATGTTCCATGTCATTGCCGGAATGGCGCTGCACACGACGAAGAAGCAGATCAGGACGATGGAGGATTTCAATGGCATGAAACTGCGTGCCCCGACCCGTCTCGCCACCCGGATGGTGACCGCATTCGGCGGGACGCCGGTGCCGATGCCGATGCCCCAGGTCTCGGAGAGCCTGGCCAAAGGTGTCATCGATGGTGCCATGATGCCGTGGGAAGTGGTGCCGGCGATCAAGGCGCAGGAGATCGTGAAGTATCACAGCGAGACCGACCCGACGATGCCGCTGTTGTCGACGACGACCTTCGTGCTGGCGATGAATCCGGCGAAATACGACAGCCTGCCGACGGAACTGAAGAAAGTCATCGACGCCAACAGCGGGGCCGACATGTCCGCGTGGGCGGGCAAGGTTTTTGACGAGGCGACGCTGACCGGGCGCCAGTCGGGCGTGGATCACAAGAACACGTTCTACATGGTGCCTGCGGACGAAGTGAAGAAGTGGCAGAAGGCGTCGGACGGGGTCGCGATGGAGTGGGTCAGCGAAGTCACGGCGAAAGGCCACGATGGGCAGAGGCTCCTTGCGGAAGCCAGGGCGCTTCTCGACAACTGAGGAGCCTGCCGTGCGTGCGCAAGCGCGGCAGTAAGCAGTCGCCGACGCAGCCGAAACGAAGGCCGTTGATCCGGACGGGCAGGGAGCCAGCTCCTTGCCCTTTTCATGCTGATCCGTTCCCGAATTGACGGCTCGCCATTCGCTGCTCTACAATGTTTCGAAACTAGTGGAAATGTAGAACCATGGACCAGAAATCAGCGCTTGCAGTGTTCGAGAGTCTCTCGTCCGGAGTGCGGCTGGATGTGTTTCGACTGCTCGTCAAGGCGGAGCCGACAGGTGTTGTCGCCGGCGAGATCGCGTCGGCACTGGACGTCGCCCCGAGCAGCCTGTCTTTCCACCTGCGCACGCTCACCCAGGCAGGCCTGCTCACCGTGGAACAGGAGGGGCGTTTTCTGCGCTACCGGGCGAATCTTTCGCTGATGGCCGAAGTCATCGGTTTCCTCACCGAAAACTGCTGCGCCGGCGTCCCCGAGCGCTGTGCGGCGGTATGTGATGTCGAGGCGCAGCTTGCGGACTGCTCCGGCAGCCGGGGCACCGGTACGGAGCCCCGGGCATGAAAGTGCTGTTCCTGTGCACCGGCAACTCGTGCCGCTCGATTCTCGCGGAAGCCACGTTCAACGCGCTCGCCCCGCACGGGCTGGAAGCGATCAGCGCGGGTAGCCGCCCTGCCGGGTATGTCCACCCGCGCGCGCTCGCGCTGCTGGCGCGCGAAGGGATCTCGACCGAAGGGCTGTCGAGCAAGTCGTGGGACGGCCTTCCGGTTACGCCCGACATCGTCATTACCGTGTGTGGCAGCGCAGCCAGTGAAACGTGTCCCGCCTATCTCGGACCGGTCGTGCGTGCGCACTGGGGCGTCGAGGATCCCGCCCAGGCGAGCGGCAGCGATGCCCGGATCGACGCCGCCTTCGAACATGCCTACCGCACGCTGCGTGCCCGCATCGAAGCGTTTTTCGCGCTTCCCGAAAACCTTGCCCGACGCGATCCGCCCGCCTTCCGCGCGGGGCTCGAGCGCATCGGGCACATCGCTGCCTGACCCCGTTCAACTTTCAAGGAATTCGTCATGACCACGATCCAGATCTTCGATCCCGCGCTGTGCTGCAGTTCCGGTGTGTGCGGCACCGATGTCGACCAGCAGCTCGTGAACTTCGCCACCGACGTCGAGTGGGCGAAGCAGGAGGGCATCGCGATCGAGCGCTACAACCTCGCCCAGCAGCCGCTCGCGTTCGCCGGGAACGCGGTGGTGAAAGGCTTCCTTGAGCGTTCGGGCGCCGACGCGCTGCCGCTGGTGCTCGTCGACGGCGAGATGGCGCTCGCAGGGCGCTACCCGACTCGCAGCGAGTTGGCGCGCTGGGCGGGAGTGGCGAAGCTCACGCCGTTGCCGGCGAGCGAGTGCTGCAGCGGCGGCCGCTGCTGCTGAGCGCGGGAATCGCGATGCGTTTCCTCGACCAGCCTCCGCGTTACCTGTTTTTCACCGGCAAGGGCGGCGTCGGCAAGACTTCGCTCGCGTGTGCGACCGCGATCCACCTTGCGGCGACCGGACGCAGCGTGCTGCTCGTCAGCACCGACCCCGCGTCGAACGTTGCGCAGGTATTCGAACAGGAAATCGGCAACCGCATAACGCCGCTGACGGCGGTGCCCGGCCTGTCGGCGCTCGAGATCGACCCGCAGGCCGCTGCGCAGGCTTATCGGGAGCGCATCGTCGGTCCGGTGCGCGACGTGCTGCCCGAGGCCGTCGTGCGCGGTATCGAGGAACAGTTGTCCGGCGCGTGCACGACCGAGATCGCGGCGTTCGACGAGTTCACCGGCCTGCTCACGGATGCGGCCTTGACGGCCGGATTCGACCACGTCGTGTTCGACACCGCACCGACCGGCCACACGATCCGCCTGTTGCAATTGCCAGGCGCATGGTCGGGTTTCCTGCAGAACAATACCGACGGAGCGTCCTGCCTCGGCCCGTTGGCCGGGCTCGACAAGCAGCGCGAGCAGTACGGCGCGGCGGTCAGCGCGCTCGCCGACCCGGCGCGCACGCGGCTGGTGCTCGTCGCGCGCGCCCAGGCTTCGACGCTGCGCGAAGTCGCCCGCACGCATGTCGAGCTCGCGGCGATCGGTCTCGCACGGCAGTTCCTCGTCATCAACGGGGTATTGCCCGCCGCGGAAGCGGCTGCGGACGACGCGTTGGCGGCGGCGGTGCTGCGGCGCGAAGCGGCGGCGCTCGACGAGCTGCCTGCCGGGTTGCGCGATCTGCCGACCGACCGCGTGCCGCTGATGCCGTTCAACCTGGTCGGCCTGCCGGCGCTGCGGGCCTTGCTCGGCAGCACCGAGGCGGCAGCGCAGGCCTCGGCCCCCGCCGCTGCGCCGGACGATCGCCCCGCCTTGCCGGACTTGGCGAGCCTCGTCGATGAACTGGCCACCGATCGTCATGGGCTGGTGATGCTGATGGGCAAGGGCGGTGTCGGCAAGACGACGCTGGCGGCGGCGATCGCCGTGGAGCTTGCGCAGCGCGGCTTCCCGGTGCATCTGACGACGTCGGACCCGGCAGCGCACCTCGCGGACACGCTCGACGGCTCGCTGGCGAACCTCACCGTCAGCCGCATCGATCCGCAGGCGGAGACGGAACGCTACCGTCGCGATGTGCTCGATACCCGCGGCGCGAGCCTCGACGCCCAAGGCAGGGCGCTGCTCGAAGAAGAGTTGCGTTCGCCCTGCACCGAAGAGATCGCGGTGTTCCAGGCGTTTTCGCGCGTCATCGGCGAGGCCGGGCGCAAGTTCGTGATCATGGACACGGCGCCGACCGGCCACACGCTGCTGCTGCTCGACGCGGCCGGGGCGTATCACCGCGAAGTGGCGCGCCACATGGACAAGAGCGGCGTTGCGCAATTCACGACGCCGATGATGCAACTGCAGGACCCCGCGCAGACGAAAGTGCTGGTCGTGACCCTCGCCGAGACGACCCCGGTGCTCGAGGCCGCGAGCCTGCAGGCCGATCTGCGCCGCGCCGGTATCGAGCCGTGGGCGTGGATCATCAACAACAGTCTGGCCGCGACGACGACCGCGGCACCGATGCTGCGCCGGCGCGCCGGGCAGGAATGGGCGCAGATCGAGGCGGTGCGCGAGCATCACGCGAAGCGGCTCGCGCTCGTTGCGATGCAAGCCGACGAGCCGACCGGAATCGGGCGGCTGCGGGCGCTGGCGGGAAATCATGCGAATTGAAGGGAGGCAGCGCTTGTCATGTCCGCGCAAGGTGAAGTGATGGCGCAAAACGAGGCATGCGTTCCGCTCGGACGATTCGAGCGTTACCTCAGCGTCTGGGTGTTCCTGTGCATCGTCGCAGGCACGGTGCTGGGGCAGGTCCTGCCGGCGGCGGCCCAAGCGGTGGGACGGCTCGAAATGGCGCACGTCAATATCCCGGTCGGGGTGCTGATCTGGGTGATGATCGTGCCGATGCTGATGAAGATCGACTTCGCCTCACTGCACGAAGTGCGCGCACAGGGGCGCAGCATCGGCGTGACGCTGTTCGTCAACTGGGCGGTCAAGCCGTTCACGATGGCGCTGCTCGGCTGGATCTTCATCCGCCATGTGTTCGCGCCGTGGCTGCCGGCCGAACAGCTGGACAGCTACGTCGCCGGGCTGATCCTGCTCGGCGCGGCGCCCTGCACGGCGATGGTTTTCGTCTGGAGCAACCTGTGCCGGGGCGATGCGAACTTCACGATCAGCCAGGTCGCGCTCAACGACCTGGTGATGGTGTTCGCCTTTGCGCCGATCGTCGCGCTGCTGCTGGGCGTGTCATCGATTCCGGTGCCGTGGGAGACGCTGTTCCTGTCGGTCGTGATGTATATCGTCATCCCTCTGGCGATCGCGCAGTTCGTGCGTCGGCGGCTTCTCGCCCGCGGTGAGCCGGCTTTCCGTCACGCGATGGAGCGCATCGGCCCGGTTTCGATCGTTGCACTGCTGGCGACGCTGGTGTTGCTGTTCTCGTTCCAGGGACAGGCGATCATCGAGCAGCCGCTCGTCATCGCGATGCTGGCGGTGCCGATCCTGCTGCAGGCAATATTCATCGCCGCGCTCGGCTACTGGCTGAACCGCAGGCTGGGAGTCGCGCACAGGGTGGCAGGTCCTTCGACGATGATCGGCGCGTCGAACTTTTTCGAACTGGCGGTCGCGGTCGCGATCGTCCTCTACGGCTTCGATTCGGGCGCAGCGCTGGCGACCGTTGTCGGCGTGCTGATCGAGGTGCCGGTCATGCTGTGGCTGGTGCGCATGGTCAATGCGAGCAAGGGCTGGTACGAAGCGGGCGCCGGGGCCGCCAGCCTCGCCGTCGTGGTGCCTCGTCGCCCATCGCGTTGAATCGCGCTGGATTCGCGCCACTCCCCAGGATGCCGATTGTCGCCGGGGTGGTGGGGCCGCATAGTTTCGCCGCTGCACGAATCTTCGTTGCGCCGCCCGCGACCGCTCGGGTTCGATGCATGATGCGGTTTTTCCGAGGCAATCCATGAGAGCGATCCTGCTGGCTGCGCTGACCGCGGCTGTTTTGCTGACCGGCGGCTGCGCTGTCTTCGCTGTTGCCGACGCAGCGGTGTCGGTCGTCGCGACGACGGTGAAAGTCGGCGCCAAGGTCGTCGGCGCTGGCGTCGAAGCAGTGCTGCCCGATGGCGACGACGAGGACGATGACGATTGAAGGGCCGGCGCCGGGCGTCCTGACGCGGGCCCCGGAGTCTGGGCAGGAACGTCGTGCACTCCCTTGCGCGGCGTCGGGAAAACAGATTGCTTAGGCCCCGCCCCGGTGCTACTTTCGGGAAAGCAAAAGCCGGATCGGCGAACGGAAGCGCCCGCAGCCGGACCGCTCGGCGCCAGGCAGTCGAAAGCCCGTTGGCGATGCTCGTAGTCCCGAAAACGTGTCCCAGCCCGGAGGAAATCCTCGATGTGGAAATCGCTTCACATTGACCCCGCCAAGTGTACCGGCTGCCTGCAGTGCGAAATGGCATGCTCTTACGAACACACCGGCGTCATCAATCCCAGCAAGTCGCGCATCAAGGTCTTCAGCTTCGAACACGAAGGGCGCAAAGTGCCCTACACCTGTACGCAGTGCACCGAAGCGTGGTGCCTGCACTCCTGTCCGGTCGATGCGATCCGGCTCGACCTGACGACCGGTGCGAAGATGGTGTTCGAAGACACCTGCGTCGGCTGCAAGGTCTGCACGATCGCCTGTCCGTTCGGCACGATCAACTACAACCAGGACACCGGCAAGGTGCAGAAATGCGACCTGTGCGAGGGGGATCCGGCGTGCGCGAAAGCCTGTCCGACCGCGGCGATCACCTACATCGATGCCGACTGGACGGGCCTCGCGCGGATGCAGGCCTGGGCGGCGAAAGCCAACACGCCGGCCTCGGCGGCTTGAGAGGAGCGGACATCATGGGATGGAATCGCAAGGTCCTGCGGGTGAACCTCGCCGAAGGCACGTGCACGCCTGAGCCGCTGAACATGCAGTGGGCCGACGAATACCTCGGGTCGCGCGGTCTGGCAACGAAATACCTCGTCTCCGAAACCGATCCGAAAGTCGATCCGTTGTCGCCCGACAACAAGATGATCATGGCGACCGGCCCCTTGACCGGCACGATGGCCTCGACCGGCGGGCGCTACACGGTAGTCACGAAAGGACCGCTGACCGGCGCGATCGCCTGTTCGAACTCGGGCGGTTTCTTCGGCGCCGAGATGAAGTTCGCCGGCTGGGACATGGTGATCTTCGAAGGCCGCTCGCCGACGCCGGTGTACCTCTTCATCGAGAACGAGCGCGCCGAACTGCGCGATGCATCGTACCTGTGGGGCAGGAGCTGCTGGGAGACCGAGGAGAGCATCCGCGCGCAGCACCAGGACCCGCTGATCCGCGTATCGTCGATCGGTCGCGCGGGCGAGAACCAGGTGATGTTCGCGTGCATCGTCAATGACCTCCACCGCGCGGCGGGGCGTTCGGGCGTCGGGGCGGTGATGGGTTCGAAGAACCTCAAGGCGGTCGCGATCCGTGGCACGAAAGGTGTTTCGGGCATCCGCGACTTTCCCGGGTTCGTCAGGGCGACGAGCGAGGCGAAGAAAGTGCTCGCCGGCAACCCGGTGACGAGCGAGGGCCTGCCGAAATTCGGCACCCAGGTGCTGATGAACGTCATCAACGAGATGGGCGCGCTGCCGACGCGCAACCATCGCGACGTGCAGTTCGAGGACGCGTCGAAGATCTCGGCCGAGGCGATGCACGAAAAGCGCCCGAGCGACGGCAAGCCGCAGCTCGTGACGAACGCCGCATGCTTCGGCTGCACGATCGCGTGCGGCCGCATCTCGGCAATCGACAAGACGCACTTCACGGTAAAGAACAACCCGAAATACTGGGGTGCATCCGGCGGGCTCGAATACGAGGCGGCGTGGGCGCTCGGTGCGGCGAACGGGGTCGGTGACCTCGAAGCGCTGCAGTACGCGAACCTGCTGTGCAACGAGCAGGGCATGGACCCGATCTCGTTCGGCGCGACGGTCGGCGCGGCGATGGAGCTGTACGAGACGGGCGTGCTGACGAAGGAGAGAATCGGCCTCGACGCGCCGTTCGGCTCGGCCGATGCGCTCGCGAAGCTCGCCGAGATGACCGCGACCGGCGAAGGTTTCGGCAAGGAGATCGGCCTCGGCTCGAAGCGCCTGTGCGAGAAATACGGTCACCCCGAGCTGTCGATGAGCGTCAAGGGCCAGGAATTCCCCGCCTACGACTCGCGCGGCATCCAGGGCATGGGCCTCGCGTACGCGACGTCGAACCGCGGCGCGTGCCACCTGCGCGGCTACACGGTCGCCTCCGAAGTGCTCGGCGTGCCGGTCAAGACCGACCCGCACGTCATCGAGGGCAAGGCCGAGCTCGTCAAGGCGTTCCAGGACGCGACGGCAGTGTTCGATTCGGCCGGCATCTGCGTGTTCACATCGTTCGCGTGGACGCTCGCCGACGTGCAGCCGCAGATCGCCGCGGCCTGCGACGGCGACTGGTCGATGGACAAGCTCGCTACGGTCGGAGAGCGCATCTGGAACATGGAGCGTCAGTTCAACAACGCTGCCGGCTTGGGCGCGCAGGACGACAATCTGCCGCCGCGCCTCACGAGCGAACCGGCGAAGAGCGGGCCTGCGAAAGGCATGGTGAATCGCCTCGCCGAGATGCTGCCCGAGTACTACGGCGTGCGCGGCTGGACCCCGGAAGGCACGCCGACGCCGGAAACACTGTCCCGGCTGGGGCTGTCCTGACCGCCGGATGATTCGCCGGGAGGGAGCGAGGCGTCCTGCCCGGATCGCCTCGCCGCCTCCCGCTTACGCGGCTGCCCGTCGCCCCGCTACCCGACGCGAACGAGGACTCTCCCGATGAAACACGTGATACTCGGCAACGGCCCGGCGGGCGTGATTGCCGCCGAAACCCTGCGCCGCGCCGCGCCCACCGACGACATCCTGCTCTTCGGCAGCGAAGACGCGCCGCCGTATTCGCGCATGGCGATCCCCTACCTGCTGGAAGGAAACATCGACGAGTCCGGCACATGGCTGCGCAAGTCGCCCGGCCATTTCGACCGCCTGCGCATCCACGAGATGCGCGGCCGCGCGGTGTCGCTCGACAGCGAGCGGCGTCGCATCCTGTTCGACGACGGCCACTTCGAATCCTGGGACCGGCTGCTGATCGCGACCGGCTCGCACCCGGTGCGTCCGCCGATCCCGGGCATCGATCTGCCGGAAGTGCAGACCTGCTGGACGCTCGAGGACGCGCGCGCGATCGCCCGTTTCGCGACCCCCGGGGCACGCGTGCTGCAGCTCGGCGCAGGCTTCATCGGCTGCATCATCATGGAAGCGCTCGCCGCGCGCGGCGTCGAACTGACGGTCGTCGAGATGGGCGACCGCATGGTGCCGCGGATGATGACGCCGACCGCCGGCGGCATGATCCGCAAATGGGTCGAGGACCAGGGCGTGCGTGTCGTGACGAACGCCGGCGTCAGCCGCATCGACTGCCGCGCGAGCAACGACGCGCCGCTCGACGTGACGCTGTCGACCGGCGAAGTCGTCGTCGCCGATCTCGTCATCGTCGCCGCCGGCGTCGCACCGAACATCGCGTTCCTCGAAGCGACGCCGGTGCATGTCGCGAAAGGCGTGCTCGTCGACGACCGGCTCCAAACCAGCGTTCCCGGTATCTTCGCCGCCGGTGACGTCGCCGAGGCGCCGGACCTCTTCACCGGTGCGCATCTCGTTGCCGCGATCCAGCCGAACGCAGCCGACCAGGCGCGCGTCGCCGCGCTCAACATGGCCGGGCACGAGGCGCGCCTGAAAGGCGTGCTCGCGATCAACGTGCTCGACACGCTCGGCCTGATCTCGTCGTCGTTCGGGCAATGGTGGGGCGAGGAACGCGAGCGCGGCGGGGCGGGCGTCGAACACGTCGACGAAGCGGCGTACCGCTACCTGAGCCTGCAGTTCAAGGACGATGTGCTGATCGGCGCGACCTCGATCGGGCTGACCGAGCACGTCGGCGCGCTGCGCGGCCTGATCCACGGCAGGGTGCGCCTCGGCGAGTGGAAGGAGCGGCTGTTGCATTCGCCGCTGCAGTTCGTCGATGCGTACATCGCGCGCTCGCAGCAACCGATGGCGCTCGTGCGATGATCGGCGCATTGCGTGGGTGCGGCGGTGCGCCCGGGGGGAGCGCGGGATGAGGGTCGCGTTCAAGCTCTTCGCGTCGCTGACGGACTACCTCCCGCCCGAGCGGGACGGCAACCGCATCGAACTCGACGTCGAGGAAGGCACGACGGTCTCGGAGCTGATCGGGCGTTTCCGGGTGCCGGAAGGCCGCGCGCACCTCGTGCTCGTCAACGGCCACTTCGTGCCACCGGCTGCGCGCGCGACGCACCGGCTCGGCGACGGCGACGAGCTCGCGGTGTGGCCGCCGATCGCCGGCGGTTGAGCGCGGGACGAACGGACTTGGGACTCGCGCCGATCGCGGATGAGTTCGAGCGCGAAGTCACCGCGTCGCCGCAGCAATTCGAGCGCGAATTGCGCAAGGCGTGGCCTGCCGGCGTCGAGACGCTCGCCCCCGGGCGATTCCGCGTGCGGGAAGGTCGCACGTGGCTCGACATCGAAATCGAATCGCGCGGCATGCGACGGCTCGGCCTGTTGGAGCTGCCGGTCGTCGTCGTGCGCTATCGCTTCGCCGGCGGCGACCCGGCAACGCGTCGTGCGTTGCTCGTGGCGCTCGACCGCGCGATGCAGCGCGGCGGCGGCTGAGCGCCGCAGCTCGGCGACAGCGCTTCAGACGAGCGCAGCAAGCAATGACGACGCCGAGCGAGTGCTACAGCGCGGGGCGGCCGAGCCAAGGCGTCAGCCAGCGCAGCCACCGATTGGCGACGAGGGTCTCTCGCTTCGGGATCAGGCGTCGGAGCCGGGTTCGAATTTCCATTCAACTGCCTGCCTGGGGTGGATTGTTGAAACGGATCCGGTCGGGAGCGGTCGTGCCGCCGGTCATGACGAAAGTCATCGCCTCTTCCATCGTCCAGTCCGTCTGCACGACGTCGGCGAGGGGGACGATTTCTATATAGCCTGAAGTCGGGTTCGGTGCCGTCGGCACGTAGACTGCCGCAAGCTCCGCGCCGCTCGTCGTGTCCCGCATCACCTTCGTCACGAAGCCTATCGTCTTCATCTCCGGTGTCGGAAAGCTGATCAGGACGACGCGCTGACCTTTGGCCGGCGGTTTCTGCAGCGTCTGCAGGAAGCGCTTCGTGCCGCCGTAGATCGTCTGCACGAGCGGCAGGCGCGCGAGCATCGCTTCAGCGGCGTCGAGCAGCTTGCGTCCGATCACGAGCGAGGCCATCACGCCGATCGCATACAGGCTCGCGAGCGTCAGCAGCACTGCGACGAGCTTCTGGAAGTCGGAGTCGAGCAGCCACGCGGCAAGGGTTTCCGAAATCGGCTCGACGAGCCGTGCGGACGCGCGCAGCAGCGGCGTTCCCATCGCGGCGAGGATGCCGAGGAGGAAGTCGAACACGAGCCAGGTCACCCACAGCGGCGCGACGGTGAAGAATCCGATCAGCACGCGCCGGCCGAAATGACGGCTCGCGCGTCCGGGATGCAGAAAAGCCGGATCCTCGGCGGTCATCGCGTCGCGCCACGCGCGTTCGGGTTCCCCCCGGCTCGCGGCATCAGTGCGGCCGTGGCCGCCGCGCGGCGGCGAGCGTCGATCGTTGTCGAGTGAATCTCCCTGTCCTCCCACTTCGCGTGCCGCCCGAGCGGCGCCCCGGACACTGCGCATGCCCGCAACGGCCGGTTCGGTTCGTCGTTGCCAGCTTCGATATTGTATTGTCGCCCGCGTTCCGATTGCTTTGCGAAGGAAGATATTCGTCACGGCCCCGTGAGAAAGGCCCGGGCGATGTCGAAACGCCGCCGTTCCGTTATCCTCCCGCCGATGTCCCTGTTTGCCGCGACTTTCTCCGAAGCGTTTTCACTGCTTGCCACGTTCGACGACCGCGTCGCGGAGATCGTCGTGCTGTCGCTGCGCGTCAGTGGCGGTGCAGTGCTGATCGGCATGCTGTTCGGGTTGCCGCTGGGGGCGTGCCTGGCGATCGGCAATTTCCCCGGCAAGCACACGCTGTCGGTGCTGATGAACGGGTTGATGGGCGCGCCGTCGGTCGTCGTCGGCGTCGTCGTCTATCTGCTGCTGTCGCGCTCCGGCCCGCTCGGCGATTACGGGCTGCTGTACACCCCGGCCGCGATGGTGTTCGCGCAAAGCCTGCTGGTCATTCCGCTGATGGCGGCGATCACGCGCCAGGTCATCGAGGACGCCTGGCAGCGCTATGCCGAGGAATTGCGCATGATGCGGTTCTCGTGGTGGCAGAGCGTGACGACGCTGCTGTACGACTGCCGCCATTCGCTCGTTGTCGCGGTGCTGGCGGGACTGGGACGGGCGATGAGCGAAGTCGGCGCGGTGATGATCGTCGGCGGCAACATCGACCGCGCGACGCGCGTGATGACGACGACGATCGCGCTCGAGACGAGCAAGGGCGACCTGCCGCTCGCGATCGCGCTAGGCGTCGTGCTGGTCGTCGTGATCCTCGCGCTCAACGCGTTCGCGTTCGCGATGCGCGGCTGGGCAATGCGGCGGTACGGATGAGCGCAATGTTCCCGCTGCGGATCCGCGGCCTGCGTTTCCAGCCGAACGGCCGGGCAGTGCTCGACGGCGTCGATCTCGAACTTGCCGGCGATGGCATCACGCTGGTGCTCGGGCCGAACGGCGCGGGAAAAAGCGTGCTGCTGCGCACGCTGTGTGGCCTCATCGAGCCGAGCGGCGGGACGATCGACTGGGGCGGATCGGTGCCGCCGAAGTTCGGCGTGACGATGGTCTTCCAGCACCCGATGATGCTGCGCGCATCGGTGCTGGAAAACGTCGCGCTTGCATTGAAGCCGCATGGCATCGGGCGCGGCGAACGCCATCGCCGCGCTGCGACGGTGCTCGCGCGCGTCGGGCTCGGCGGGCGTGAGGCCGACAGCGCGCGTTACCTGTCGGGCGGCGAGAAGCAGCGCCTCGCGCTCGCCCGCGCGTGGGTCACTGCGCCGCGCCTGCTGCTGCTCGACGAACCGACCGCGAGCCTCGACCCATCGGCGACGGCCGAAGTCGAGCGCATCGTGCGCGAGATCCGCACCGACGGCACGCGCATCCTGATGGCGACCCACAATCTCGGCCAGGCGACGCGCCTCGGCGACGACGTCGTCTTCATGAGCGCCGGGCGGGTGCGCGAGCACGCGCCCGTGCAGCGATTCTTTGCGAAGCCGGCGTCCGAGGAGGCGCGCCTGTTCATCCAGGGCGAATTGCCGTGGCGGATGAATTTCTGAGCCGTGCGGTGCGCCAACGGGATTCCCCGCCGGTTGCAGTCGCTCAGGCGCTGACGCGCGGCACGGCGCGAGTCCAGTACGGCGTCGGTCCGAGCCGCTCCGCGAGGTAATCGACGAGCACGCGGACGCGATGCGGCACGTAGCGGCTGCCGGGGAACACCGCGTAGACCTGCAGTTCGGTGGCCGAATAGTCCGCCAGCACTTCCTCGAGCAGGCCCGCCTGCACCGCCTGCGCGCTGAGGAAAGTCGGCTGGTTGGTGATGCCGAGGCCGCGGATCGCCGCTTCGAGCAGCGCGTCGCCGTTGTTCATCTGCAGGCGTCCCTTGACCGGAACCGTGCGGTGTTCGCCGTCGATGCGGAAACTCCACCCGGACGACGGCGCGAGCGTGTAGGTCAGGCAGTGGTGCGCGAGCAATTCGTCCGGGTGTTGCGGGCGTCCGTGGCGGTCGAGGTATGCAGGCGCGGCGACGACGGTGAGTTCGCTCGTGCTCAGGCGGCGGATGACGAGCGTCGGGTCGATGTGCTGCGAGATGCGCACCGTGAAGTCCAGCCCGCCTTCGATCAAGTTGACGCGCCGGTCGGTGAATTCGAGGTCGACGGTGACTTCGGGGTAAGTCGTGATGAAGTCGGAAATCAGCGGCACGAGGTGGCGAATGCCGAAGCTCATCGGCACGCTGATGCGGATCGGCCCGCGCGGCGCGCGCTTCTCGCCGGCGAGATCGCCTTCGGCCGCTTCGACCATCGCCAGGATCTCGCGGCATTTTTCCAGGTACGCGGCGCCCGATGACGTGAGGCTCAGGCGCCGCGTGCTGCGGGCGAGGAGCTTCGTGCCGAGGTGCGCTTCGAGCCCGGCGACCTGCCGCGTGATCGCCGAGCGCGCGACGTTGAGGTAATCCGCGACGGCGGTGAAGCTGCCGGCTTCGGCGACCCGAACGAAGACATCCATTGCCTGCAGACGGTCCATTGTTTTCCTGATCGCAACAAAGAATTTGAAAATAGCGCCTGTTTCGATACTAATCAATCGCCTAAAGTATGCCGCTTGAAACTCGCGACATGAGAGGAGGGCACGGTGATTCTGGTGACAGGGGCGAGCGGGCAGTTGGGGCGGCGTATCGTCCAGTGGCTCTCGGTCCGGCTTCCCGAAGGGGGCGCCGGACAACTCGCCGTCAGCGTGCAGGACCCGGAACGTGTCGCCGACTTTGCGGCGCGCGGCGTCGAGGTGCGGCACGCGAATTTCGACCGCCGTGAAACCCTGTCCGCAGCGTTCGCCGACGTCGAGCGCCTGGTGCTGGTGTCGACCGACGGGCCGGAAGACCTGTGCATCGCCCGCCATCGCAACGCCATCGAAGCTGCCGCGGCTGCGGGCGTACAGCGCGTCTGCTACACGAGCTTTCTCGATGCGGACGCGAAGTCGCCATCCTCCTTCGCCCGGATGCATGCGGCGGCCGAAGCAGATCTCGCCGCGTCCGGCCTCGCCTGCACCGTGCTGCGCAACGGCCTTTATGGCGATTTCCTGCCAATGAAATTCGCCGCCGCGCTGCGGACCGGTGTGCTGCGGCTCCCGGCGGGGGACGGCAAAGTGAGCTATCTGTCACGCAACGAACTGGCGGAAGCGATTGCCTCGGCGGCCGCCGCGCCACGCCTGGAGAAGCAGACGTATGAGCTGACCGGGCAGACCGCCCATGATTATTGTGACCTCGCCGCCCGAGTCGCTGCCGCGGTCGGCAGGACGCTGCGTTACGAAGCGGTGCCTCCGGACGCCGCGGTCGAGGTGTTCGAAGCCGGGGACATCCCGGCGGCGACTGCCCGTACGCTCGCGACCCTGTACGCCTCGATCGCCGGGAACCGCCTTGCCCGCACGACCACCGACTTCGCCGCGCTCGTCGGCCACCCGCCCAAATCGGTCGATTGCCTCGTCGCCGAATTCTTCCGCCCGCCGCGCCGCTAGGCGCGCACCGCACTGCACGCCAAAGGAGAGAACACGATGCCTTCACGGCCCCATTACACCGTACCCGCCCGCACCGCGCACTGGCTGATGGCCGCGCTGATGCTCGCTGCGTTCCCGCTCGGCGTCTACATGCACGATCTGCCCCTGTCGCCATTGAAGCTGCAGCTCATTTCGTATCACAAGTGGCTCGGTGTGGCGGTGCTGCTGCTGATTTTGCCGCGCCTCGTCGTGCGTCTCGCGCACAGGCCGCCTGCGCCCTTGCCTGCGCCGACGTGGCAACAGAAAACCGCCGCGGCGACGCACCTGCTGCTGTATGCGTTGATGGTCGCGGTGCCGGTGACGGGCTGGCTGATGAGTTCGGCGAAAGGCTTTCCGGTCGTCTTCCTCGGCGTGCTGCCGTTGCCCGACCTCGTCGGCAAGAACAAGGAGCTGGGCGAGCTGTTCATGGCAGCCCACGAAATCCTCAATTACACGCTGCTGGTGCTGGTCGGGCTGCACATCGCCGCCGCGCTCAAGCACCATTTCATCGACCGGGACAGGACGCTGTCCCGCATGCTGCCGGTACTCGAACGGGTCCGCTAAGGAAAATCAAAATGAACGCATCGCTGTCATTCAACGCCGCACTGCTCGCCATCGCGCTGCCGCTCGCCTCCGGGGCAGCGCTCGCCGCCGGGCCGGAACAGGTGTTCAACCAGGTCCAGGCGGACAAGACACGGGTCGATTTCGTCTTCAAGCAGATGAACGTGCCGATCGAAGGGCATTTCGGCAAGGTCAGGACGGACCTCGTGTTCGACGCCGCGGCGCCGGCAAAATCGAGCGTCCGGCTCGAACTCGACCTCGCGAGCATCGACGCCGGTTCGTCCGAAGCCAACTCCGAAGTGCTCGGCAAGCCGTGGTTCAACGTCAAGGACAACCCGACTGCGACCTTCGTGTCCACCGCGGTCAAGCCGCTCGGCGGCGACCGCTTCGAGGTCGTCGGCAATCTCAGCCTTAAAGGCAGGACGCAGCCGCTGACGGCGCCGGTCACCGTCATCCGACAGGGCGATACGGCGACGTTCGACGGCGGATTCACGCTCAAGCGCCTCGAATTCGCAATCGGCGAAGGCATGTGGGCCGACACTTCGGTCGTCGCCAACGACGTCGATGTCCGTTTCCATGCAGTCGCCCGGAGCGTCGGCGCGAAATAGCGTCGCCTGTGCTCTCTCTCTTTCTTACCTACTCAACGCAAAAAAGGAAATCCACATGAACAAGCTCGTCCGTCTCGCCGTCGCCACCACGTTCGCCGCCGCTGTCGCTGCTCCGGCGCTGGCCGCTCCCGAAACTTTCAATATCGATAACTCTCACACTTTCCCGCGCTTCGAGTACAGCCACTTCGGCTACTCGACGCAGCAGAGCCGCTTCAACAAGACTTCCGGCACGATCGTGCTGGACCGCGCCGCGAAGACCGGCTCGGTCGAGGTGACGATCGACACGAAGTCGGTCGACACCGGCTTCGAGCTTTTCGACGCGCATATCCAGGACGAGAAGTACTTCCACACCGAGAAATACCCGACGATCACGTTCAAGTCGACCAGCGTAAAATTCGACGGCGACAAGCTCGCGTCGGTTGATGGCGACCTGACGATCAAGGGCGTGACGAAGCCGGTGACGCTCGAGGTCAGCTCGTTCCACTGCATGCCGCATCCGATGTTGAAGAAGCTCGGCTGCGGCGCGAACGCGACGACGATGATCAAGCGCTCGGAATTCGGCGCTGGTGAGAACGCGCCGTATGTCAGCGATGAAGTGAAGCTCGTGATTGCGGTCGAAGCGGTGCAGAACTAAGCGTCCCTTCGCTCGAACTCCGATGCACGCAGTGCCCCCGGGGACGGGGGCACTGTCGATTGGGCCCGGGGTTTCCGGAGCGTGACGCGCGACGCCGTTTCCGGACGGACGGCGCGAATTTATTGGAGAAGCTGGTGCATCTGAATTCGGGAGCTTCGCGCTCGCCTGCGCTGCCGCGACCACCGGTAGCCGCTGCAGGGGCATCGCCATCGTGAGCGGCGACGCAGTGATCGTCTGGAACGAGGACGGGGAGGTGCACTCGGCGCAGTGGCGTTCGGAGAGCGCAACGCCGGCGCCGAAACGCGTCGTCGTCGCCGACGATCGCATGAGCGCCGACACGGCGTACCGGCTGGCGTGCGAGGGAACCGCGATCCTGTGGCGGGGGGACTTCCAGAATGCCCGCCAGCTGCTGCAGGCGATGGCGCGGCGCACCGAGCGCCGTAGCGGACGCTCGGGCAAGCCGGGCAAGGCCGCCGAGGCCAAAGTGGCCGCGCCCGATGCGTTCCACCTGCATCGCCAGGCCCAGGCGCAGCGGGCCCGCACGCTCGGCATGCTGCTGCTGCCGTTCGATGCCGACTACGCCATTCCGCTGCGCCGTGCTCCCGACGTCCGGCACGCGTGTACTGAAGCATACGGGCCGCCGGCCGGGCCTTTCGTCGCGTCGCTGCGCGAACTGCTCGGCCTGATCGGCGCTCACGAATGGCGCAAGAAGGGGGTGTCGATTCCCGCGCTAGGCGAGCGTATCCACCCGCATTACGGCGTGTTTTCGCCACTGCGTGGGGAATACGTCGGGCTGGTCGCGGAGGCGCCGCTCCCCGCGGGCGCCGAAGCACTCGCCTTCGACATCGGTACCGGCAGCGGAGTGCTCGCGGCGGTGCTCGCGCGCCGCGGTGTCCGCCGCATCGTCGCGACCGATCAGGATCCGCGCGCCCTCGCGTGCGCCGCCGAAAATCTCTCCAGGCTAGGCTTTGCCACACAGGTCGAGGTCGTCTCTGCCGATCTCTTTCCTGAAGGCCGTGCACCGCTCGTCGTCTGCAACCCGCCCTGGGTGCCAGCGCGGCCGACTTCGCCAGTCGAGCATGCGGTGTACGACCCCGACAGCCGAATGCTGCGCGGCTTCCTCAGCGGGCTTGCCGGGCATCTGGCCCCGGGTGGGGAAGGCTGGCTGATCCTGTCGGATTTCGCCGAACATCTCGGGCTGCGCTCGCGGGCCGAACTGCTCACGCTGATCGACGAAGCGGGCCTGAAAGTCGTCGGACGTTTCGATGCCCGCCCGCAGCATCCGCGCGCCGCTGACCCCTCCGATGCGCTGCATCGGGCACGCGCAGCGGAAGTGACATCGTTGTGGCGACTCGCAGCGCGTTGACGGCGGGCCAGTGATTTTGGTCGGGGCAGGCCCGTCGGCACGCTTCGCGCCTCTCCGCAGTCCCGTTTTTCTCCCCTGTCGGAATGTCGGTGCGGAGGCAGTGCCGGTTGGAGTCGCATGCCGGGAACGTCGATTGCTGCACGGACGGGTGATGGCCTCCACCCGGCCAACGAGGTCATCGGCCGGGTGGAGACGGGGTCATCAAGGAGATCACCCACCCACGAGGAGTGATGAAATGAACTGGGATCGTATCGAAGGCAACTGGAAGCAGTTCAAGGGTAACGTCAAGCAGCAGTGGGGCAAGCTCACCGACGATCAGCTCGATGTGATCGCGGGCAGGCGTGACGAGCTGGCCGGCCGCATCCAGGAGTCCTACGGGATATCGAAGGACGAGGCGGAAAAGCAGATCGCCGATTGGGAAGCCCGGCAAAAGGACTGATGCCTTGTTCCCCTCAGGGTGCGAGTCCGTGGGGGAGGCAAAAAAAAAGGCCCCTCGCGGGGCCGGTCCAGAACGTCTTCGGCAATCGAGTCGTTTAGGCGGACTTCTTGCCGTAGGGGCGCCCTTCTGTTGCTTGCGATGCTGCTTCGGTTGCTGCGGTGAGATTGTCGGTAGCCAGCGACGAAAACCGGCGCATGCCGGTGTTGAAAACTTCGAAGGCGGAATTCCAGTCACCGAACGGGTTGCGGCCGGCGAACTGCGGAATCATCGCATTGACGGCTTCCTGCTGGGTCTTGGCGAGGATGTCGCAAGCCTTGCGTGTGTAATTCTGGGCGTTTTCCAGCAGCGGCTGGAAGACCCTCAACTGGGCATCCTGGGGATTCTTGGCGCGGGCCATTTCCTGCATCGCCGATGTGCTGATTTCCATCGCTTCGTGCATCGCGCTCATGTTCAATTCCGCCAGGCGCTGGGCGCTGCTTAGATAAAGAGTCGAAATCGTCTGGAACGCCTGGACGACATTTGCGCCGATGACTTCGTGCTCGTGCTTAGTGGGCATCGTGTTATTCCTCCGAATTCTCGTTGTAGGACGCCGGAGCCTTGCCGACCTCTTCTTGCGTCACGGTTTCTCGCGCCGCGGAGTATGCGGCAGCCAAGAGGTTCAGTCTCCTCCGTTCATCGCCAGAAGCAATCCCCCAATCACTACCAGATGTTTCGCACGACGCGACCCGGTTCAGCGCACTCCGAAGAGCCCGATCAGGCCGATGACGATCAGGTAGATCGCGACGATGTAGTTGAGCAGCCGCGGCATGATCAGGATCAGGATACCAGCGATCAGCGATATCAGCGGCCCGGTGCTCAAGTGCAGGTCCATGTTCGAACTCCTTGTGGGATGTTCCAATATAGTAGAAATCCTTTACCGGTTTTTCCGCCGTTCGTGGCTGCCGGATCATTCGCGCTGCGGGGATTTCGCCTCGCGGATCAGCTTCCCGCAGTCGCTGTCCATGCCGGGTCCGGTTTCGATGAGCGGGACCAGGGCGAGCAGCGGGTTGATCAGGCCCAGCGCGACGGCTCCGAGTCCGCGCGCGGCAACCCGGGCGGTGTCGACGGAGGGTTCCGGATTCGCGAAAGTCCCCTGGATGTAAATCGGGCTGCGCAGCGCGACAGGAGTGGTGACCTTGGTGTCCGATTCCAGCGTGAGGTCGAGTTTTTCCTCCCCCAGGTCGACAGTGCCGGAGCCGACGATCCGCATGATGTCGGTATCGAGCACGAGCGCGTTGGTTTCCATGAGGCCGTCCTTGACACTGAAGTCGGCGATCAGGCAGCGGATCTCGACGAGTTCGTCACCGGTGAGTTTCAGCTGCAGCATGTCCCACAGGTGCAGCCCGAGCGCTTCCACCATGAAACGGCTGATCTGGCCTTCGGACAGGATCAGCGCGGCTTTGCCGTCCGCGGTGCCGAGCATGGCGGCGACGGAATTTCCCCGCCCCTCGAGGTCGACCTGGCCGTTGAGTTCTCCCAGCGTTGGTTTCGCGAGGTCGGAAGGAGGAAACAACTTTGCCAGCTCGAGGTTCCGCACCCGAAGCTTCGTGCTCGCTTCGAGCGGTTTTTCCTGCCCATTCATGCGAATGGTGCCGCTGAGCGTCCCGCCGGCAATGCCGAATTCGAGCGGATCGAGCGTCAACACCGAATCCTGCATCTGCAGGCGGGTCACGAGCCTGTCGATAGGCAGCGCTTCGGGGCGACGGATGCGGTCGGCCTTGAGCTTGACGTCGGCGTCCACACTGTCCCAGCGTCCGGTGCGGAACGGGATCTCTGGCAGCACGGTGCCGCCCGGGGCAGGAGCGTCGGGAGCAGCGTCTTCCGATTCGACCGGAGCTTCCTTCGCTCCGACGAGCGGGCCGAGGTCGGCGAAATCGAGCAGCTTGAACGACAGGTCGCCGTGCAGCGACGGGCGTTCGCCGCCGGTGGCGACCTGCAGCGTGCCGGCGACGTCGCTCTTGCCGATCGCACCGGAAAAGTTTTCGTAGCGCCATACGGTGCCGTTGCGGATCAGGTGACCGGCAGTGCGGTAGGGTGGCGTTTCCGGCAATGCAATGCCGATCAGCCGGTACAAGTCCGCGATGCTCGCCCCGCGAAGGTCCACATCGAGGTTGATCGCCGACAATTTCAGCAGGCTGGTGATGTTCCCGTCGGCTTTCACTGCCGTGTCGCCGAACTGCGCCTGCACGTCGAGCGGGTAAGGCGTTTCCTCGTCGCGCAACGCGAGGACCGGGCCACCGGTGCCGCGTGCATTCATCGGCCGCCCCTTGTATTGCCCTTTCGCCTCGAAGCGGATGCCGCTTTCGGCCTCCGTAGCGGGCGGGACGTCGGCTTCGGGCTTCGGGTCGGCAGCACTGTCACTCCCGCGTTCGCCGCTGCCGCCGGTCGTCGACAGCGTCGCATCGATGCGTGTCTTCTGTGCGGGATCCGCGTAACGGATGCGGCCGTCGTGCAGCGCGAGGCGGCCGATTCCGACACGCGCCCCCTCGTCTTTCTGCTCCCGGTCGAGCAGCCAGTTTTTCCGGCCGTCCGGGTGTTGTTCGAGAAAGGCATCGACGCGGTCGAGCGTGATCTCGGGCAGCATCACGACGCGCCTGAACAATTGCGGCAGGCTGACGCCGACGCTGATGTTCTCGGCGGTAAACATCTGCGGTTCCTCGGCCCACTCCGGATTCGCGAACGTCACGCCAGCGGCGCCCAGGCGCGTGACCGGCCAGCCCCAGTCGATGCTCAGATCGCCATTGATCACGAGCTCGCGGCCGGTCTTCTCGGTCGTCTGGCGCATGATCGGGCCGCGTAGCCAGTTCGGATCGAACAGCAGCGCGGCGAGCACGATCAGCGCGATCAGGCCGAGAACCGTCACGCCGATGCCCTTGAGTACCCGCCCCGATTTCATCTGTCCCGTGCCTCCGCGATCTCCGGCGCCTTGCTACCTCGTCTCGCGGCTGTCCGAGGTGCGAGGGTGCAACGTTGCGGCCATGCTGCTCGACAGCAATCGGGATTCCCGGGCGTCACGACGCGCCGCCCGCTCAACTCTTCTTCGATCGGCGGGCCTTTGGCGGACGAGTCTTGCTGTGCTGGGATTCCTGCGAAAGCGCTGCCGGGGCATCGCTTTGCCCGGCGATGTCGCCGGCACCCACGCTGTCCGCTGCCAAGGCAAGGGCGTCGCGGCTCTCGTGCAACACCGCTTCGACGTCGGCGCTGCTCGCGCCGGCGCTGACGAGCACTGCCGCCTTGCGCCTCAGCGTGTCGCCCAGCTCGGCGTGGCGTGCAGCAGCGCCATCGGCGCCCGCGTCGTGCATTCGTGCCGGGTCCGCCGAGCATAGCGCGATGAGGCCGCGCAGGCGTGCGATCGCACGGTCGATCAGCGTGACCTCGCCGCGCGCTTCACCTGTACGGACCTCGAGCTTCGCGAGCTCTTCGATGGCACGAATCGGCACCCCTCCGCTGCGGTCCTCGGCTTCGAGCGCCCGGCAGTATGCGGCGTGCGCCGCTTCGAACCCTTCGACGCCGAGTTCGCCATACACCGCGCCGATCGCCGTCTGCACTTGTGGAAGTGCCTGCCACGCGGCCGGCGCGCGTGCGAGCAGGGCTCCGAGTTCGCGTTCGAGCGTAGCGAGGTCGCGAGGCTCGTGGCCGATGGCGAGGCGGACGCAGTCGAGCGCATTGACCAGCTCCGCAGGAGACACCATTGCCGTCGCGCTCGATCCTTCCGTCTCCGCGCCGGACGGATCGAGCACATGCTCGGGGTCGCCGTACGCCTGGTATGCGCCCCAAGTGTTGTACTGCGGAAAGCGCTCCCAGGTGCTGCGGCGCGCGGCGAACACCGCCGGACCGAACGGCTGGCAGCGACGCACGAAGCCGTCGAAGAAAGTCGTCGCGAACACTTTCGCCGCCTCGTCGTTGACCTGCCAGCCAGCGACGATGACGCAGCGCACGCCGATCTCGATCAGCTCGCGCGCGAGGCTGTACGCGAGCCGGTTCGCGGTCTCGCGTTGCACACTCATCGCGCCGAGGTGGCAGCAATTGAGGAACACGAGCTCCGGCACGATTTCCATCTGGCCGACTTCGGCGGCCGTCAGCAGCAGGCCGTCGGACAGCACCACGCCGCTGCGCACACCCCCATTGCGCGCGACAACGCGGAATACGCCGTGCGCGGCGATCACGAGGATGCGCCACGGCTGATGGAAAAGGCGAGCGAACACGTCGAGCGCTTCAAGTCCTTCGCCGTAGGTGATTTCGTAGCCGCACTCGGCGAGCAGATCGCGGATCGCCGCCCCTTCGGCCGCCGCGCCGGGCAGGTCCGGCAGGTGATCGGCGCGCGGCGGCGCAACGGCGAGCGGCTCGCCGAAAGCGACGTGGTAACCGCGCGTCGAGGGATTCGCGATAACGCACGCGACCTTGCGCGTCAGGATCATCGGGTTGCGACGGTAACGCGTCGAGGCGAACTTGCGCACGATCGCCGTCTTCAGCGCGAGCGGCTGGTCGTCCGCCTGGAGCATCTCCCACGGCAGGTTCGCGGTGTAGCCGTCGACGACGAGCACGAGCTTTTCGGTGTCGCGCGCCGCGGCCTTGAATTCGAGCGGAATCATCAGCTGAAACAGCGTGCGCGACAGGTCCGCGCTGTATTCGTCGCGCCCGATCGCGTTTTTCACCAGTGCCTCGATGAGGCCTGGCTGGCGTTGCTGTACGACGGTTTCGGCGCGGGCGCGCTCGGACAGGAACACGTACTTGAGCCGCGTCGCCGGCGGGGCAGGCGGATGCAGCGCGCTGCCCGGAAGGGCTGGTGAGCGTGCCGAGTCGTCTTCGCCGTCGAGCGGGGATTCGTCGCTGCGGTCCGCGTCGGTGATCATCAGGCGCGGCCAGTAGCCGAAGCGCGCGAACACCGCCAGGCGCGGGCGCGCGCCTTCGCCCTCGCGCAGTTCTTCGGCCGGCTCGACGCGGGCTTCGAGCCGGCGCAGGTCGGCGGCAATGCGTTCGGGCAGTTCGCGCACCGCGCGCGCCGCACTGATCGCGGTATCGAGGAACAGTTCGATCAGCTCGAGACGCGCGACGCGCAGCCGGGTTCGCGGCATCGCGTCGGCGAACTGGCGGTTCGCCGCGATGACGCCGCGCACGATCATCGCGATCGAGTCCTCGATGCCGATATGGGCGGTCGAGTTGTAGCCGATCAGCAGGCTCGCGAGCGTCAGCTCGTTGTCGGCTTCGCCGGCCGCCGACGCATCGCCGTCCTGGCGGTCGAGCGAGTGCAGCAGGAAGCGCAGCACGCCGGCGCGCACCGTCTCGGCGATGTCCATCGTCGTCACTTCGCCGAAGCGTCCGAGACCGACAATCACCGCGCCGCGCCCGGTGCCATGCCGTCGGTCCCCGGCGTCGCGGGCCTGCAGCACGACCGCACTCGAGCCCACTTCGCCGGCGTACACGCCCAGCCGTTCGCGCTGGCGCAACGCGCCGCCGACCAGATAACGGTCGATGCTGGCCTCGGCGCCGGCGATCGTGTCGCCGATGTAGTGGCCGCAAATCACCGGCTGACGCGCAAAGCGCAGATCCATCGCGGCCACCGAGACGTGCAGCGACTGCAGACCTATCGCCGGGCGGCGGCGTTCAGGCCTGGCGCCGAGGATGCTGCGTGCGAGTTCCTCCTCGGTCGGCAGCACCGGCGGAGGGGCGTCGTACGTCAGCGTCGCCGCCGCCGCGCCGCGCAACACCGGCAGGCGGCCGAGGCGGCTGGTCGTGCCGGCCTGCAGCAGCTCGACGATCGCCGGAAAGTGTTCCTCGGTGTCGGTCAGGCTGCCGTGATCGGCCGGCATGAACCAGCATTGCCCGTCCGGCAGGCCTGTGAGCCGCCCCGACGCCCAGCTCACCGAGCCGTCGCCTTCGGGCGTGCCGACCATCTTCAGCCGGCCGCCGTCGAGTACGAGGCCGCAGGGCGTGTTGTCGGCCTTGCCAAACACGTAGTGGACCCGCTCGACCGGCTGCGGCGCGTCATTTGTCGCGAGCACGCTCGCCCACAGCTCGAGCGCCTTGCCGATCGCGTTTGCGTCGGGTCGCCCGGCGAGGTGGTCGCCGAACCAGCGGTCGCGATTGTGCTCGGCGAGCGCGGGCCACAGCCCGGCGTCGAGGTAGCCCGTGCGGTCGGCATCGCCAGCGCCTTTTTGCCACGTCGGACCGCTGTCGGCAAACCCCGGCCGCGGCAGGAGCTGCAGCGCACCGGGGAAGCCGGCGACGATATCGAGCACGTGCTGCATGCCGTTGCGCAGGTCAAGGCGCGCGAGCTTGCGCATCGTGTCGGACTTGCCGAGCAGCGCCTCGACCATCAGGTGCGAGCCGTTGTTCGGCGTGCCGAGCATCACCAGCCGGCCGCCGGGCCGTCGCACGAGCTGCGCCCACAGGTCCGGGTGCTTCGCGATCATCGTGCGGGCGACGAGGCCGCCGAGGCTGTGCGCGAGCAGGCGCACCGGCTGGTTCGGGTGCTCGGCGAGCGCCTGCTTCAGCACCGTCGCGAGATGGTCGGCCGAGGCGCCGGCGGCCTGCAGCGGCTGGCGCCAGTCGTACGGGCAGCGGATCACGAAGTGGCTGTCGGAGAGGGACTCCGCGAGCTCGCCGTAGAACATGTCGAACAGCGCTTCCTCGCGCACGTCCGGCCGGTCGAAGCGGATTTTCGCCAGGCCGCCGCTCGCGAGATCGAGAAAGTCGAACCACACCCGGTCTCCTTCGCCCGGCAACCGGTCGGCGCTGCGGATCTCGAGGTGCGAACCCATGATCCCCGGCAGCAGGATCACGACTGGCCGGCTGTCGCGGGGCGGGGCGGCGCGCTTCGCTGCACGGGTGCGGACGCTCGCGGCATCGGGTTCGTGACGTCGGACGAGGGGGGCGAACGCGGCGAGCGCCACGGGTTCGTCGGCGGTCAGCCAGTCGCGCAGCGCGCTTCGCATGTGGCGATTCGAGAAATAGCCGAAGTGATGCACCGATGGCCCTTGGTCGAACAGGTAGCTGGCGTCGTTGCACGCCGCCAGCCCCGCGTACATCGACTCGGTATCGATGACGAGATCGTTGTCGACGCGGTCGAAGAACATCCAGTCGGTGAACAGCACGCCGATCCGCCTGAGCACGCCGCCGCCTTCGATGTCGCCGCTGATGATCGACATCGCGATGCCCTGCTTGCGCTGGGCGTCAGCGAGGAGCCGCGCCATCGGCGCGTCGGTCATCATCGCCTCGATGCCCGGCAGGAAGCGCGGGTCGATGCGTTTTGCGGCGATCTCCAGCACGATGCGCCTGAAGGCCGACAGCGCCGCGCTGCCGGCCGGACCGCTCGCCGCGCCAACGAGCTTGGTCATCAGGCTCAGCAGCCCGGACAGGAACACGTCGAGGTTGTCCGTCAGCAGCGACGTGCCCCGTGCCGGAGATGCGACACGGACGTAACGCTCGATGCGGAAGTTCTTGTCGCCGAGTTCCTCGCGCAACGCGCGCAGCGAATCCTGTTCGCGCCCCGCGACCAGTTCGCGCAGGCGCTTTTGCTGCGCTGTTTCGCTCGTGTTCGGCGGCGGATCGCGACGATAGGCGGTGATCGCCGTATCGGTGAGGCCGGCAAGGCACAGCAGGTCGCCGACGAGCCCGCCCCGCGAGTGCGTGACGAGCGACAGCCGGGCGTTCGCCGGCAATGCCCGCGCCAGCGCGAGCGCATTGTCGATCGGGCTTTCGGAAAACGTCCGGTGTTCGAAGCCGAACATGCGGTCGCCGAAGCGCCGCGCCAGAACCTCCCAGTCGCCGGCCGCGTTGCCGCTGCGCAGGTCGCTGAAGCTGCCGAAGGTGTGCGAGCCGGTGCCGTGGATGAACAGCAGCAGCGGCGCGTCCGCACCGGCCGCGAGCCGTGCGTCGCCGGCTTCGCAGCGGTCGGAAGCGGCAGGCGCGGCATCGTTGCGCCAGTGGTAGATCCCTGGTTCGCCGGGCAGACGGCTTTCGATCGCCCACATCAGCGCTTTCCCGCCGAGCCACGAGGCGCCCGACGGCGCGAGATCCGGTGCCGCTTCGCCGAGCCAGTCGCGCAACCATTCGCCGGCCTTGCCGAGCGCGGCCGCGGTGATCGCGTCGCTGCCCAGCGACAGCACCGACAACCTTGACCACATCCAGCCGGTCACGCCGCGCGCAGCCGCCTCCGGGTCGCGCAGCGCGGCGAGATCGAGCGAGCCGTCGGCGCGCACCGCTGCGGGACGCACTCGGGCGAGATCGTCGCGCAGCTTGTCGGCGCGGATGAAGACCGTCGTGCCGTCCGCCGCTTCGAGCGCGATCACGCGGTCGTCGGCGACCGAGGCGCTGCTCTCCGGTCCGCCCGCCCGGCCCGGTGCGACGAGCCTGAAAGCGGCCTCGGTGACGATACGATCGAGAAACGGGTCCGGGACGCCTGGCGCAGCCCGGGTTCCGGCTGTCAGCACAGGCGGCAGGGCATCGGCCGCCGCGTCTGCGGGAAGCGCCTCGCCCGGCAGGTGGATGAGGATTTCGCCGGGTTTCAGTGTGCTCGGCATCTGGCCTCCGTCGGAAGTGCGCTCCGCCCGGGTAGGCCGGGCTGCGGTTCGGGCGAAGGCCGTAAGGGACACGGTGTCCCGCCTGACGTATCGCACGCCTCCAGTTCGTCGCCGCTGTCGTCGCACACCCGGATGCGGTGGCCGGGGGGCTTATTCTTTTTGACTATTCCTGTTTAGAAGCCGGCTCCGGTTTTGTCAATCGGGCAGGGCAGAAGCCTTTCGCTGCGCCCCCTGCGGCGGCAAACCGGGCGGCACGCGCGACGTGCCGTTGTCGCCGACTGACGACAAGCCCGTGGCTGCCGAAAACAATGTCATGCCCCCGACACTTGTCCAGGCGGGCGCTGGCAACAGATGCGGAGGGCGGCGGCGGATGCCGGCCCCGCAAGTGCCGTCGGGCTGTTGCGGATCGGCGACGGATTCGCTGCCCGGGACGCGCCGCCAGCGACGTCGCATTCCGCCAAAAGGCTTGCCATCGCGCGGTTTTCGTCAAGTGGCACCGGATTTGCTCATTCGCCAATGCCGGAGTTTCACCGGTTGCCCACTTAAATCAGACACCCCCAAGGAGACATCCATGAAACGCAAACTCACTCTCACGGCCTTGATCCTCGCGGCGGCTGTTCCGATGGCGGCGGTAGCCCAGGACAGCGGCGGCTACGGCAGCGGCCAGGGCACGTCCCCCAGCCGGACGACGCCTTCCGGCACCACGCCCGCGACCCCCGCGACGCCGGCTTCGCCGGGCGAACGGATGGGAAGCGGTACCGCCAAGGACGCTGACGCGACGATGTTCATGGAACTGGATCGCGACAAGGACGGTCAGGTGACGAAGGACGAGGCCAAGCGCTCTGCCGACCTGCAGGCGCGCTTCGACCAGCTCGACACCGACCGGGACGGCAAGCTGTCGATGAACGAGTGGAACGCCGGCAACAAGAAGACGCCGTGACGACGACGCCCTGCACAGGACGGCGGGCGTAGCGGCTCATGCCCTCGTCCGCTCGAAGGCTCCCGACATTCCGGACCGACAACCGGTGCTTCGGGAGCCATGCCAAGGAGCTCATGATGCCG
The DNA here is from genome assembly GCF_000025965.1 of Aromatoleum aromaticum EbN1. Taxonomy (NCBI): domain Bacteria; kingdom Pseudomonadati; phylum Pseudomonadota; class Betaproteobacteria; order Rhodocyclales; family Rhodocyclaceae; genus Aromatoleum; species Aromatoleum aromaticum. The sequence goes on from NC_006513.1 coordinate 2,998,212, forward strand.
ATGTTCGCGCGTTCATTGCTTGCCGTTGTGCTGCTGCTTGCGTCGCTGCTGGTCGCCGCGCAATCGAAAGCGCCTGATGCCCTGGTCAAGGACGTCACGGAAGAGGTACTGAAGATCCTGAGCGAGGACAAGCAGATCCGCTCCGGCGACAGCACGCGCGCCGCCGAGTTGATCGAGACCCGCATTGCGCCGCATTTCGATTTCCCGCGCATGACGGCGCTTGCCGTGGGGCGTCACTGGACGCAGGCAAACGAGGAGCAGCGCAGCCGGCTCGCCGAGGAATTCCGCACGCTGCTGGTGCGCACTTACGCGAACGCGCTGACCGAGTACCGCGACGAGACGGTGACTTTCAAGCCGATGCGCCAAGGGCCGGACGCGAAGGAAGTGGTGGTCCAGAGCCAGATCAACAAGCCGGGCGGGCAGCCGATCGATCTCGACTATCGCCTGGTCGACAAAGGGGGCGAGTGGAAAGTCATCGACGTCACGGTGGCGGGCGTCAGCCTCGTGACGAACTACCGCAGCAGCTTCAACAACGAGATCAGTAGCGGCGGCATCGAAGGGTTGCTGAAGGCGCTGCAGGAAAAGAACCGCAACCCGCAGGCGCCCGCATCGACCGCCGGGGGAACGAGTTGATCGAGAGTGTTCAATGAGGGCAGCGCAGCGGAGGTTCCGTTACCGAACGGGATGCCGCTGCGCTTGTCCTTCTGCCTGATTCGTCACCCGTCTGTTGGCGAGCATTACCGCTTCCCGAGGCGCCTCGCGTTGGCCGTCGCCTTGGCGTGGATCGGCCGCAGTCCGCGGTGTGCGAGCGTCACTCCCGAACCCGCGAGTTTCGACATGCTCTGCGCCGATTCCGAAACCAGGTTGAAGAGGCCGGCCTGCCGCTCGACCGATTGTCCCAGGGTCTGGCTGCCGGCCAGCGACAGCATTGCAGTCGTGCCCTCGACCATCCGGGCGGACGTCTGTTCCCACAGGCGCTGGTTGAGTTTCATCAGGTGCATCGTCATCGCTTGCGCCGATTCGGCTGCCGCCTCGAATTTTTCCTGCCCCATCAGCGCGAATTCCTCCTGATCCTTCGCGCTGGGCGCAAAACCGGCGCCGGCCATCCGCGTCGTGCGGTGACCGATCACCTGGGCGGACGCCATCATCATCTCGATCGTCCTCACGGCGAGGTTGGTCCATTGGAGCATCGGATCGGCGGACAGGCCACGGGGTCGGCGTTGAGTCATCGTGAAGTTTTCTTCCATTCAAGGAGACGGAGTTGCCGGGACGGCGCCCCGACGATCGTCATAAACAGCAAGAGTAACAAGAAACGGTGGCGGAACGTGTTACGAGCCGTTCCCGTCGCGTGTTTCACCTGAATTCGCGATCGCCGGGAACGCGTCGGGGCAACGCGGCGCGGACTGTGGACGGGGTCGCGCAGCTGGAGTAAAGACTAGGACACGGGGTTGAGCGCAGTTGCGGCAGGCGCCCCGAGCGGCTGCAGCTTTCGCAACCACCACGCCGCGCCCAGCGCAATCGACATCGCCAGCGCGAGCGCCGCGACGACGCCCGGCCACGCCGCCCGCTCCCACGCCAGCCCCGAGAGCGTGCCGAGCAGGCTCGCGCCAAGGTAGTAGCTGCACAGGTACAGGGCCGCGGCGAGGGCGCGGCGCTCATGTGCGCGCCGGCTGACCCAGCCGCTCGCCGCCGTATGCGCGCCGAAATAGCCGAACGTGAACACCGCGACGCCGGCGATGACGGCGGGCAGGGCGCCCGACAGCGTCAGCGCGAGGCCGCAGCCGCTCGCGAGAATCATCATCCACAGTACCGTGCGCCGGCCGATCCGGTCGACGAGCCGGCCGGTCCACGCCGACGATGCGGTGCCGACGAGGTAGAGCATGAACACGCCCCCGATCGCGCTCTGGCCGAGGGAGAACGGCGCCAGCTGGAGACGGAAACCGAGGTAGTTATAGAGGCTCGTGAAGGCGCCCATCATGAGGAACGCGATCGCGAAGAGGCTGCGCATGCCCCGGTCGCCGAGCAGCGTCGCGGCGTCCGCGAGCACGTCGCCGAGCCCGGCGGCGCGCGGTGCGAAATGGCGCGAGCGCGGCAGCGCGTACCAGAACAGCGCGGCGGCGATGACGCCGATGAAGCCGAGGGCCGCCAGGGCGAGCCGCCACGAACTCCAGTCCGTCAGCACGGCGACGAGAAAGCGCCCGCTCATGCCGCCGAGCGCGTTACCGGCGATATAAAGTCCCATCGCGCGACCTTGCGCGCCCGGAGCGACCTCTTCGCCGAGATAGGCCATCGCCGCCGCTGGCAGGCCGGCGAGCACTGCGCCGAGCAGCACGCGCAGCACCAGCAATTGGGTGAAATCCGCGGCGAACGCAGCGGCGAGCGCGACGATCGCGCCGAGCACCAGCGCCGCCTTCATCACCCGCTCGCGCCCGTAACGGTCCGACAGCACGCTCGCCGGGATCAGCATCGCTGCGAGCGCGGCCGTTCCCGCGGCGACCGACAGGCTGGCAGTGGTCGGCGCGACGGCGAAATCGGCGGCCAGACGCGGCAGGATCGGCTGAGTCGCGTAGAGCATCGCGAACGTCGCAAAGCCGCCGACGAACATCGCGAGGTTGGCCTTGCGGAACGCGCTGCTGCCCGCTTCGATGCGGCCATCCTCGCGGATCGTGTCGGCAATGGCGTAACGGGTGGTCATTGGTCGTCTCCTCGAGCAAATGCGCTGTTCTCCGCAGACGAATGCTAGGTTGTCGCGATGATACGAGTCCAATATATTGTTCTGGCCTTGTCGATATAAAAAACAGATCATGGAGCTGCGCCATCTCCGTTATTTCGTCACCGTCGCCGAAGAGCTCAACTTCACGCGCGCGGCCGCGCGGCTGCATATCGGGCAGCCGCCGCTGTCGATGCAGATCCGCGACCTGGAAGCGGAAATCGGCACGCCGCTGTTCGACCGCAGCCGGCGGCGCGTTGCGCTCACCGAGGCGGGGCGGCGCTTTCTCGAGCATGCGCGGGAAATCCTCGAGCAGTCGCGCGAGGCCGTCGAGGAGGCGAGGCGTGCCGGACGCGGCGAGGCCGGCGAACTGAAAGTCGGTTTCGCGTCGTCGCTGCCGTACACGTCGACGCTCGCCGACACGCTATACACCTATCGCCAGCGATATCCGCAGGTCGGTCTGCAGTTGCACGAGATGTTCACGACGGAGCAGTTCGCGGCGATCCTGCACGGGGTTCTCGACGTCGGTTTCGTGCGGCACGGCGGCCTCGAAGTGCCCGCCGGCATCCAGGCGCGCGAGATCGGGCGCGACCCGTTGCGGCTCGTCGTCCACGCCGGCCATCCGCGGGCAGACCGGGGGGAAGTCTCGCTCGCGGAATTTCGCGACGACGGCTTCATCGCGTTTCCACCCGACGTCGGCTCGGGCCTGCCGTTCGTCCTCGATCGCCTGTGCCGCAGCGCCGGGTTTGCGCCACGCATCGTGCAGACGGCGCGCGAGGCGACGACGCAGATCGGACTGGTCGCCGCGGGCCTCGGCACCGCGCTGCTGCCGGCGCCGCTGGAGTGCGTGCGGTTGCCACGCGTGCGCTACCTTGCGATCCGCGACGAGGGGGCGCATTTTTCGCTTGCCATCGCCACCCGCGAGGGCGCCCCGAACCCGTTGCTGGCGGGGTTCCTCGACGTGCTGAAAGAGGTCGCCGGATAGGCGGTCAGCCCATGCCGGCCTGCAGTACCCAGATCACTGCGCTGATCGTGAGGAACGCACTGACCGTCGCGGCCATCAATGCCGCGGCGCACAGCTCTTCGCGGCCGTACTTCTGCGCCAGGATCGGATAGATGCTCAGCATCGGCATGCATGCGAACGTCACCGCGGCGATCTGCAGCGTGCGGTCGGTGGGCGGAACGAGCATGACTGCGACGAACACCGCGAGCGGGTGGAGCAGCAGCTTCCCGCCGACGATATACGCGATGTCGCCGCGCATGCCCTCGATTTTCAGCCCGACCAGCGTGCCGCCGATGACAAACAGCGCGATGCCGGCCGACGCCAGCGCGAGCATGTCGATCGCCCGCAGCGCCGGCCCGGGCAGCCGCAGTTCGAGCATCGCGCACGCGAAGCCGGCAGCGATCGCGAGGATCAGCGGGTTGCGGCCGAGGCGCAGAAGCGTGTTCGACACGACCTTGAGAGCGCTTTCACCGTTGCCGCCGCCGCTCTCCGCGAGCGCCAGCGCGAGAGGCAGGATCAGCAGATTCTCGACGAGAAAGCACAATGCGAGCGCGATCGCCGCGGGCGGTCCGAGCAGTTGCAGGACGATCGGATAGCCGATGAAGGCGCTGTTCGACAGCGACATGCCCATCCCGTGCACAGCGCTCAGCTGCAGGCTCCGGTGACGAAAAAAGCGCGTCGCCGCAACGCCGATCGCGAAGGTTGCAAGCGAGCCCAGCGCGTAGGCGAGCAGGTAACGGGTGTTGAGGATTTCCGCGAATGGCCGTTCGGTCAGCGCCTTGAACAGCATTGCCGGCAGGGCGATGTTGATCGTGAATTTGCCGAGGATGCGGGTGTCGGACTTCGCGAAAAACCCCCAGCGCACGGCGGCGAATCCGATGGCGATGACGATGAAGACCGGGCCGGTGATCGTGAATACTTGCAGCATGAACGAAATCCGGGCGCAGGCCGTATCCGGAACGGATTGCCATGCGAGCGGGCGAGGATAACACTGGACTGCAGAGTATCAGGGCACGGCGGAGCCGGGACGCGGGAGCGTTGCGGCGAGCGGGGTGCCGGAGAGAAGGGGGAGCGAGGGAAAAAGTGGAGGCAGTCACCTGCCCGGATCGTCACGCCGCGCGGCGGCGGTCGGGAAAGTCGATCACGCGGGCCTGGGTGCGCCGCTCGAATACCACCGGACCGGTCGCGTCGTTCCGGGCGCCGGTCGCGCCGAAGCCTGCCAGCACCCCCATTTCGGCCTGCGCAGCGGCGGTCATTTCGAACCACGAGCGGATGAGTTCGGTGATTCGCCGCGCGTTTTCCGCGTCGAGCGGGCGCAATGCCTGATCGTTCCCCTCAACGGGAGACGTCGGAGCGCGGGAGCGCGACACCTCGGCAATCGCGATGTTCGCCGCTTCGCTCTGAATCTGCACTGTCCGCTCCCGCAACGAATCCAGCAATACCGTCAGTCTGGTGATCGTCCGCATCGTCGGTGCACAAGCCGTGCCACCCACTTGCCGGAACGTCGCGGCCTCGGCGCTCGCCGTAGCATTCGTCGTCACCGGAGCTGCTTCTGCGCCGCTGTCCGCATTTGCGGCCTGCCACGCGAGCACCGCGTTCAACTGGCGTTCCCACGCGAGCCCCCAGGTTTCCGGCAGATCGAGCGGTGGAACGAATTCGCACTCCATGTTTTCGGTCCGAAGCTGTTCTGTCGGGAAATTCTTCATGTCTGGTCTCCTCATCCTGCGTCGATTCCGGGTATCGGTGAACCACCGGCTGCGCCTCGGCCTGCCGATACTGGTTGATAGTCGTCAAAGAGCGACTCGCCAAGGTGATTATGAGGAGGATCGGGGAGGTTGCCGATACTGTGCACTGTGTAGTGGACATCGTGGAAAAAGGGGTACTTTGCTGCCCAGAAGTGCGGCTATGCGACTACCGCCGGGCGATGCTAGCATTCGCGCATTTGATGCGTATTGACCACATTCGGCAGCGCCTGCGCGCGAGCGGCGCCAAACCCTGTCACGAGCAGCGCGTATTGCGCGCCTGGACGCACGCGCTCCCGCTCGATCGCGGCCGCTGCCGTTCCGAGGATTTTTTCCCGGCGCCACTGGGCGCCCGGCTACCTGCACTGGGCGCCGAGCTCGCCGCGCTCGCGCAGGTGCGCTCCGAGCATGCGGGTGAGGACGGCGCGCGCCTGCTGGTCGAACTGGCCGACGGCCAGACCGTGGAGAGTGTGCTGCTGCCGCGCGACGGCCTGTGCGTGTCCACCCAGGTGGGCTGCGCGGTCGGATGCGCCTTCTGCATGACCGGCCGCGACGGCCTGCTGCGCCAGCTCGGCAGCGCCGAGATCGTTGCGCAGGTGGTGCTTGCGCGTTCGCGCAGGGCTGTCCGCAAAGTCGTGTTCATGGGCATGGGCGAGCCCGCGCACAACCTCGACAACGTGCTTGAGGCGATCGCGCTGCTCGGTACCGAAGGCGGAATCGGGCACAAGAACCTCGTTTTCTCGACTGTCGGCGACCGGCGCGTGTTCGAGCGGCTGCCGCAGGGGAGCGTCAAGCCGGCGCTCGCGCTGTCGCTGCACACGACCCGCCCCGCGCTGCGCACGAAGCTCATGCCGCGCGCGCCGCGCCTCGACCCGGCCGAACTCGTCGAACTCGGCGAAACCTACGCCCGCGCGACCGGGTATCCGATCCAGTATCAATGGACGTTGCTCGCAGGCGTCAACGACGACGACGAGGAGCTCGACGGCATCGTCCGCCTGCTCGCCGGCAAGTACGCGGTGATGAACTTCATCCCGTACAACAGCGTCGCCGGGGCCGGTTTCGCCCGTCCTTCCTGGGAGCATGCGGCGGCAATGGCGCGCTATCTGCACCGGCGCGGGATCCTGACGAAGCTGCGCCATTCGGCGGGGCAGGATGTCGACGGCGGCTGCGGCCAGTTGCGCGCCCGGGTAATCGCCTCGGGTGCGCTCGGGCAGCCAGCCGAAGCTGCCCCCGACCGGGTCGTCCTCGTGCGCCGCGGGCAGGCCTGACCGCTCGCCCCGCGATTCCGCGGACGTCAGGCGTCGAGGGCGTCGATGAGGGCGAAAAGCCGTCGATAGAAATCGGGGTCGGCGACGGTTTCCTCGCCGACTTTCACCAGCGCTTCCTTGTGCGCAGTCCACGGCAGCGAAATCGAGCCGACGCCGGCGACGCTGACCCCGGTGCTGTTCGAACTCGACTTCAGTTCGTAACGCGTCTGCAGTGCGTTCGCGTACAGGACCGTCCCGACGTTGCTCGGCAGGCACACCAGCGTGATGTGGAGCGTTATTCCGTGGTCTGCCTTCGGCTGGAAGAATTTCTCGCCGCGGATGCTCGTCGGATTGGCGCTGTCGATGCGGTACCCCTGGCTCAGCAACGCGCGCTTGCCGACTTCGCACGCGACAGCCGGTTCCTGCGTGCTCCAGTTGACGAAGGGGGATTCGGGTTCGAAAGTCTCGGTACGGTAGACGGGCTGGGGAGACGAACAGGCGGCCAGGAGCAGTCCGGTGACCGCCATGACCGGGAGAAGACGCGCGCGCTGGAGCATGAGGGGAAATCCGGAAAGCAAGAGCCGATTCATTGGTCGCAATGTTAGAGCATCCTCGGCCGTTCGGCAGTGTGCACTTGCCCGAGACCGGAAAAAACAGCGCCGCTTTGCGACGCGGTTTCGCGCCGCTGGCAACGCCGGCCTCCAGGGGCTACGATCAATTATTGCCGATCCGCAAGGGAGAAGCCCGTGAAAAGCGTCGCCGCCATTCTGAAGGAGAAGCCCGATCCGACCGTTCATACGATCGGCCCCGACGCGTCAGTGTTCGATGCGCTCGGGCGGATGGCGGAACACAATGTCGGCGCGCTTCTTGTCATGGAAGGCGAGCGCCTCGCGGGCATCGTCAGCGAACGCGACTACGCACGCAAAGTCATCCTGCTCGCGCGCTCGTCGAGGGATCTGACGGTGAGCGCGATCATGTCGTCGCCGGTGATGTATGTGAGCCTGAACCAGACCAACGAGGAATGCATGGCGCTGATGACCGAGAAGCGGCTTCGCCATCTTCCCGTCGTCGAGTCCAGCAGAGTGGTCGGCATCGTGTCGATCGGCGATCTGGTGAAAAGCATCGTCTCGGAACAGCGCTTCATCATCGAGCAACTCGAACACTACATCGCCGGTGACCGCGGGATCTGAGCGCAGGCGATTCGGCCTCCTCGGCGGCCTCCTCAATTCCGCTGCTGCTACGTTGCTGCCGGACTCCCTCCCGCGGGGATGAGTCCGGAGGATGTCTCAGTGCGCCTCCTTGCGTGCGCCCGACGGTTTGCCCGGGGCAGCTCGCGGCGGCGACACCGAAGGTAGATAATCCTCGATCAGGTCCCGCAAGGTCGTGCTGAGCGGCATCGCGCCAGTCGTCTCCCGCAGCGCCGCAGCGGCGTCCCGCTGCCACGTCGACAAGGCTTCCTGCGCCGAAGTGACGAAGGCGCTGTGGCTGCCGATCATCGTTTCGGCGAGGCGCTGCACGGCGTTGAGCTGGTGCTGCGCGGCTTTCCACGGCATTTCGCCCGCTGCAAGCGTAACCGCAGCCCAATCGTCGGCAGCCAGCAGGCGATCGATGACGGTCTCGAATTCGGTGCTGCAAGTGCTGATCGAATGAGTGCTCGCGTCGATCCAGCGCAGGCTGTTTTCCCGCAGCAGCGCGCACAGGCGCAAGTGCAGTTGGAGATTCGTCTTGTACAGCGCGAGCGACGCACGAGTGTCGAAATGCATGGCGACATCCTTTTCGGGAGTGGCGAAGGGGACGGGTGCGGAAGCCCGAGAATGCCTATTTTTCCCGCACGTACTGGCCGGGGGCGTCATCGAGGGCGGGGTAGCCGGACTGCGGGGCACCCAATGCCGGCGGTGCGACCGGAGCCGCCGAGCGCGCTTTCAGCCAGGCAACCCACTCCGGCCACCACGATCCTTCGTGTTCGGGCGCAACTGCAAGCCAGTGGTCGGGTGAGACATAGTTGCCGCCTTCACGTCGCTCAAGAATCTGGAAGTGCCGTCGTGCCCGCCCGGGCTCGCTGATGATGCCGGCATTGTGGCCGCCGCTGGTCAGCACGAAGGTGATTTCCGCCGGGGTCAGGTAATGCAACTTGTAGACTGACCGCCACGGCGCAACGTGGTCCGTGACCGTGCCGACACAGAAAATCGGCGTGTCGATGTCGCTCAGCGCGACGGGTTTGCCCCCGACCGGATAACGCCCCTCGCTCAGGTCGTCGTTGAGAAACAGCAGCCGCAGGTACTGCGTGTGCATGCGAGCGGGCATGCGCGTTGCGTCGGCGTTCCACGCCATCAGGTCGTTCATCGGCGCGCGCTCGCCCATCAGGTATTCGCCGACCATGCGGGACCACAGCAGATCGTACGAGCGCAGCAACTGGAACGCGCCCGCCATCTGCCCGGCGGTGAGATAGCCGGTCTCGGCCATCTGGGCTTCGAGCAGGCTGACCTGGCTTTCGTCGATGAAGAGTGCAAGTTCGCCCGGCTCGGTGAAATCCGTCTGTGCCGCGAACAGCGTCATCGATGCGAGCCGCTCGTCACCGTCGCGCGCCATCGCCGCGTTGGCGATCGACAGCAGCGTGCCGCCGAGACAGTAGCCTGCGGCATGCACCTTGCGGTCGGGGACGATCGCATTGACCGCTGTAAGCGCCGCATGGAAGCCGGACTGCACGTAGTCTTCCATGTCGAGGTCGGATTCTTCTGCGCCGGGGTTCTTCCACGAGATGCAGAACACCGTGTGCCCCTGGTCGACGAGGTACTTCACGAGCGAATTGTGCGGTGACAGATCCAGGATGTAGTACTTCATGATCCACGCCGGAACGATCAGGACCGGTTCGGGGTGGACTTTTTCGGTCGTCGGCGAGTACTGGATCAGCTCGATCAGGCGGTTCTTGAGCACGACCTTGCCCGGCGTCACGGCGACATCGCGGCCGACGACGAAGTCTTCGGCGCCGGCGGGAGGATGTCCGGTCGCGACGCGCTCGAGATCGTCCAGCGCATTCACCAGCCCCCGCCACAGGTTCGTTCCTCCTTGCTCCGTGGTGCGTTTCAACACCAGCGGATTCGTCGCGAGGTAGTTGCCTGGCGAAAAGACGTCGAGCGACTGACGTGCGGTGAACGAGACGACGTTCTCATGATGCCGGGAGACGCCGGGAACGCCGCGCGTCGCCGCCTGCCACCATTCGTCTGCGAGCAGGAAGGACTGGTGCATCAGGTTGAACGGCCAGTGGTGCCATTCGTCGGCGATGAAGCGCCGGTCGCGCGCCGGAGGCTCGATGCATTCGTGCGCCGGCGAGGCCGGCAGCGCGAGGGCGAGTTCGCGGATGTAGCGCACCAGGCGACGGTTCTGTTCGAGCGCGAGGTTGACGAGCTCCAGCCGTTTGCCTGGCGAGCCGGCAAGGTGTCCGGCCCAGTCGATGCTCGCGAGCAGCAGGGACATCGGGGAAATCGACGACGTCGCCCGTGCCAGCGCGGCATGGACTTTGATGTCGAGAGGATTGCGACTGCTTGAGGGCGATTCCGGAATTGTCGGGGGCGTCGCGGGCGAGGGATTGCGCATATTCATGTTCATCTGCTCCTGCAGGGCAACAGCGGGGCGATTATCCGTCGAGCGGGGCTCGCGCATAGTGTGGGGCATTCTTTTATGCTGTGTTAGAGTTTTCGCTGCCCGGCATGGGGCGGAAGGAACGTTCAATCGCCGGAACGCGCAGCCCCTCAGGATTCAATTCCCTCGAAGGAGACGTCGATGAAGCTCTATCACTCCCCCGGAGCATGCTCGCTGGCGCCGCATATCGTCGCGCGCGAACTGGGCCTTGCGGTCGAACTGGAAAAAGTCGATCTCCCGACGAAGAAGACGGCCGGCGGCGACGACTACTGGAAGATCAACCCGAAAGGCTACGTGCCGGCGCTGGTCCTCGACAATGGCGAGGTGCTCACGGAAGTCGGTGTCATCTGCCAGTACCTCGCGGACCAGAAACCCGAATCGGGGCTGGTGCCGAAATTCGGCACGATGGAGCGTTACCACCAGATGGAGGCGCTCAATTTCGCCGCCACCGAAGTTCACAAGCAGATCGGGGCGCTGTTCAATCCGGCGATGACGCCGGAGTCCAAACAGGTGCAGCTCGGCACGATCGAGCGCCGCCTCGATGCGCTGGAAAAAATCCTTGCCGGAAAGCAGTTCGTCACCGGTGACACCTTCACAGCTGCCGATGCGTATCTTTTCACCGTGCTCAACTGGACGGGGATGCTGAAGATCGACGTCGCGAAGTGGCCCAACATCCAGGCGTTCATCGCGCGTGTCGCGCAGCGGCCCAAGGTGCAGGAGGCGATGAAAGCCGAAGGCCTGGTCGCGTAGCGACGAGGGCTCTTGCACCCGGAAAAACGGCCCGTCGATGTGAAGTCGACGGGCCGTTGTGTTTTTTGCGCGGCCCGTGGAAGGGCTGCGAAACAGCGTTCAGCGCTCGCTCAGGCGGCGAAATTCTTCGATGCGAAGTCCCAGTTCGCGAGATTGTTCAGGAACGCGGCGACGAAGTCCGGGCGGCGGTTGCGGTAATCGATGTAATAGGCGTGTTCCCACACGTCGATGCACAGCAGCGGCTCGTCGCCGGTCGTCAGCGGCGTGCCCGCAGCGCCCATGTTGACGATGTCGACGCTGCCGTCGGCTTTTTTCACGAGCCACGTCCAGCCGGAGCCGAAGTTGCCGACGGCCGAGGTGGTGAAAGCCTTCTTGAAGTCTTCGAACGACCCCCACTTGGCTTTGATCGCGTCGGCCAGTGAGCCCGCCGGTTCGCCGCCGCCGTTGGGCTTCATGCAGTTCCAGAAGAAGGTGTGGTTCCAGACCTGGGCGGAGTTGTTGTAGATGCCGCCAGCCGGGGCCTTCTTGACGATTGCCTCGAGATCGAGGTTCTCGAATTCGGTGCCCTTGATCAGGTTGTTCAGGTTCGTCACGTAGGCCTGGTGATGCTTGCCGTAGTGGAATTCCATCGTCTCGGCCGAGATGTGCGGGGCCAGCGCTTCTTTCGCGTAGGGCAGCTGAGGCAGGGTATGTTCCATTTTTCTCTCTCCTGTTGCAATTCAGGTTGTTGGGCTAAAAGCCTGACGATTCTAGTCGGGCTTTGATGATGGTGGCAATGCCGCAACAGCGACTCCGCAAACAGCGCTCTGCCGGAACCGCGCGTTTTTCGCGTCATGCGTCCGTGCTGTTCACCGTAGCATGAAGTCGGCCGGTGGCCAGTTCGACCGATACCTTTTCACCGCTGCCGACGCCCGCTGACGTGCGCAGGATATGGCCCTGCGCATCCCGCGTGATGCTGTAGCCGCGCGCCAGCACGGCGTGTGGCGCGAGGTGCTGAAGATGGGCGGCGAGGCCTTCCAGGCGTGCGCTCTGCCGGTCGATCAGGCGATCTGCGGCGAGGACGAGGCGGTTCGCCAGGCGTGCGCAGCGTTCGGCCTCGCGGTCGATGTCGGGCCGGCGCGCCTCGAGGCGAAGGCAAAGCTGCTCATTGCGGGCGTGCAGGCGCTCGAGACGCCGGCTCATCGCGGCGGCGAGCCGCACGCCGAGACGGGCCGTACGCTCGTGTGCCACCGCCAGGCGTTCGCGCGGGTGGACAAGGCGCAAGGCGGCGCGGTCGAGCCGCTGTGCGAGCGTGTCGAGGCGATAGTGCAGGGCTGCCGAAAGCGTCCGGCCGAGCGAAGTGAGGCGCGCACAGGCTTCATGGTAGCCGGCGCTCGCGAGTTCGGCTGCGCCGGTTGGCGTCGCCGCGCGCAGGTCGGCGGCAAAATCGGCGATCGTGAAGTCGGTCTCGTGTCCGATGCCGCTGACCACCGGCACCGGGCAGGCGCGGATCGCCCGGGCGAGGTTTTCGTCGTTGAACGCCCATAGATCCTCGATGCCGCCGCCACCACGCACCAGCAGCAGCAGGTCGATGCCATCCGTTGCGGCGCGCGCCGAGGCCACGCGCACCGCTTCGGCCAATCGCGTTCGAGCCGCCTCTCCCTGCACCGGAGCCGGGTACAGCACGACTTCGAGGTGCGGCGCCCGTCGCCGCAGCGTCGCGAGAACGTCGTGCCACGCGGCCGCTGCCGGCGACGTGACGACGCCGAGGCGTCGCGGGTAGCGCGGCAGCGCCCGCTTGAGGGCGGCATCGAACAGTCCTTCGCCGGCGAGCCTGTCCTTCAGGCGCACGAAGGTTTCGAAAAGATTTCCGACTCCGGCTTGCCGGAGCGCTTCGATACCGAGCTGGAAGTCGCCGCGCACCTCATACAGCGTCACCAGCGCGCGGGCTTCGACGCGCATGCCGTTTTCCGGCCGGAACGGCAGCAACTGGGCGCGATTGCGCCACATCGTGCAGCGAACCTGCGCTTGCGCATCTTTCAGCGTGAAGTACAGGTGGCCCGATGGCGCGCGAGTCAGGTTGGACAGTTCGCCGCCGACCCACAGCAGCGGAAAACGGGATTCGAGCGTCTGGCGCGCGAGCCGGTTGAGTTCGGCGACGCTCAGCACGTGGCCAGCCGAAGGGAGGCGGCACGGATCCCCGTCGCCATGCGGGAGCTCGGTTTGCATGCGCGGATTGTAGCGGAATCCACAAGCGCGGCGCCTTGTCAATCCTGATCAGGAAAACCCTTTCTATTCAAGGTCGTATTTTCAACATATTGATAATAAAGAAAATTTTAGTTGCTCATTTTTTGATCGAAGTGGCCATTGGCTTGACGCGACAGAGTTTCGGGGCGCTATCCGCGAAAAATCCACATACTTATCCACAGCTTTTGTGGATTCTTCGAGGCCCGCTGCCCGAGTGGCCGAGCTTGCCCTGCCGACATGCGAACGCTAGAGTTCCGCCTTTGCAAAGGGGAGTCTTCTCGCGTGTTCGCGCTCATACAGGCCTCGGGCTGGCCGATCTGGCCGCTGTTGCTGGCATCGGTGATCGCCCTGGCACTCATCATCGAGCGCCTGACGACGCTGCGCCGTTCCAGAATTGCCCCTCCCGACCTGCTCGACAAGGTGCTCGCGGATCTGCGTCAGAAAGGCGTATCGGGTGAAATGGCGAACCGCGTCGCGGCCCATTCGCCGCTCGGGAAAGTCCTCGCCGCCGGATTGCGCAACGTCACCAGTTCGCGCGATGTCATGAAGGAGGCGATCGAGGAAAGCGGGCGCGTGGTCGCGCACGAGCTCGAACGGTTCCTGACGACCCTCGGCACGATCGCCGCGATCAGTCCGCTGATGGGGCTTTTCGGCACCATCGTCGGCATGATCGACATCTTCGCGTCGCAAAGCGCTGCCGGCACGAACCCGCAGCAGCTCGCGCAGGGCATCTCGACCGCGCTCAACTCCACCGGCCTGGGGCTGATCATTGCGATCCCGGCGACGATCTTCTGGCGTCATTTCCGCGCCCTCGTCGACAGTTTCGTCATCGAGATGGAGCAGCAGGCGATCAGGCTCGTCGAAGTCGTGCACGGCGAGCGTCGCGCCTGAGAAAGCAAATGAACTTCCAGCGCGGCCGACGCCAGGAAGAGCCGGAGATCAACCTGATCCCGCTCATCGACATCATGCTCGTCCTGATCATCTTCCTCGTGCTGACGACGACGTTCTCGAAGGTCTCGGGCCTCCAGATCAGCCTGCCGACCGGCGAAGCGCAGCCGGCCGAGACGATCCCGGACGAGATCGACCTTGCAGTGAGCGCCACCGGCGACATCCTCGTGAACCGGCAGCCGGTCGGAGGCAAGGACATCGAGGCGATCGCGGTGGCGCTCGGACGCGCGGTTCCTGCCGGAAAGGATGAGCCGGTCGTCGTCATCAATGCCGACGCGAAAGCCGCGCATCAAAGCGTCATCAACGCGATGCAGGCAGCGCAGCGGGCGGGCCTCTCGCGCATCACGTTCGCGGTCCAGGCGCCGCCCCAATGACGCCGGCCCCTGCCTCTCCCCGCCCGGGGCCGGTGCGGTCGTTCTGAACCATGGCGCGCAACGCGCCGGCTTTCTGGCAGACCCGCTCGCTCGCCGCCAGGCTGCTGCTGCCGCTGTCGGGCCTGTTCCTGCTGCTCGCGGCCGTGCGCCGGCAGTTGTTCAGGCTCGGGATCCGGCGTGCGGTACGCCTTCCGGTGCCGGTCGTCGTCGTCGGCAACATCGCGGTCGGGGGCAGCGGCAAGACGCCGGTCGTCGAATGGCTCGTCGCCCGGCTGCGGGACGCGGGCTTTACGCCCGGCATCGTCAGCCGCGGCTATGGCGGCAAAGCTCCCGGCGCCGTGATCGTGCCGCCGCACGGAGATGTCCGGCTGTTCGGCGACGAGCCGGTGCTGCTCGCGCGGCTCACCGCGTGTCCGGTGGCCGTCGGCGCCGACCGCCCGGCAGCGGCGCGGGCGCTGCTGCAGGCATACCCCGGATGTGACGTGATCGTCGCCGACGACGGTCTGCAGCATTACCCGCTCGCGCGCGATGTCGAGATCGCGGTCGTCGACGAACGCACGCTGGGCAATCGCTGGCTGCTGCCCGCGGGGCCGCTGCGCGAAGGGCCGGGCCGCCTGCGCGACGTCGACATCATCATCGCCCATGGTGCACTGTCGCCCGCGCTGTCGTCGCTTCTCGACGGACGTCCGGTTTTTGCGATGCATCTCGAAGGCAGCGAATTCCGCCGGCTCGACGGCGCCGGATGCCGCAATGCCGAAGCGTTTCGCGGCGTGCGCGTGCACGCGGTCGCCGGCATCGGCCGCCCTGAGCGTTTCTTCGCCCAATTGACCCGGATGGGGCTCGAGGTCGTGCCGCACCCGTTTCCCGATCATCATCCATTCACCGCCGCGGACCTCGATTTCGCACCGGGCGAGCCGAAAATCCTCACCAGCAAGGATGCGGTAAAATGCGCGTCTTTCGCGTCCGCCGACACCTGGGAGTTCCCGGTGAAAGCGCATATCGCCGCGGGCGCCGCCGAACGTATCCTGGAGAAACTGACGCATGGACGCCCGACTGCTTGAAATCCTCGTGTGCCCGATCTGCAAGGGCCCTCTCGACTTCGTCAGGGACAAGCAGGAACTGGTTTGCAAGGCCGACCGCCTCGGCTTCCCCGTCCGCGACGGCATTCCGGTGATGCTCGAAGAGGAAGCGCGCCAGCTCGGCGCTGAAGAAGTCGACGCCTTGCGGCGCCGCTGATGGCCGCGTTCCACGTCGTCATCCCGGCGCGCCACGCGTCGAGCCGGCTTCCGGGCAAGCCGCTCGCCGACATCGCCGGCAAGCCGATGGTCGTGCGCGTGCTCGAGCAGGCGCGCCGCGCCGGCGCCGCGTCGGTGTGGGTCGCCACCGATCACCCGGAGGTGCTCGACGCGGTCAGGGCGGCCGGCGGCGACGCGCTGATGACGCGGGAAGATCATCCGAGCGGCACGGATCGGCTCGCCGAAGTCGTCGACGCGCTCGGCTGGAAAGCGGACGACATCGTCGTCAACGTCCAGGGCGACGAACCGCTGATCGAGCCGAAGCTGATCGCGGCGGTCGCGCAGGCGCTCGCCGACGACCCGGTCGCGGCGATCGCGACCGCCGCCCACCCGCTGCACGCCGCCGCCGAGTTGTTCAACCCGAACGTCGTCAAGGTCGTCTGCGATGCGCACGATCACGCGCTGTATTTTTCGCGCGCCCCGATCCCGTGGGCGCGCGATGCGTTCGCCACTGCCCGCGACGATATTCCCGCCGGCCTGCCGGTGCTGCGTCACGTCGGCCTGTACGCGTACCGCGTCGCGTTCCTGCGCTGCTACGCGAGCCTCGCTCCGTCGCCGCTCGAGCAATGGGAAGCGCTCGAACAGTTGCGCGCGCTGTGGCACGGACACCGGATCCGGGTGATGACCGTCGCGGTCGCGCCGGCAGCGGGCGTCGACACGCCCGAAGACCTCGAGCGCGTGCGGGCGGCGTTTGACCGGCATGAACGAGTCGGTTAAGTTTTGCGGCTTTTGTTGGCAGTTCTTTTTTGCATAACGACGCGGCCGGCAGCATTGGCCGCCTGACTGGGAGAGAGGTGTATGCGTCTGATTCTGTTGGGACCGCCGGGCGCGGGAAAAGGTACGCAGGCGAACTTCATCAAGGAGAAGTTCGGCATTCCGCAGATTTCCACGGGTGACATGCTGCGCGCCGCCGTCAAGGCCGGCACCCCGTTGGGCGTCGAGGCGAAGAAAGTCATGGACGCGGGCGGCTTGGTGTCCGATGACATCATCATCGGCCTCGTGAAGGATCGCCTGAAGGAAGACGACTGCAAGTCCGGCTACATGTTCGACGGCTTCCCGCGGACGATCCCGCAGGCCGACGCGATGAAGGAAGCCGGCGTGCCGATCGATTTCGTCCTCGAAATCGACGTGCCCGACAGCGAGATCATCGAGCGCATGAGCGGGCGGCGCGCGCACCTGGCGTCGGGGCGCACCTACCATGTCAAGTACAATCCGCCGAAAGTCGCCGGCAAGGACGACCTCACCGGCGAAGACCTGGTCCAGCGTGACGACGACCGCGAGGAGACGGTGGCGAAGCGCCTCGAGGTCTATCATTCGCAGACCAAGCCGCTCGTCGAGTACTACTCGAAGTGGGCCGCGTCGGGCGAGCCGGGCACGCCGAAAGTGCGCAAGATCAGTGGCCTCGGCGCGGTGGACGAGATCACTTCGCGGGCTTTCGCGGCGCTGAAGTAAACCGGGTTTTCCCGCATGGTGCGGCGAGCGGCGGGAATTTTTCCCGTCCCTCGCCGCGTTTGCGCTTCCGGACCGTGATGAACAAAGCCAACCTGCTCTATGCCCAGTCCGGCGGGGTGACCGCGGTCATCAACGCGACCGCGGCAAGCGTCATCGAAGCGGCTCGGGCCCGCGCCGATGCGGTCGGCCGGGTGCTTGCGGCGCGGCATGGCATTCTCGGCGCGCTCGACGAGGACCTGATCGACACCGCGCCGCTGTCGGTCGTCGATCTGCGCCGCCTGGCCGGCACGCCGGGCGGGGCGTTCGGCTCGTGCCGCTTCGACCTCGATCCGCCGGAGGCGAATCGCGACCAGTACGACCGCCTGTTCGCAGTGCTTGCGGCCCACGACATCGGTTATTTCCTCTACAACGGCGGCAACGGCTCAATGGATACGGTCGCGAAAGTGTCGCGCGCGGCCGCGGAGCGCGGCTATCCGCTGGTCTGCGTCGGAGTGCCGAAGACCGTCGACAACGACCTCGAAGGCACTGACTGTTCACCCGGTTTCGGCTCCGCGGCGAAGTACGCGGCGACGTCGATGCTCGAAGCCGGGCTCGACCTGGCGGCGATGACGAGCCGCGTCGGGCGCGCGTTCGTGCTGGAAGTCATGGGGCGCAACGCCGGCTGGCTGGCCGCAGCGACCGCGCTCGCCGCGCGCAACGACGACGAGCCGCCGCATGTGATCCTGATGCCCGAAGTGCCGTTCGACGAGGAAGCTTTTCTCGCGGTGGTCCGGTCCACCGTGTCGCGTCTCGGCTATTGCGCGGTCACCGTCTCGGAAGGCATCCGTCGCGCCGACGGCTCGCTGCTGATGGAGCAGGACGAGGATGCGAAAGGCCATGTCCAGCTCGGCGGGGCCGGGCAGTGCATCGCGCGCCTGATCCACTCGCGCCTCGGCTACAAGCATCACTGGGCGATTCCGGACTACCTGCAGCGCGCGGCCGGCCACCTGGTGTCGGCGACCGACCACGCGCAGGCTCGTGCGGTCGGGCAGGCGGCGGTGGAGTATGCGCTGGCGGGGCGCGACGGCGTGATGGCCGCGATCCGCCGCCTCGCCGACGCCCCATACCGCTGGGACGTCGCGCCCGTCGCGGTGGCCGCGATCGCGAACCTCGAACGCCAGGTGCCTCGCGCCTTCATTCGCCCCGACGGGCTGCACGTCACCGACGCCGCGCGCACGTACCTGCGCCCGCTGATCGAAGGGGAAATGCCGGCGTGTTTTGCCGGCGGGCTGCCGGATTATCCGCGTTTCCCGCTGCCCGGTGTGCCGCGCAAGCTCGCGCCGTACCGTCCGTGACGCACGCTCGCCGCGCCCGCCTGGATCACCCGGGGCGGCGCTCCAGCGCGGGATTCAGGCTGTAGAGGCCGGTCAGCTTCGCCTCGGCGAGCACATGGCCCGCGAGCGCATTGCGTACTTCGGCGCCGCCGAAGCGGCCTTCGAGCGCGATGCATTCGACGTCGAGCGCGTAGAGCGTGAAGACGTAATGGTGCACCAGCTCGTCATTCCACGGCGGGCAGGGGCCGTCGTAGCCGTAGTAGTCGCCGCGCATGGATTCGTCGCCCGCGAACCACGCCGTGTAATCGTTGATTCCGTGACGCCCATGCGGGGCCTGCGGTCCGGGCTTGCCGCCCGGCGTGACGGCCGCCGAGAAGCTGCCGGCCGCAATTTCCCGCAGCTCGGCGGGAAGATCCACCAGCACCCAGTGGAAGAAATCGACGCGCGGCAGATTCGCCGGCACGACGCGTCCTTCCTGATTGACGTCGTCGCCCTTGCTTGGAACATCAGGGTCATGGCAGATCAGCGCGAACGAGCGGGTTCCGGACGGGATGCTGGTCCATGCCAGGTGCGGGTTGAGGTTGCTGGCGAGGCACACGTGCCCGGCAGCCGCCGGAATGCAGAATGCGAATTCGCCGGGAATCGTGGCGTTGTCGGTGAAGCTCTGGCTCGTGAGTTTCATGCCCTTGGGCTCCTTTGGTGGGGCGGCGGGAAAGCCGGGATGGATTCATTGTAGAGCGGGTTGCGGTGATCGGTGTCCCGCCTCCCGATCGACATGGGACTCACGCAGGCCTTACGCGGCGCGGCGGCGAAAATCGCGCAGGCGAAAGCCGAGTGCCAAAAGCGTCGCGAAATACGCCACCACGCCGGCGGCGACGATCGCCGACAGCCGCAGCACGCGCGCCAGCCCGCCTTCCGTGAGCCACCACGCGTCGTCGCCACGGCCGAACCACAGCACGGCGCCGAGCACCACCAGCCCGCCCGCGAGCCGCAGCCAGAACCGGCCCCACGCCGGCTGCGGCCGGTACACGCCGCGCCGCCTCAGTCCGCGATACAGCAGCCCCGCGTTGAGCAGCGACGCGAGGCCGATCGACAGCGCGAGCCCCGCGTGCTGCAGCGGCACGATGAACGCGAGGTTCATCAGCTGCGTCGCCGCGAGCGTCAGCAGCGCGATCTTCACCGGCGTGCGGATGTCCTGGCGCGCATAGAAGCCGGGCGCGAGGATCTTCACGAGGATGAGCCCGGCAAGCCCGATGCTGTATGCGATCAGCGCGAGGCGGGTCTGCATCACGTCGGCGGCGGAGAACGCGCCGTGCTGGAACAGCGTCGAGATCAGCGGCACCGCGAGCAACGCCAGCGCCAGCGCCGCCGGCAGCGTCAGCATCAGCGTCAGGCGCAGGCCCCAGTCGAGCAGCGACGAAAAAGCTTCGGGCTGTTCGTCGGCATGCAGCTTCGACAGGCTCGGCAGCAGGATCGTCCCGAGCGCTGCGCCGAGCAGTCCGGCGGGGAATTCCATCAGGCGGTCCGCGTAGTACAGCCACGACACGCTGCCGCTGGGGAGAAACGACGCGAAGATGGTGTTGATGATCAGCGACACCTGGCTCACCGAAACGCCGAGCATCGCCGGCCCCATCAGCTTCGCGATGCGGCGTACGCCCGGGTCCGACAGCTTGAGGTCGAAGCGTGGCAGCAGCCCGATGCGCGCGAGCGGCCGCAGCTGCAGCATCAGCTGCAGCACGCCGCCGATGAACACCGCCCAGCCGAGCGCGAGCACCGGCGGGTCGAAGTACGGCGCGGCGAACAGTGCCATGCCGATGAACGACAGGTTCAGCAGCACCGGCGTGAAAGCCGGAATCGCGAAGCGGCTCCAGGTGTTGAGCACGCCGCCGGCGAGCGCGACGAGCGACATGAACAGGATGTACGGGAACGTGATGCGCGTCAGCTCGACGGTCAGCGCGAACTTGTCCGGAGTTGCCGCAAACCCCGGCGCCGTCACCTGGATGATCCAGGGCGATGCGAGAATGCCGAGCACCGACACTGCGGTCACCGCGAGCCCGAGTGCCGTGGCGACGCGATTGACGAGCCGGTGCGCTTCCTCGGGCCCCTGGCGGTTCCGGTATTCGGCGAGGATCGGCACGAAAGCCTGCGAGAACGCCCCTTCGGCGAACATGCGCCGCAGCAGGTTCGGCAGACGGAACGCGACAAAAAAAGCGTCGGTCGCGATCCCGGCGCCGAATGCCCGGGCAATGACGAAATCGCGGACGAAGCCCAGGATGCGCGACAACAGGGTCATGCCGCTTACGGTGGCGAGGGCGCGCAGCAGATTCATCTGGGATAGCCAAAAGGGGGAGATGATAGCGGCTGGAGGCTCGCGGCGCACTTGCATCGGACAGTCCGAATCGGTAGACTCGCGCGTTTTCAAGAACCAACCAACGGAAGAACATCTATGGCCAATTCGGCACAAGCCCGCAAGCGCGCCCGTCAGGCGGTCGTGGCCCGCGCTCACAACGGCAGCCTGCGTTCTCGTCTGCGTACCGCGATCAAGGCTGTGCAAAAGGCCGTCGTGGGTGGCGACAAGGCTGCGGCGCAAGCGACGTTCCGCACCTCGATGAGCACCATCGACAGCATCGCGGACAAGAAGATCATCCACAAGAACAAAGCCGCTCGCCACAAGAGCCGCCTGTCGGCCGCGATCAAGGCGATGACCGCCTGATCTTTACACCCGCTGGCAGCAAGTGAAAACGGCGACTTCGGGTCGCCGTTTTTTATTGTCCGCGGCGCGTCCGCCGCTGCGAGAGTGCAACGCCCGTTTCTGCGTCGGGCCGAACAAGACAGGGCTGCGCGGGGAATCAGATCTTCAGCTGGTCGTCGTCGATCCGGTCCACGACCAGGTCGTTGTCTTTGGCAAAGTTGGTCAGGAACTTGTAGGCCAGAGGCTCGATCTTGTACAGCCTGGCATCGACCAGCACCGCCTTGTGCCCTTTGAGCGTGCAACCCGGGCGGACGTAGGGCGAATACATCATGCGATGATCCGCGCCGAAAGCAGACATGATTCCGCACAGGCGGTCTGCCCAGTCGCTCGGGCGGAAAGTCTTTCCCTCTCGCGTGACTCCGATGATGACGAAGCTTTCGATCAATTGGCTCATGTAGCGCAACCCGGCGGCTGAGGGAATTTTCAGGAGGCGGCGTCCCGGCTCGAGCCGGTGTTGTGAGGACCGCGAAAGACGCGGCGGATTCTAGCAGAAAACCGGCTTTGCGATTTCATGTCGTGGCTGACGGTTTCATGATGTGGGTGCGGTGAGGCGGGGAGGCGACACGCGCCGGGGGTTTGCATCGGGGCTTGCAATCTGTACAAGGCGCGCCTTTTTCGCTTAACATCGACCCTTCGATTATTCACGGCGGCCAGTGCCGCCGTGTGCATTTCTGCTTCATCCTGATCGGGGTCCTCCATGTCGCATCTCATGAATACTTACGCCAGATTGCCGGTCGCATTCACGCACGGCGAAGGGGTCTGGCTTTTCGATGAGACGGGCAAGCGTTATCTGGACGGCCTGTCCGGGATCGCCGTGTCGACGCTCGGTCACAATCACCCGCGTCTGGTGCGTGCAATCGCCGGCCAGGCGGCGAAAGTGCTGCATACGTCGAACATCTACCGCATCCCGCTGCAGGAAGAACTCTCCGACCGACTCGCCGCGGTGTCGGGCATGGACGAAGTGTTCTTCTGCAACTCCGGCTGCGAGGCCAACGAGGCCGCGATCAAGCTCGCGCGTTTCCACGGGCACCGGAAAGGCATCGAGCAGCCGGCGATCGTCGTCATGGAAAACGCGTTCCACGGGCGCACGCTGGCGACGTTGTCGGCGACCGGCAACCGCAAGACCCAAGCCGGCTTCGAGCCGCTGGTGTCCGGTTTCCTGCGCGTGCCGTACAAGGACATCGGCGCGATCCGCACGGTCGGCGAGCACAATCACAACATCGTCGCGGTCATGCTCGAAATGATCCAGGGCGAAGGCGGCGTCAATATCGCCGACGAAACCTTCCAGCGCGACCTGCGCGCGCTCTGTGACGAGCGCGGCTGGTTGCTGATCTGCGACGAAGTCCAGTGCGGCATGGGACGCACCGGAAGCTGGTTCGGTTTCCAGCAGGGCGGCGTGACCCCCGACGTGATGACGCTCGCGAAGGGCTTGGGTTCCGGCGTGCCGATCGGTGCGTGCGTCACCAGCGGGCGCGCCGCGGGCCTGTTCGGGCCGGGCAATCACGGCTCGACTTTCGGCGGCAATCCGCTCGCTTGCGCCGCGGGCCTCGAGACGCTCGCGACGATCGAGGACGACGGACTGATGGCCAACGCCGTCAAGGTCGGCGAAGCGATCCGCACCGGCCTGCAGGAAGCCCTCGCAGGGCTTTCCGGCGTCGTCGATATCCGCGGCCGCGGGCTGATGATCGGCATCGAGCTCGATCGTCCCTGCGGCGACCTGGTCCGCCAGGCGCTCGACGCCGGCCTGCTGATCAACGTCACTGCCGACCGGGTGATTCGCCTGCTGCCGGCGCTGGTGTTCACCGAGGCCAATGCCCAGGAGCTGGTGTCGCGTCTCGCGCCGCTGGTGCGCAAGCATCTCGAATGAGAGGAGGCGCGATGACCAAACCCAGGCACTACCTGCAGTTCAAGGATTTCACGCGCGACGACTACCGGCACGTGTTCGACCGCACGCGCTGGATCAAGGACAAGTTCAAGCGCTACGAACCGTATCACCCGCTGTTCGACCGCACGCTGGTGATGATCTTCGAGAAAGCCAGCACGCGCACGCGGCTGTCGTTCGAGGCCGGCATGCAGCAGCTCGGCGGCTCGGCGATCTACCTCAACACCCGCGACTCGCAGCTCGGTCGCGGCGAACCGGTTGAAGACGCGGCGCAGGTGATCTCGCGCATGAGCGACGTCGTGATGATCCGCACTTTCGAGCAGGACATCATCGAGCGCTTCGCCGCGCATTCGCGCGTCCCGGTCATCAACGGGCTGACGAACGAATACCACCCGTGCCAGATCCTCGCCGACATCTACACTTTCATCGAGCACCGCGGCTCGATCCAGGGCAGGACGGTCGCCTGGGTCGGTGATTCGAACAACATGTGCAACACCTGGCTGCAGGCCGCCGAGCTGCTCGATTTCAACGTCCACGTGTCGACGCCGCCCGGCTACGAAGTCGAGCCGGAACGGGCCGGCCTGTACGGCACGGGTCATTTCGAGCAGTTCGCCGACCCGATGGAGGCGTGCAAGGGCGCGGACCTCGTCACCACCGACGTGTGGACGTCGATGGGTTTCGAAGCGGAAAACGACGAGCGGATGAAGGATTTCGCCGACTGGTGCGTCGACGCCGAAATGATGGCGGCGGCCCGTGCCGATGCGGTCTTCATGCACTGCCTGCCGGCCCACCGCGGCGAGGAAGTCACTGCCGACGTCATCGACGGCGCGCAGTCGGTCGTGTGGGACGAAGCGGAGAATCGCCTGCACGTGCAGAAAGCGCTGATGGAATACCTGGTGCTCGGCAAAGTCGAAGACTAGCCGGCGTCTTTGCAAGTCCCGGCTGCAGGCCGCAGGGCTGCGGCCTGTCTGTTGAGCGGAAATCGGAAAAAGCGGAAATCGACATGAGCGACGTCAAGAAAGCGGTGCTTGCCTATTCGGGCGGGCTGGATACCTCGGTCATCCTGAAGTGGCTGCAGGATACCTATCAGTGCGAAGTGGTGACGTTCACGGCCGACCTCGGCCAGGGCGAAGAGCTCGAGCCCGCGCGCCAGAAAGCGCTGAAGTTCGGCATCAAGCCCGACAACATCTTCATCGACGACCTGCGCGAAGAGTTCGTGCGCGACTTCGTCTTCCCGATGTTCCGCTGCAACACGGTTTATGAGGGCGAATACCTGCTCGGCACGTCGATCGCCCGTCCGCTGATCGC
Organism: Aromatoleum aromaticum EbN1; assembly: GCF_000025965.1. Classification (NCBI taxonomy): domain Bacteria; kingdom Pseudomonadati; phylum Pseudomonadota; class Betaproteobacteria; order Rhodocyclales; family Rhodocyclaceae; genus Aromatoleum; species Aromatoleum aromaticum. Next base: position 3,022,853 of record NC_006513.1, read on the forward strand.
CAAGCGCCAGATCGAGATCGCGCGCGCGACCGGCGCTGACGCGGTGTCGCACGGCGCAACCGGCAAGGGCAACGACCAGGTCCGCTTCGAACTCGGCTATTACGCGCTGATGCCGGGCGTGAAAGTCATCGCGCCGTGGCGCGAATGGGACCTTTTGTCGCGCGAGAAGCTGCTCGCGTACGCCGAGAAGCACGGCATCCCGATCGAGATGAAGCACAAGCAGGGCGGCTCGCCGTATTCGATGGACGCGAACCTGCTGCACATCTCGTTCGAAGGCCGCCACCTCGAGAACCCGGCTGCGGAAGCCGAGGAGTCGATGTGGCGCTGGACCGTGTCACCGGAAGCGGCGCCCGACGCGGCCGAGTACCTCGACCTCGAATTCGAGCGCGGCGACCTCGTCGCGATCAACGGCACGCGCATGAAGGCGCACGAGCTGCTCGCGAAGCTCAACGAGCTCGGCGGCAAGCATGGCATCGGCCGCCTCGACCTCGTCGAAAACCGCTATGTCGGCATGAAGAGCCGCGGCTGCTACGAAACCCCGGGCGGCACGATCCTGCTGCGTGCCCACCGCGCGATCGAATCCGTGACGCTCGACCGCGAAGTCGCGCACCTCAAGGACGACCTGATGCCGCGCTACGCCAGCCTGATCTACAACGGCTACTGGTGGAGCCCGGAGCGTCGCGCGCTGCAGGCGCTGATCGACAACACGCAGGAATCGGTCAACGGTTGGGTGCGCGTCAAGCTCTACAAGGGCAACGTCATCGTCACCGGCCGCGACTCGAAGACCGATTCGCTGTTCGACCCGACGATCGCGACGTTCGAGGACGACCAGGGCGCCTACAACCAGAAGGACGCGCACGGCTTCATCCGCCTCAACGCGCTGCGCATGCGCATCGCGGCGAACGCGCAGACGAAGCGCGGCTAAGGAGGCTGATCGATGGACGGCGACGCAGTCATTTTCGGACTGACGATCGCGGAGTTCGAGGACTGGTCGCTCAAGATCCTGCTGACTGCGCTGATCCTCTACATGCTGTTCATCATCGGCAATCTCGCGAAGCAGTCGAAAGCCGGCAGATACGGCACCGTGTGGCTGTTCATCGCGCTCGGGCTGGGTTTTGTCGGCTTCGTCGCGAAGAGTTTCATCCAGAGATTTCTCGGCATCGAATAGGAAAGCAGCAATCATGAGCCTCACCGAAAAGTTCGACAGCGTCACTGTCGCCACCAAAGCCAACGTCTATTTCGACGGCAAATGCGTGAGCCACGGAATCGTGCTGGCCGACGGCACGAAGAAGTCTGTCGGCGTGATCCTGCCGGCGACGCTGACGTTCAATACCGGTGCGCCCGAGATCATGGAAGGGGTCGCCGGAAGCTGCCGCGTGCGCCTGAAAGGCGAGTCTGAGTGGACCGTCTACGGCGCTGGCGAGTCTTTCAACGTGCCGGCCAATTCCAGCTTCGACATCGAAGTCGCCGGCGAACCGTACCACTACGTCTGCCACTTCGGCTGACCGGAGGCGAGCCATGCCATCCTTCGACATCATGTCCGAAGTCGACCTGCCTTCGCTGAAGAACGCGGTCGACGTCGCCAATCGCAAGATCAGCGGCCGCTACGACTTCAAGGGCAGCGACGCGCGGGTCGAGCAGGGCGAAAAAGTGCTGACGCTGTTCGGCGACAGCGACTTCCAGATCGACCAGATGCGCCAGATCCTGCTGCCCGAAATGACGTCGAAGAAGATCGACGTGCGTTGCCTCGAATACGGCGACCTGCAGAAGATCGGCGGCAACAAGCTCAAGCAGGAACTCAAGGTCCGCGTCGGCGTCGAGCAGGACCTCGCGAAGAAGATCGTCAAGCTGCTCAAGGACAGCAAGCTCAAGGTCCAGGCCGCGATCCAGGGCGAAGCGATCCGCGTCTCGGGCGCGAAGCGCGACATCCTGCAGGAAGCGATCGCGCTGGTGAAGAAGGAGATCACCGACTTCCCGCTGCAGTTCGGCAACTTCCGCGACTGACGGCGCCGCTGATGAACGTCGCCGCAATCGCCGCTGCGGCTGCCGCGAACAGCGCGGCCACCGTCCAGGCGCAAGCCTCGCTGCTCGTCCTCAGGAAGGCGATGGACGTGCAGCAGTCCAATGCTGCGCAGCTCCTGCAGGCGCTCCCCCAACCTGCAGTCGCGCCCGCTCCCGGCGCCACTGTCGGCGGATCGATCGACATCTTCGTCTGATCTTCTGCGCGTCGGGGCGAGAGCAATCTTGCGCCGACGCGGCCGGCGATTCTCCGAAATTCCCGGAAAACCTCCCGAAACACCACGTTCCCGGCGTCGACTACCCGTTTTTGGTAGTCGATGTACGTCCTGTTCGTCATAACAATCCTGCTGTTCAGCGTCTAGTGTTCGATCTGGTGACCGGCTTTGGCCTCGGACAGCCGGTCAGGGGGCCGCGTGCAAAGCTTCCGGGGAAAGCCAAAGGAGAGATCGATGAACAGACGACGTAGCCCGGTTTTCGGTGCCAGTGTTGTGGTCGCCGCCCTCTTGGCGGGGGGAGCACCGAGTCATGCGCAGGACAGCCCTGACCGCCCCGCCGCGGCGCCCCGCGATGCAGCGGCTGAAGTGCAAACTCCGCGACAAGTCCCCGTCAGCCGCCCCGAGCAGCGCCAGTCCGAACATGACCGGTCGGACGTGTTCAACCCGCCGGACGGCGCGCCGCTGTCGCCGGCTTTCCGCAACCAGCCCGACAATGGCCGCGTGCTGGGCTTCGATTTCGCCCGTGATCCGCTGAACGCCAAGGAGCCGATGCAGACTTTCGAGGAAACGATGCGCGCTGATGTCGCCGCCCGCGCAAAAGTCATGCAGACCCAGCGCGGGCTGCTGGCGAGCCGCTACGACCTGACGCCGCGTCTCGACCCGGAAGCGCGGATGTCCCGCGGCAAGCCTCTGCCTGTCGGCCCGACCGCGCGGCTTGCACGAGGCGTGGACTGGGATGCCCTCGCCGAAATGCCGCCGGAGCAGATCCGCGAGCGCGGCATCTTCCCCTATCCGTCGCTGCCTCACCCGAAGCAGGCCACCGGCGGCCAGGTGTTTCCGCAGATGCAGATCGACATGTTCCCGCGGCTGGAGCGCTTCGACGTCGAGTTCGACCTGCCCGAAGCTTTCCTGCCGGAATTCCCGCCGGCGATTTTCCTGCAGAACCGGCCGGAGCTCGGCGACGTGTCGCGCGGCGAAGTGGTGTCGATCAACAACTTCCACCGCCTGTTCAAGGGCATCCTGACGCCGGTTCAGCTCGACGGACTGCGCCTCCTGGTCACGCCTTTCCCGCAGGAGGAATTCAACGCGACCGACGACCGCAAGAGCGCGCAGCCGAGCCTGGGGGTCGCCTGTTTCGACTGCCACGTCAACGGCCACACCACCGGGCAGTTCCACCTGAACCCGGACGACCGCCCGCAGGAACGGCGCTTCCGCCTCGATACGACCAGTTTGCGCGGTCTCTTCAACCAGCAGATCCACGGCTCCAAGCGCAGCCTGCGGTCCGTCGAGGATTTCACCGAGTTCGAGTTCCGCACCGCCTACTTCAACGGCGACCCGATCCACGCGATGAAAAAAGGGTTCACGATCTTCGACCGCATCCACGTCAGCCACATGGCGCAGCTGCAAAACATGCTCGACTTTCCGCCGACGCCCAAACTCAACGTCGAAGGGCGGCTGGACCCGGCGAAGGCGACCGAGCAGGAGCTGCGCGGCGAGGCGATCTTTTTCGGCAAGGGCCGTTGCGCGGGTTGCCACGAGCCGCCGGCCTACCTCGACCACCAGATGCACGACCTGCATCTCGAACGCTTCCTCGACGAGCCGGGCGACGGACCGATCAAGACTTTCACGCTGCGCGGCATCAAGGACAGCCCGCCGTACATGCACGACGGGCGCTGCCTCACGCTCGAGGACACGGTCGAGTTCTTCAACCTCGTGCTGGCGCTGAAGCTGAACGGACAGGAGAAGGCCGACCTGGTCGCGTTCATGCGGCAGCTGTAGGGAAAAGGCGGGACGGGGCGCAGTTCAGGAGGGCTGCGCCGCTCCTCCCGCGACGCGGGGCTGCGATGCCGCGGCGTGATCGGCGGCGGTCTCACCCTCCAGGGGTCATCGCAGCCGCTCGTCGAGTAGACTGTGCCCCTTCATCGACAGCACCACCGCCCGATCGAGGCTCCGATTCACAAGCAAAGGGAAGTCTGAAGAGTGATTGGAATCCTGAACAGAATCACGCGCAGGAAGCACGACGACAACAAGCGGTCGCTGAGAGAGAACGCCGAAAAAGTCCTGAGGCACGATCAGCTGATCGCGAGAGTGAAATCGGGGACGGAAGTCTCCGCTGCCCCCGCCGCCGCCACTGTCAGCCCAGTGCAGAAATCGCCTCCGGCCGAACCGGTGATCAGTCTCGAAAGCCCCGTGGCGGCTGGCCCCGAACCCGAACTGCCGCCGGGATTCGAGGAGGAGCTTCGGCGGCTCAGTAAGTTGATGGATTTTTGAGGACTAACTGGGAAGAAAGTCTTCTCTGTTCTTGCCGTCGCTCACCGGCTTACGGCTGATGCTGAATTTCGTGATCCCCATTGCAGGTCTTACTGCCTTGAATCACGATAAAGTTCTGATTCCCAAGACTTTCGCTTGCATTCGTGTAAGTCGCCGGATGCTCACGATTCGAAATAGTGCCATCGTCATCGCTATCGACGCTAAAACGGCAAACCCTCACATTAGATGCCCCTGTTCCAACCGTAACCCCGGTACCCGCGAAACTCAAAATTATACTTCCTGACCAAACTGCAGGGGTGTCCGGGTTACCGTCAGTATCGGTAGGAATTATTATGCACGCATAGGATATGAATCCCGGCTGTATCTTTGTCGTTTCACTGTCATCGAAACAAACATCGAGCGATCCGGTGGTAATAGTCGGGGCGACTGAAATTGTCGTTACGCCTCCAATCGTCACGCTGGGGGCATCGCTTCCGTCTCCCCCGCTGATATAGCCGGAAAGCAAGTATCCATTCAAAGCGGTGCAGCTAGTATAGTCGGCGAGTACATCGTTCTGAATGTCTGTATCGCTATCGATACAGCGTTTCTCTATGATCCCTGACGTGTTGCTGAATACGAGTCGCATGTAGGGGGAGCCGGGAGGGGCGAAAGCGCTTTTTCCGCCCCCCAGATCCTTTGCCGGATAAGGAATGCGCAAGTTGCGATTGTAGGGCGTCTTGATGACATCCTTGGTGCCGCAGCGGATATCCGCATCCGACTGGCACGCGATGAGCCATGCGGCATCGGCCGGATCGTGCATGGCGATGATCGATGGTAACGTCAGGGCTTGCGCATTGCCCCGTTTGTCGGTCCACGTCATATTGACGAGAACGAGCTTAAGGTCGGGCGTTACGGTAACGGCTGGCGTACCTGCCCAGGTTAGACTCACCGGATTCGCACTGACCGTCGTTCCCCGACTATACGCAGCAACATAGCCGCTGTTGGGAAGTGCAGTACTTGCCTCGTCATCGATCTCTTCATAGGCAAAATTCGTCGCGAGCGGCGCTGCGGGAACGGCGATAACGTCAAAAGCCCGCAGCCGGTCGATCTCCTCCTGTGCAAGGAACAATGCTTCCACGCGTTCACGGCCGGTACCGATAGCGTCCGCGAGGGTGATCTGGAACTTGCCCACGGCAAGCAGACCGAAGGCGAGAATTACCGCTGCGAGCAGCGCCTCGATCAGACTACTGCCGCTTTGGCGGTCGACAAGCATCGGGTTTGCTCTTGGCCAAAAATGGCGTTGTTTCATGGTTGTGTCTCCACTTCGGCCTAACGGGAAAGGCTCACCATGCGGTGAAGTTGCAGTCGTGGCACCAATCCTTCCATCCGCCGCCAATTCGCACATATTTGCCCAGATTGCCTCCGAGCTCTTTCAGCACGTCCGGGTCGTAGGTCGGGTTCGGCGTGCCGGTTGCCTCGAAACTCCCTTCGGCAATGGCAGCACCGATGATCTGCGAAGTGCCGCCGCCGGTGTTGTCCCAAGTCAGCGCGGTGCAATACACGAGGCCGTAGATAATGACGTTGCCGTTGATCTGCAGCGGCCCGTCGACAATCAAGATCACCGGTTCGGTCGGCGAGCCGATCGTGACGTTCGAGTTGATTTTCGCTCCGTTCGTCGGGTCGGCATCGACCCAGATAACTTTACCTTGCGTATCCACGGCGTCGATCGCGCTCGGGCACGATCCGTTGCACGCGACATGCACGGCGTCGGCAGCGACGTTCTCCTTGCTTTCGCCAAAGAAGCCTTGAAAAAACCGGTCGTCCGACAGACTCGAAAGCGTCGTATCGCCGGAAGCGACGCTCGCATCGGGAGGCGTGCCCGGCGTAGTCACCAACTCTGCGCTGCCGCCGGACGAATACGTCCCTCCCGAATGGATCGTCGTGCCATTAGTTGCGGCGTCCGTGTTCGTGATTTCGACATTTCCGCTGAGGGTCACGTCGCCTTTTGCAGTCAGGGCTGCAGACGGTGCCGACGCGAGGCCTTTTTTGAACAGCGTGGATTGGGTAAATAGCGCACGCGAAGTACAGGCCCCGACCGTTGCGTTCGGGGCTTGGCCATCGGCGCAACCCAGCGCATCGATCCGTACCGCGATATCTGCTTCGGTCACCCCAAGGGGGGCCGCCAGACGTTGGAAGCGAACCTGGAAGGAGCTGACCGCGTCAGAAGGCACAGTCGGTGCGGCACCGCTGGTAACCTGCACGATGCTTAACGTGTTGGCGGTGCCATTGTCGTCCGTATCGAGAAAGAAGCCGTACAGTCTGCCTTCGTACCACCCGGCGACAGCTGGAGTGCCAGCCAGCAGGTTTTCGCGGTTTGTCTTGTTAACGAGGATCGCAAGTGCTGCCTCGATCCCCGCGGTCGCGGCTTCCTGGGCCACCACCGACTTGACCTGATTGCCTTGGCTCTTGACGCCGAAGACGAGATTGCGGTTCGTGAACAGCGCGGTGAGCGTGGCTGCGACTAGCAGTATGAGCGCTACGACCATTGCGACGCCGCGTTCGCGGCCCAAGCTTCGAGTGTTGTGCTTGCTCATGTCGGGCCTCAGTACGTGAAGGTTCCTGCGGATCCATCTTTGTAGATGTCTCCACGGACGCGAATCCGCTCGTTCAATCTCCGGGTTATCACGTTGTTGTTGGTCAATCTCCCGCCGAGCGTAACCGCGATCTCGGTAACGAAATATGCGCCGTCGTCGCTCGCTGTGGGCGTTGGTGGTGTGCCGGCGCACGTTGCGGGACCGGCCGGACCGTCGATATCGATACATCGGTAGGTGCGGGTGAGGGAGAACTGGGTGACCTGCGTGACCCTCGGGTCGGTGATGTCCTGCCAGGTATTGTTGGTGAGGCGCTGTAGGGCGTTCGCGTTGATCCGGTAGCCGTGCTGCTCGGTCGTCGCCGTGGTATCGAGCGTGTTGTCGCTGTTCTCGTCGTACCAGAAGTTGATCTGGCTTCCGCTGATATTGGCGTCCGAATTGACGAAGATCGGAAGGATCGCAGCGCGGGAAGCCGAGTCCTGCGTGAGATTCAGAATGTCGAGGTGGATGTCGCGCTTGTAACCCATGCGCTTCATGTCCCGCACCGCGATGTCCATCGCCGTGCGCAGTTCCTGATCCAGACGAGCCATCTGCAGCAACTGTCGGTTGTTCTGGAGATAATCGACAAAAAACGTTGTGACGCCTGTCATTACAACCAGCCCCACGGTGATGCCCACCATGAGCTCAACCAGCGACAGACCATTCTGGGTAAAGCGTTGTTGGTTCAGCATGATGGGTACCCCATGGTGGCGGCATAGCTCGAAGGCGCGCAGAGTTTCACCGAGACCGGCAGGAGTTTGACGCCCGCCTGTCCCAAGGCATTGCCAATCAGGACCGTATCCGTCCCGATCGTGCCACCGGCACCGCTGATGGTCCCCTGGGTACCATCGAATGTCAGGGAGGTGAAATTTGACGTCAAGGCCGTGCCGTTGAACGTGCTGCCGGCAACGGATTTGATTGAGCACGAACCCGCCGTTGCGCAATTGCATGTGCCGCCAGCGTTCAGGCCGTAACACCAGTCTGCGCCGCCCGTAATTGAGACCGTGATGTCCTGACTGCGCAGCACGGCCTCGGATCTCGCGTACATCAGATCGGCATGAAGCGCTTCAGCCGCGCCCCGAACCCTCGCTTTTTTGATGAAATCCCCAAGCGCGGGTATGGCGATCGTTGCGAGGATGGCGGCGATGACGATCACGACCATCAGTTCTATGAGCGTGAAGCCCTCGCTGCGGATCCCGTTTGCCATGTCACTTGCTCCAACAGGTGGCCGGTGTGTTGCTTACCGTGTTGCCGCCGCCGGTAACTGTCATCGTGATCGCTGTGCAGTCCGAATCTGACGCTTGAGATTTCCCACTTATTGCGTTCGCTGTGGCGGTATAACCCGTTGTCGAAATGGTGCCTTCGGTGATCGCAATCGTGTAATACCCCTCGGTAGAGGTAGCCCCCAATCCGAGCGCTGCCAGAGTTCCGTAACTGTTGTTGTTCAACCTGTATGTCTCCTGAGCAAGCTGGATCTTTGCCAGTGAGGTCGTTGCGTCCGACCGGCGCGACTTGCGGATGGATTCCATATATGACGGAACGGCGATGGCTGCGAGAATTGCGACTACCGCCACGGCGATCATCAGCTCGATCAGCGTGAATCCGCCTGTTCTGGACTTCATGTGTTTCTCCGAATGGCTGGAGTTTGGGTTGGTGGAAATGCGGCTTTTCAGTTCGAAGCGGCCTAGAGCGTGTTATGAACTTGCTTCCAGTGCCAGCCAGAACGCGGCCTTGGGCAGCATGAGGATGCAGAAGACGACGAAATGCAATCCGGCCAGCACTTGCGGCATCCGCTCGAAATCCCGGCTCAGTCGTCTGAATCGGGACAGCCAGCCGAAGCTGCGCTCGACGACCCAGCGCCGGGGCAGCAAGACAAAGCCCTTCTTCGCCTCGGGAAGCTTGACGATTTGAAGATCGATGCCCGCCGCCTGGGCCGCTTTGCGGGCTTCGTCGCCCGTGTAGCCCTGGTCGGCCCACGCCACTTTCACCGATTCGCCCGTGGCTTGCTGCACCGCCTCGCACAGGTCCTTGACCTGCGCGCGCTCCTGTTCATTGGCCGGCGTGACGGTCAGCGCAACGAGTTGCCCGAGCGTATCGACGGCCATGTGCA